>NZ_JAUTAE010000001.1:2222500-2315000 GCF_030818415.1 Sphingomonas sp. SORGH_AS_0950
CATGCGCCACCTCGACGCCGGTCGGCCAGCCATTGGCCAGGATCCGCCCCGCCTTGCGCTCGAGCACCGGCACCAGCCGCGCGGCCATGTCGGTATCGCCCTCATCCATCTGGATCGTAGCGGTCAGCTGACCCTCGGCGGCCTTGAGCACCGCGATCAGTTCCGCCTCGTCGCGGCAGCGGACCAGGATCGACGACGCGCCGAACACTTCATGACCCAGCGCCTCGTCGGCGAGGAACGCCTCGGCCGTGGTCTGGAAGAAGGCGGCGCGACCGGCGGTGACGCCCTCGCCCACCTTTCCTTTCGCAACCGTCTCGACCTTGTCGTGGCTCGCCAGCGACTCCGACGCCTTGGTATAGGCGGCGTGGATGCCGGGCGTCAGCATGGTCTGCGCCGCCGCCTCGGTCAGCGCGGTGCGCGCCGCCTCGACAAAGCCGTCCAGCCCCTCGTCCTCGATCGCCAGCAACAGGCCCGGATTGGTGCAGAACTGGCCCGCGCCCATGGTCAGCGAGCCGACAAAGGCGGTGCCCAGCGCGGCGCCGCGCGCCTTCAGCGCCTCGGGCATCAGCACGACCGGGTTGATGCTGGACATCTCGGCATAGACGGGGATCGGGATGGGCCGCTCCTGTGCGATCTTCAGCAGCGCCAGGCCGCCCGCGCGCGAGCCGGTGAAGCCGACCGCCGCGATGCGCGGATCACGGACCAGCGCGCCGCCCAGTTCGTTGCTGGGGCCGGTCAGATGACCGAACACGCCCTTGGGCAGACCGCAGGCCTCGACCGCGCGTTCGATCGCGGCGGCGACCAGCGCGCCGGTCTGCGGATGGGCGGGATGGCCCTTGACGATCACCGGGCAACCGGCGGCCAGCGCGGATGCCGTGTCGCCACCGGCGGTCGAGAAGGCGAGTGGGAAGTTGGACGCGCCGAACACCGCGACCGGGCCCAGCGGCACCATGCGCAGGCGCAGATCGGGGCGCGGCAGCGGCTGGCGGTCGGGCAGGGCGGGGTCGATACGGACCTGGAGATAGGCCCCGGCGCGCAGCACCTTGGCGAACAGGCCGAGCTGGCCGACCGTGCGGCCGCGCTCGCCCTCCAGCCGCGCGCGCGGCAGACCGCTTTCGCGCATCGCTGCCTGGATCAGATCGTCGCCAATGGCCATGATCTCCGCACCGATCCTGTCGAGGAACACGGCGCGCTCCTCGCGGCTGGTGGCGCGATAGACGTCGAACGCCTCCTCTGCTGCGGCACAGGCCGCATCGACATCGGCCGGTCCGTGCACCGCAAAGGCGTCGCCCACCGGCTGTCCGGTGGCGGCGTCGATCGAGCGGAAATCGGTCATAGGGGAAGCTCCTTTATATTACTCCGACATATTCGTTTGACGGAGCGATGGCAATGTTAAAGGTAATGCGCGAGGATAGGGGCGGAGAGGTACGATCGATGGATGACATGATGACGAACGGGAACGCCGCGCCCGAACCCCTGGTCGATTCCCCGGTCCAGTCCCCGGCCGATTCCGAGGTTCCCGCACCCAAGACCCGGCGCGGCACCGGCCGCCGTCTGCACGGCGCGATCGCGCACAAGCTGGGCGCGGCGATCGTGTCGGGCGAATATCGCCCCGGCGACACGCTGTCGGGCGAGGTCGCCTTTTCCGAGGCGCTCGACGTGTCGCGCAGCGCCTATCGCGAGGCGGTGCAGGTGCTGAGCGCCAAGGGGCTGGTCGAAAGCCGACCCAAGACGGGCACCCGCGTCCTGCCGCGCAACCGTTGGAACCTGCTCGACCCCGATGTGCTCGCCTGGGCCTTTTCGGGTGAGCCCGACATCCAGTTCGTGCGCAGCCTGTTCGAGCTGCGGTCGATCGTCGAGCCCGCCGCCGCGCGGCTGGCGGCCGAGCGACGCGACAAGGCCGACCTGAAGGAGATGCGCGACGCGCTGGCCGCGATGCGCCGCCACACGCTGGCGACCGAGGCGGGGCGCACGGCGGACCGCGAATTCCACAACGCGGTGCTGGCCGCGACCCGCAACGACGCGCTGGTCGTGCTGACCGCCAGCATCGGCGCGGCGGTCGCCTGGACCACCCAGTTCAAGCAGCGGTCGCGCGCGCTGCCCCGCAATCCGGTGCCCGACCATGTGAAAGTCTATGACGCGATCGCCGCGGGCGATGTCGAGGGCGCGGGAGAGGCCATGCGGCTGCTCGTCGATCTGGCGCTGGAGGATACCCGCAGCGCGATGGAAGGATAAGAAGGCCCGCCCCCGTTCAGGAGCGGGCCACCCGAGACGCCGGGTTCGGAGACGGGGGTCAGAAGGCCGCGCGGTGGAGCGGCTTGGCCGGGACCGCGACCCGGAAGGTGAAGATGTCGCCCGCCTGGACCTGCTCGGCGAGTTGCTCGTCCGACAGGCCCTGCCGCGCGGTGGTGGCATAGGCGGTGCGGCCGTCGGGGCCGCCCAGCGCGATCTTGGTGATGTTGGACACGGGGAAGCGCACCTCGTCGGTCATCACGCCGTCGGGGCCGTAACGCCGCGCCGCCCAGCCGCCATAGAAGCCGACCCACACCCCGCCCTCGGCATCGCAGATCGCGCCGTCGGGATGACCGTCCGCATCGCCGAAGCGCGCGAACTCGGTCGCGGGGCCGAGCGTCCCGTCCGCCAGGATCGCGTGCGCCAGGATGACCTTGCCCAGCGTGTCGACATGATAGAGCGTCGAGTCGTCGGGCGAGATGGCGGGACCGTTGGTGATGCACACCGCATCGGCGCTGGACGGCGAGACCAGTCCCGCGACCCAGCTGAACAGACGGCCCGACAGCGCCGTCTCGTCATTGTCCATCGTGCCGAACCAGATCCGCCCCTGCCCGTCGACGCACGCATCGTTCAGGCGGTTGGCGGGGAGATGCGTATCGACCTCGGCCATACGCTCGAACCCGCCGGTGGCGGGATCGAAGTGATGCGGGCCCGACTTCAGCCCGGCGACGAATCCGCCGCGCTGCGCCGGCACCACCCAGCCGACCATTTCGGGCGAGTCCCAGTGATCGAGCGTGCCCGCCACCGGATCATGGGCATAGATGCGCTGCTGCTTGATATCGACGAACCACAGCAGGCCGTCGACCCAGATCGGGCCCTCGCCCAGCGTCGCACCCACGGTCAGACAATGTTCGGCCTGCTGCATCACTCTCTCCTATGCTCTCGCCCGGTCTGTCAGCGCCAACCGGCGTCGATGAAATAGTCGTGGCCGGTGCACATCCGGGCATCGTCCGAGGCCAGGAACAGCACCAGCGCCGCGACATCGGCGGGCTGGATGCGCCCGTCGATGCACTGGGCCGCGACGATCTCCGCCTCGCCTTCGGGCGTGTACCATTTTTCCTGGCGCGGCGTCTGGACGTTGCCCGGCACGATGGTGTTCACGCGGATGTTGTCGCGCCCCAGATCGCGCGCCAGGCTGCGGGTCAGGCCCTCGATCGCGGCCTTGCACGTCTGGTACAGGACCAGGTCGTTGAGACCCAGGTGCCAGCTGATCGACCCGAAGTTCAGGATCGCGCCGCCACCGGCGCGCTTCATCGCGGGGATCACCGCCTGCGCGGCAAAGAACTGGTGGCGCAGATTGACGTTGAGCCGCTCGTCCCAATAGGCCGGGGTCACGTCCGCGATGCTGTGGCGGTCGTCATTGCCCGCATTGTTGACCAGGATGTCGACCCCGCCCAGCGCCTCTTCCAGCTCGGCGAAGATCGTCTTGAGATGGTCGAGATCGGTCAGGTCGCAGCGGCGATGGATCGGCGCATGGCGGGCATCGCCCGACAGCCGCTCGACCAGCGCCCGGCTCGCCTCCTCGGCGATGTCGACGAACGCGACGCGCGCGCCCTGCGCGACAAACGCCTCGACCAGCCCCTCGCCGATCCCCGAGCCGCCGCCGGTCACGATCACCCGCTTGTCGGTCAGGCTGGGATAGCGCGCGACCAGATCGGCGGCGCTGGTCTTCTGCAACATGTCTTGAGTCTCCGTCACAACAGGCCACGCTTGGCCAGGTTGCGCATCAGGTCGCCCAGACCGAAGGTCCAGGCCGGGGCGTCGGCACTGGTCATCACCGGATTGACCAGCGTGCCCAGACGCGGGTTGGCGATGACGACGGTGTCGCCGACCTTGTGGGTGAAGCCGCGGCCGGGCTCGTCACGGTCCTGGGTCGGCGCGAACAGCGTGCCGAGGAACAGGACGAGGCCGTCCGGATAATGATGCTCGCTGAGCGCCTGGCCCAGCAGGTCCTCGGGATCGCGGCTGATCTGGTCCATCGAGCTGGCGCCTTCCAGCACATAGCCGTCGGTGCCGGTGATGGTCAGCTTGACCTCGCTCGACCGGACATCGTCCATGGTGAAGCCGTCGTCGAACAGCCGGACGAGCGGCCCGAGCGAGCAGGAGGCGTTGTTGTCCTTCGCCTTGCCCAGCAGCAGCGCCGAGCGCCCCTCGAAATCGCGCAGATTGACGTCGTTGCCCAGCGTCGCGCCGACCGCCTTGCCATGCGCGTCGGCGACCAGCACCACCTCGGGCTCCGGGTTGTTCCAGGTCGAATCGGAACGGACCCCGACCGGCATGCCCCAACCGACGGTCGACAGCACCGGCGACTTGGTGAAGATCTCGGCATCCGGGCCGATCGCGACCTCCAGATATTGCGACCACAGCCCCTCGGCGATCAGCGCGTCCTTGAGCTGCGCGGCCTCGGGCGAGCCCGGCACCACCGAGCGGATATTGCCGCCCAGCGCCTGTTCCAGCGTGGCGCGCAGCCCCGCCGCCTTGGCATGGTCGCCGCGCGCACGCTCCTCGATCACCCGCTCCAGCGCCGACACGGCGAAGGTCACGCCCGCCGCCTTCACGCATTGCAGATCGATCGGCGAGAGCAGGCGGTTGGCCGCGCCTTGCTCGGGGGACAGGTTCAGGTCGCCCAGATCGCCCAGCGATTCCCCCTGCCCGGCCTCGACCGTACCGGCCGCGATCAGCGCCGAAACGGTCGGGGCGACGCGGCTCATGTCGAAAACTTCCCCGCCCTGCACCAAAATAGGACATGGCCCCTCGCCGCGATCGATACGGCCGACGAAACGGCCCGTCCGCCAATCCTCGGGCAGGGCATCGATCAGAGGAGTGGAATTGCTTGCCATGTCTTACTCTCCGCGATTTTTGTTAGCGGTATCGAGTGCCGCCCGGTTCAGGTCAAGAGGCGCTCGCGGTCGTCCAGCCGTCACCGCCATAGCGACATTTGGGTCATTCCCAATGGGTCCATTTTGGTTTTAACCACTTGGATAGCGACGCCATGCCATCTGGTGCCGGAGGGGGAAAACAGGCCCATGCGAATCGACGACCCCGGATTCTCCGTCTGGCTGGACGACCGCTTCATCATTCAGGTCCGGACGCGAACCGCGTGGACCGTCGAGATCGCCGATCGTTACTGGGCCTGCTTCCAGCCCTTCCTCGACGCATCGCGCGCGCAGTGGGGCCATGCCAGGGTGCTGGTCGATCGACGCGGCACCCCCATCATGCCGATCACGATGGTCCAGGTGATGCGCGACGGCATCATGGCATTCTATCGGCCCGGCGACCGACTGGCGCTGGTCGTCGATTCCAGCCCCCTGAAGATGCAGGTCCGGCAGAATTACCAGCTGCCCAGTATCGACGCCTTCCTGTCCTACGACGCCGCCCTGGCCTGGCTCGAGAACAGTTAGACGAAACGGCCGATCCCCCGCCGGACGGCCGGACGGGATGAATCCCGCCCGGCCTGACCGTTCCGGCCAGTATCCGATCAATGGTTGTCGCGCGGCAGGCCCTGGGTCTGGGCGATACGCTGATACTTCTCGGCCCCCTCCAGGATGGCGCCGGTCGACATCTGGCCGACCACCGAACGCTGGATTTCCTGCCACGGGGTCTGCGACGCAGGATATTTATACCCGCCCGCCGCCGCGAGGGTCTTGCGACGCTCGGCCAGTTCCTCGTCGGAGATGAGGATGTTGGCGGTGCCCTTGTTCAGGTCGATGCGCACCCGGTCGCCGGTCTCGATCAGCGCCAGGCCGCCCATCGCCGCCGCTTCCGGGCTGGCGTTCAGGATCGAGGGCGAACCCGAGGTGCCCGACTGACGCCCGTCGCCGATGCAGGGCAGCGAGTGCACGCCCTCGGTGATCAGATAGGCGGGCGGGCGCATGTTGACGACTTCCGCCGCGCCCGGATAGCCGATCGGCCCCGCGCCACGCATGAACAGCAGCGTCTGCGGCGTGATGCCGGTCGCGGGATCGTCGATCCGATGGTGATAATCCTCCGGCCCGTCGAACACGACCGCCGGACCTTCAAAGGCATCGGGATCGTCGGGGTTGGACAGATAACGCTCGCGGAATTCCTCCGAGATCACGCTGGTCTTCATCACGGCGGCGTCGAACAGATTGCCCGACAGGACGATGAAGCCCGCCTCTTCCTTCAGCGGCTGAGCGAAGGGGCGGATGACCTTTTCGTCCTCGATCGCGACGCCCCGGCAATTCTCGCCCATGGTCTTGCCGTTGACGGTCATCGCGCCCTCGTGGATCAGCCCCTGCTCGATCAACTGGTTGACCACGGCGGGCACGCCGCCTGCGCGGTAATAATCCTCGCCCAGATATTCGCCCGCCGGTTGCAGGTTCACGAGCAGCGGGATCTTGTGCCCCTCGGTCTCCCAGTCCTGCACGGGCAGGTCGACGCCGATATGGCGCGCGATGGCGGCGAGGTGGATCGGCGCGTTGGTCGAGCCGCCGATCGCCGAGTTCACCTTGATCGCGTTGTGGAACGCCTCCTTGGTCAGGATGTCGGAGGGCTTCAGGTCCTCGTTCACCATCTCGACGATGCGCTTGCCGGTCAGGTACGCGACTTCCTGGCGATCGCGATAGGGCGCGGGGATCGCGGCCGAGCCGGGCAGCGACATGCCCAGCGCCTCGGCCAGCGAGTTCATCGTGGTCGCGGTGCCCATGGTGTTGCAATAGCCGGTCGACGGTGCCGACGAGGCGACCAGGCGGATGAACTCCGCATCGTCGATCTCGCCCGCCGCCAGCATCTGGCGCGCCTTCCAGACGATGGTGCCCGAGCCGGTCCGCTCGCCCTTGTGCCAGCCGTTGAGCATCGGCCCGACCGACAGCGCGATCGCGGGGATGTTGACGGTGGCGGCGGCCATCAGCGCGGCCGGGGTCGTCTTGTCGCAACCGATGGTCAGCACCACCGCGTCGAGCGGATAGCCGTACAGCACCTCGACCAGCCCCAGATAGGCCAGGTTGCGGTCGAGGCCCGCGGTCGGGCGCTTGCCGGTTTCCTGGATCGGATGGACCGGGAATTCCAGGACGATGCCGCCCGCCTCGCGCACGCCCTCACGCACCCGCTCGGCCAGCACCAGATGATGGCGGTTGCAGGGCGAGAGGTCCGAGCCGGTCTGCGCGATGCCGATGATCGGCTTGCCCGACTGAAGCTCCTCCAGCGACAGGCCGAAGTTCAGATACCGCTCCAGATAGAGCGCGGTCATGTCGATATTCTCGGGATTGTCGAACCAGGCGCGGCTGCGCAGTTTGGGCGTGTCGGTCATGTCAGGCTTTCGGTCAGCGAACGGTGGAGAAGCGGTAGATCATGGTATGCCGGTAGGGCTTGCCGGGATCGACGCGCGGCGAGACGAAATCGGGCTTGTTGGGCGAGTCGGGGAATTTCTGCGGCTCGAGCGCGATGCCGTCGCCCATGCGGTACAGATGGCCCTTCTTGCCGACATAGGTGCCGTCGAGGAAATTGCCCGTATAGAATTGCACGCCCGGTTCGGTCGACAGCACCTCGAGCACGCGGCCCGAGGCGGGGTCCTCCAGCCGGGCCGCCAGCTGCGGCGTGACGGTCAGGCCCTTGTCGAGCGCGAAATTATGGTCGTAGCCCTGGCCATAGCGGATCTGCTGGTCATTGCCGTCGCGAATGCCGTCGGCGACCACGCGCGGGCTGCGGAAGTCGAAGACGGTGCCCGCAACCGGACGACGCTCGCCGGTCGGGATCAGCTTGGCGTCGACCGGGGTATAGGTCGTCGCTGGGATGGTCAGCTTGTGGAAGGTCGCGCCCGAAGGCGAGCCTTCGCCGTTCAGGTTGAAGATCGCGTGGTTCGTCATGTTGACGATGGTCGGCTTGTCGGTCTTCGCCTCGAACGCGATGGTCAGCGCCCCCGCCTCGTCGAGCGAATAGGTCACGGTCGCATCGACCTTGCCCGGATAGCCCTGATCGCCATCGGGGCTGGTCAGCGCCATGACGACGCTGGCGGTCGGGCCGTCCTTCATCGAGACGATGCGCCACAGATGCTTGTCGAAGCCCTTGGTCCCGCCGTGCAGCGAATTGACCTTGTCGTTCAGCGTCAGCTGATAGGGGCGCCCGTCGAGCGTGAAGCGCCCGCCGCCGATCCGGTTGGCGAAGCGGCCGACCGTCACCCCGAAGAAATTGGGATGGTTCACATAATCGTCGGCCTTGTCATAGCCGAGCAGGACGTCGGCCAGCTTGCCGTCGCGGTCGGGCGCCATGACCGACTGCAACGTGGCGCCGTACGTCAGGACGCGCGCCGACAGCCCGGCCTTGTTGGTCAGGGTCACCGCCTCGATCGCGGCACCATCGGCCAGTTGCCCGGCGGGGGCGCGTTTCGCCTCGCCCGCCAGGGCCGCAGTCGAACTCATTACGGACGTTACCGCTACCAACGTGAAAAAGGTCTTGATTGACGCCCTCGACATGCCTCACCCTTTCGTCGCCAGACGCCATTGACGCGCCTTTTGCGTCACTATAGTCAGACAAAATATCAGGAGCAAGCCGGTCTGCGAACAGTTTTTCGCGAGATTACCGGCCCGAAGGAGAGGATTGCATGGCCGCACCCGTCGTTTCCCGCGCCAACGGCGCGTCGCCAGCCGCGGGAGGGGGCAGATACGGCTCCGCACTGGCGCTGCTGGCCAGCCTGTTCTTCATGTGGGGCTTCATCACGGTCATCAACGGGACGCTGCTGCCGCACCTGCGCAGCGTGTTCGAGCTGAGCTATTTCCAGGCCTCGCTGATCGAGAGCGTCTGGTTCATCGCCTATTTCTTCGCCTCCATCCCCTCGGCCAAGCTGATCGAGCGGATCGGATACCAGAAGTCGCTGGTGACGGGCCTGCTCATCATGGCGGCGGGTGCGGTCGGCATGATGCTGGCGGCGTCGCTGCCCTCTTATGGCGTCACGCTGCTGATGCTGTTCGTGATCGCCAGCGGCATCACCCTGCTCCAGGTCGCGGCCAACCCCTATGTCGCGGTGCTCGGCCCGGCGGACACGGCGTCGTCGCGCCTCAACCTCGTCCAGGCGATGAACTCAATGGGCACGATGCTGGCCCCGCTGTTCGGCGCCTATCTGATCCTCGGCCGGTCCAAGGGCGGCACGGCGCAGGCCGGTGAGGCGCTGACCCAGGCCGAACGCCTGGCCGATGCGCATGCGGTGGTCCTGCCTTACGGCCTGGTCGCGATCGTTCTGGTCGTGCTGGCGCTCGTCATCGCGCGCTTCCCGCTGCCCGCCATGGGTTCGGCGACCAGCCGGATCGCCAAGGAGGAGCGCAAGAACCATTCGCTGTGGAAGCATCGCAACCTGGTGTTCGGCATCGGCGCGATCTTCATCTACCTGATCGCCGAGATCGGCGTGGGCAACCTGTTCGTCAACTTCGTCAGCCGCCCCGACATCGGCAACATGACCACCGAGGCGGCGGGCCGTTACCTGACGCTGCTGTGGGGCGGGATGATGGTCGGTCGCTTCGTCGGCTCGGCGATCATGCAGAAGGTGCCTGCGGGCGCGGTGCTGGCGGTCTTCTCGATCGGCGCGTTCCTGACCATGCTGGTCACCGTGTTCGCCGATGGTCACATCGCCATGTGGTCGCTGATCCTGGTCGGCCTGTTCCACTCGATCATGTTCCCGACCATCTTCACGCTGGGCATTCGCGGCCTCGGCCCGCTGACCGAGGAAGGCTCGGGCCTGCTGATCATGGCGATCGCGGGCGGCGCGCTGGTCGCGGTGCATGGCTGGCTGGCCGATCATTACGGGTTGCAGCAGTCGTTCCTGCTGACCGCGGTGTGCGAACTCTACATCCTGTTCTACGCGGTCTGGGGTTCGAAGCCGACCAACGCCTTCCCCGACGAGGACGCCGGCTGATACCGGACGATCCTCGTTCGAAAACAGGGGGGCGGTGCCGCAGGGTGCCGCCCCCTTCTGTTTTGGAGCGGCGGCATCTTTCGCCAATGGGCACGGCATGGTACGATACATCATCCCATTCAGCCGAGTATCCCGCCCTTGTCCCCTTCCCTCGACCTGCTCCACGCCGCCCCCCTCGCCCTCCCCGATCATGTCCGTCTGGGACGCGACTCCAGCGTGCTGGGCACGATCGACGATCCGGCAGTGACGTTGGCGATATGGGAGCGCGCGTCGCCGCTGCCCCGGCCCGATCTGGCGGAGTTTCCGGCGCTGCGCTTCGCGGCCGATGCCGGATCGGTCGCGGCGAAGGTGCGGGCCGCGCTGGCGGATGCGGTTCCGCAGGACTGGCATGACTGGCTCGCCCGCGATGTCGAGACGCTGGCCCGGCTTTATGCCACGCTGACCGGCGAGGACCGGGTCGAGGTCCGTATCGAGCGGGTGACGGGCAATGGCTGCTGGAAATTCCATGCCGACTATGTCGCGCTGCGGATGATCACCACCTATTGCGGGCAGGCGACCCAGTGGCTGCCCCATGGCGCCGATCCGCAGTCCGCGCCCCGCGCGCTGGCGCCCGGAGATGTCGGCCTGTTCAAGGGCCGCGAGCGCGCAGGCGACCGGGCGATCATCCACCGCTCTCCCCCGATCGCAGGCAGTGCCGAGGACCGGCTGTTGCTGGTCATCGATACCGAATGGCCCGACCATGGCTGAGCCTGCGCTGGTCTGCCGCGACCAAGACACCTCTCCTTCCCTCGCCCCTCGCAGAGGGGAGAGGGGAGAGGGTTGCGCAGACTTGGCCTTTGCGAAAGCAAAGGCTTAGTCGGAGCTGGGTGAGGGGTGGGCGCTCGCAAGCGAGCGCGCGAGCCCTTGGGCTCGCTCAACCCCTCACCCAAGCTTCGCTAACCCTCTCCCCTGTCCAGGGGAGAGGGAAGAAGATGCAATCCTAAATGGCATCCGCCCCTAAAACCAGCCACGGATGCCCAGCGCCAGCGCCGCGCCGCTGCCACGGGCGGGGCCATAGCGACGTTCCCAGTTCACCCCGACATAGGGAGCGAATTCGCGGGCGATCTCGTAACGCAGGCGCAGGCCCAGTTCGATATTGGAGACGCCCGCCGCGATCCGCTGATCGGGCACGTCCTGCGCCGCGAGATTGACCTCGATGCGCGGTTGCAGGATCGCCCGCTGGGTGATCCGCTGGTCCACCCAGGCCTCGGCGCGGGCCAGCACATCGCCCCTGTCCGACAGGAACAAGGCGCCCTCGACATCGAACCAATAGGGGGCGAGCCCCTCGACCCCGACGACCGCATAGGTGCGCCTTACCCCGCTGCCGACATCCTGCCGCACGCCCGCCTGGAGGTTCCAATAGGGATCGATCGCGCGGGCATAGAGTGCCTGCACTTCCGCCGCGCCGATCCGATCGCCAAAATCCCCCTCGCCCTCGCTCTTGACGACCAGCCGGTGGATGTCGCCGCCGAACCAGCCCTCCCCGTCCCAGCGATAGCCGTCGCGCCCGTCGCGGACCTGGATCTCGGCCAGGTTGAACAGGATCTGGTGAAAGGCCATGCCGCCATGCTCCGCCCGCATCCGGCGATCGGCGGCGGCCATGACGGCGCGGTCGTAGAAGCGATCCGCTGCACGCGTCGTCGGAGCGGGCGGCGGCGGGGCATGGCCCACCAATTCCGCCGGGGTGGCAGCGGGCTGGCAATGGCCCATCGCGGCATGTTCCGGCGAACAGGCTTCCGTCCCCATCGCCATGCCCGGCATCGCGGCGGGATCGGCTGCGCGGGTCTCGGCCGCCGGTGCAGGTTTGCAATGGCCCATGGCGGCGTGCTCGGGCGAGCAGGCCACCGCCCCCATCGCCATGCCGGACATCGCGGCGGGATCGGCTGCGCGGGTTTCGGCCGCCGGTGCAGGTTTGCAGTGGCCCATCGCGGCGTGCTCTGGCGGACAGGCCTCCGCCCCCATCGCCATGCCGGGCATCGCGGCGGGATCGGCCGCACCTGCTTCCAGGGCCGGAGTCGCCTGGCAATGCCCCATCGCCGCATGTTCGGGGGAGCAGGCCGAAGCCGCCGCCTTATGCTCCATGGCATGATGCGCCATTCCGGCCTGGCCCGGCGCGGCGTGCGGGGCACGGGTGGCCTTATTCCGGGGCCTGGCCTTGCCAGGCTTGCGGAGCGCGGCGGGCTTCGGGGCGGCCATCGGCATCGTCATGCCGGGCATCGCCATGCCCTGATGCTGCATCAGCGGATCGGCGAGCAGAAGCGACAGCAGGATCATGCCGCATCTCCCTTCGTCGCCGGATCGGGCCGAACGGTCACCACCTGCATCATACCCGCATGCATGTGATAGAGGAGGTGACAGTGGAACGCCCAGTCCCCCTCGGCATCGGCGGTCAGGTCGAAGGTGACGGTCCCCCCCGGCGCGACATTGACCGTATGCTTGCGCGGCGCATGATCACCATGCCCGGTCACCAGTTCGAAGAAATGGCCGTGCAAATGGATCGGGTGCGCCATCATCGTGTCGTTGACCAGCGTGACCCGCACCCGCTCGTTCAGGCGAAAGGGAATGGGCGCGGTCACGGCGTTCAGCTTCACCCCGTCGAACGCCCACATATAGCGCTCCATATTGCCGGTCAGATGGATGGTCAGCGCGCGCGAGGGCGTGCGGCGATCGGGATTGGGCCGGGTGCTCGCCAGGTCGCGATAGGTCAGCACCCGGTGCCCGGCATCGGCCAGCCCCTGTGGCGGCTCGCCGGTGCGGTCGACCGGCATCGGCGAAATTGTCTGGACGACCGGCGTGCGTGGCAGGCCGGGCGCGTTGGCGAAGTCGCGCATGCCGTGCTTCATCGCCCCATGATCCATGCCGCCCCCGCCGGGCTGGCAATGCCCCATCGCGGCATGTTCGGGCGAGCAGGCGGCGGCGCCCTGGTCCATCCCACCCATCCCCATATCCTTCATCGTCGCCAGCGGCCGGGGGCGCAGCGGCGGCACCGGCGCGACCATGCCGATCCGCGGCGCCAGCGTGGCCCGCGCCATGCCCGACCGGTCCCAGGTCTCGGCGACCAGCGTATAGGCGCGGTCCTCCGCCGGAGTGACGATCACGTCATAGGTCTCGGCGACCGCGATCTGGAGCTCGTCGACCGCGACCGGCCGGACATCCTGCCCGTCCGCCTGCACGACGGTCATCGCCAGCCCCGGAAGCCGTATGTTGAAGATCGTCATCGCCGACGCATTGACCAGCCGCAGCCGCACCCGCTCTCCGACCGCGAACAGCCCGGTCCAGTTGTCCGCCGGGCCATGGCCGTTGACCAGATAGCGATAGGTCGAGCCGGTCACGTCCGACACGTCGCTGGGGTCCATCCGCATCGCCCCCCAGCGCAAGCGCTCGGCCAGGGGCTGGTCGCGCCCCGCCAGCAATCCGCCGACGGTCTGTTTCTGATAGTTGAAATACCCGCCCTGCAATTTCAGGCGGCGGAAGATCGCATGCGGATGCAGCGCGCTGTGATCGGACAGCAGGACGACATGCTCGCGCTCGGCGGCGATCGGATCGGGTCCGGCAGGATCGATGACGATGGGGCCGTACAGCCCCTCCTGCTCCTGCAATCCCGAATGGCTGTGATACCAATAGGTCCCGGCCTGGACGACCGGAAACTCATAGGTGAAGCGCCCGCCCGCCGGAATGCCCGGAAAGCTGATCCCCGGCACCCCGTCCATCTGGAAGGGCAGGAGCAACCCGTGCCAGTGGATCGAGCTTTCCTCGTCCAGCTGGTTGACGACGGTGATCCGCGCGCGCTGCCCCTCGCGCAGCCGGATCAGCGGCGCCGGGGCCGAGCCGTTGATGCCGATCGCGTGATAGGGCTTGCCGTCGATCATCATGTGCTGGCGCGCGATGGTCAGGGTGATGTCGGGGCCGCTCAGCTCGGGGCGCGCCATATCCAGGCCATGCGCATGGCTCTGCGCCCAGCCCGGCACCGCCACCAGCGCGCCCAGTCCAGCCCCCCCCGCCAGCAGATCGCGGCGGCGCATCATCGTCTTCGGATCGATCATGCCCCCTTATACGCAAGCCCGGCGTGCGCCCCTCACCCGGTCCTGTCGCGCAATTCGGCACGGGCCCGGCGGATGCGCAGTTCGACCGCCTTCACGCTCAGCCCCAGCGCCTCGGCCGCCTCGGCCTGGCTCAGCCCCTCGATCGCGCACAGGATCAGCGGCGCGCGCAAGGCCTCGGGCAACGTGTCCAGCGCGGCCAGCGTGCGGGCCAGCGAGTCGCGCTCGATCGCCGCCGCTTCGCCGCCGATCCGGTCGTCGGCCACCGCCTCGGCCGCCTCGACCGGCAGGAAACGCGCGATCACCGCGCGCACCCGCCGCCGCCGTGCCCAGTCGCGGCATTTGTTGAGCGCGATCCGGCTGAGCCAGGCGCGCAGGCTGCGCGTCGTATCGAACCGCGCCAGCGCGCCGTGCGCGGCGACGAAACTCTCCTGCACCAGGTCCAGCGCCTCCTCGGCGTCGCGGACATGCGCCAGGATCAGGCGATACAGCGCCGCCTTGTGCCGGGCGACGATCGCGGCATAGGCCTCGGGCCGACCGCCCCGCACCAGCGCGACCAGATCGCCGTCGGACAAGCCCGCATAATCGCGGCTCACCGCCCCGTATCGGTCAGCTTGGCGACCACCAGCCGGTCGAAGGTCGCCGCCTGGTCGGGCCGCAGCACGCGGCGCATCGCAAAGACATGCGCCAGCGTCGCTTTTTGCAGGTCGCCCATGCTGTGATGCACCGCGTCGATCGCCTGGGTCACGCGGGGACCGTCGCGATGCTCGGCCTCGATCGCCGCCGCCAGCCGGGCATTGTCGCCGCGCAGCCGGGCGTCGAGCGCCGCGCGCGTGGCGGCGAACTGCGTCTCCAGTCGGTCGAGCGCCACCGCCTGCGCCGGGTCGAGCGCGATTGTCTGGTGGACGAGCGTATGGATGTCGCTCGCCTGCGGCTCGGTGGGCATCAGCAACCGGCATCCGATCGCCACCCCGGCCAGCGCGGCGACGAAGGCGATCACGATGGTCAGCACCGCCCGGCGCATCTCGCCCCTCACCGGCCAAGCAACAGCGTGGACGGCGCCAGGCCCCCGCCCAGCGCGACGACCGCCGCCCCGGGCCGCTCGCGCGCCTCGCTCCGCCCGGCCATCACGCCGCCGCCCGCCAGGCCCAGCACCATGGCGACAGCGGCCGCCAACGCCATGCCCCGCACCGAGAGCGTTCCGACAGGGACGGGCGCCGCCGCGATCGTCGCGGCGACCCGCTGCTCCATATCCGCAAGCGCGGCGGGCGGCATGCCCCGCGACAATCGGGCGAGATCGTGGTCGATGGGATCGGTCATGACAGGACTATACGCGACAAAGCGCCAAACCCCTCATGGGGATAAGATCCGCGAAAAACGGCCACCCGGCAGTCGATCCGCACCGCACAACAAAAACCCCGCTAAGCCGTTGGCCTAGCGGGGTTTTCGATGGTGGGCGTGGCAAGGATTGAACTTGCGACCCCTGCGATGTCAACACAGTGCTCTACCACTGAGCTACACGCCCGCCGGAGGCCGGCCAATTAGCCGGGGTGTGGGGGGCTGGCAAGCCCTAAATTGCACCATCGACCGAATTTGTCTGAAAAAGGCGATCCACCTCCATCACCAGGTCGCGCAGGTGGAAGGGTTTGGACAGGACGCGGGCGTTGGGAACCGCCTGCCCGGCCTTGAGCGTCACCGCCGCAAAGCCGGTGATGAACATCACGCGCAGGTCGGGCACCATCACGGCGGCGCGCTGGGCCAGTTCGATGCCGTCCATCTCGGGCATGACGATATCGGTCAGCAGCAGGTCGAACCGTTCGCTCTCCAGCAGCGGGATGGCCGCCGTGCCGCGATCCACCGCCGTCACCCGATAGCCCGAGCGGGTCAGCGCCCGCGTCAGATATTCGCGCATGACCTCATCGTCTTCGGCCAGCAGGATGTGAAGCATCTCTTGATCCCGATTCATGTGACGGCCGTTCTAGCGGCGAGGCCGTTAAGATTTCCAGACCATTGCTTGCCTTGTCGGCCCGCCATAGGATCGCCCGCCAATGGCCCAAGCGAACCCCGGCCCCTGCTATGACGGTTACGGGCTGGCCCTGCCCGCCGGTCCGGTCGTGCTGTCGGTGCCGCATGGCGGGCGGGACTATTCCCCCGCGCTGGTCGCCGCGCTGCGCGTGCCGCCGTCCGCGCTGATGGCGCTGGAGGACCGGCTGATCGACCGGGTGGCGATGGCGGCGCGCGGCGACGAGCCGATGCTGATGCAACGCACTCCGCGCGCCTGGATCGACCTGAACCGCGACGAGGGTGAGCGCGATCCGCTGGTCGATGCGGGCGCGCGGATCGGCGGGCGCAGTTCGGCCAAGCTGCGCAGCGGGCTGGGGCTGGTGCCGCGCCGGACCGCCGGGCATGGCGACATCTGGGCGCGGCGCTTCACCGATGCCGAGATCGTCGCCCGGATCGAGACGGAGCACCGGCCCTATCACCAGGCGCTGGCGGCCTGTCTGGCGGCGGTCCGGGCGCGGTTCGGGGTGGCGGTGCTGCTCGATCTGCATTCGATGCCGCCGCTGGGCCGCGCGACGGTCAGCCCCCGGGTGGTGATCGGCGACCGGCACGGCACGACCGCCGAGCCCCGCTTCGTCCGCCGGATCGAGGCCGCCGTGCGCGGGCTGGGCGTCGCCGTCACCCGCAACGCGCCCTATGCGGGCGGCCATATCGTCGAGCGGCACGGCGATCCCCGCCGCGGCATCCATGCGATCCAGCTGGAGCTGGACCGTTCGCTTTATCTCGATGCCGCGCTGGAATCGCCGGGCGAAGGCTTCGATGCCACCGTCGCGCTGGTCCGGGGGGCGATCGCCGCGCTTGGCGCCGAGGCGCTGGGGCAGGACTTGCCGCTCGCCGCCGAATAAAAAACCACCTCGCGCAAGGGGGAGAGCGCGAGGTGGCCAAGGTTCAGGGAGGAGACACGCTGAAAGCGTGTCATACGACACCGCGAAAGGGGGGACACGATGCCGTACAGGGTATAAATAAGAAGGGGCCTATTTGGTTCAACCCCGCCCCCCGCAATTCGTCATTTTTTCGTAACGGGTCGTGGGATGCGCCGGCCTGACGAGGGGTGTCTCGTTCTGCGAGGGCGCCGACCGATCTCAGGCGGCTACATCCCTCCACCATGCTTCGCATGGTCCCCCTCCCCTTGCAGGGGAGAAAAAGCTCAGCGCGTGCGGAAGCTCATGCGCGCGAGCAGGCCGTCGCGCAGCAGATAGTGATGGCGCAGCGCCGCCGCGACATGGATCGCCACCAGGGCCAGCATCGCCCAACCCAGAATCTCATGCGCCTCATGCCCCAGCCCGGCGGCGGCCTTGCCGATGGGCAAGGGCGGTACGTCGAGCAGCCCGAACCAGCTGACGGGGCGCGGGACGTCGCGGCCCGATCCCATCGCCCAGCCGCTCACCGGCATGACGATCATCAGGACATAGAGGGCCATGTGCAGCGCATGGGCGCTGCCGCGCGCCCAGGCCGGGACCTCGGCGGGCAGCGGCGGCGGGCGATGGCCCAGCCGCCAAAGGATCCGGCCGGCGGTCAGCGCCAGCACGGTCAACCCGATCGCCTTGTGCAGCGGGATGGTCCCCGGCAACAGGCTTTCGTGGAGCAGGCCGATCGCGAGATTGGCGACCACCAGGACCGCGATCGCCCAGTGAAAGGCGATCGCGACATGGCTGTACCGCGCCGTCGCGGCGACCGGCCCGGTCATGGCTTAGCCGATCGGCTGAAGCTGCGGCTGGGGCATCTTGCCCAGCTGCATCTGGCGCGAGAAGATGTCGCGCATCAGCGAGAGCGAGAAGAGGTGCGCATAGAGCAGCGGGAGCATCCCCGACTGGCTCATCTTGCGCAGCTGGTCGCCGCGCAGGTCGACCAGCTTCTCTTCATTGACCATCTGGAAACCGCGATAGACGAAGGGCTGCTCCGCGCCGTCGGGCTGGATCGAGACTTCGCCGTCCATCAGCAGGCCCATCTCGACCAGTTCGGCCATGAAGTTCTGCGTGCGGGCACCGGCCTGTTCGAACGATTCGTTGAACGCCAGGATGTTCTTGGTCAGCTCGCTGGGCTGGCCGTTGTCGAACAGCGCGTCGCCGTCGTCGAACGCCCCGATGGTCGGCGAGGTCGGGTCGAAGCAAAGCGACAGCTCTTCGGCCTCGGGACGCAGGCGCGCCAGCATGTACGGATAGCGGCGGACATAGGCGGGGACGTAGAAATTCGTCTCGGTCAGACGGCCTTCGTCGCTGAC
Organism: Sphingomonas sp. SORGH_AS_0950; assembly: GCF_030818415.1. NCBI lineage: Bacteria > Pseudomonadati > Pseudomonadota > Alphaproteobacteria > Sphingomonadales > Sphingomonadaceae > Sphingomonas > Sphingomonas sp. SORGH_AS_0950. The sequence goes on from NZ_JAUTAE010000001.1 coordinate 2,241,018, forward strand.
GAAGACGTTGACGCCCTCGTTCAGGCCCATCAGCGCGAGCGGGATCGGCGCCTCGCCGACCGAGAAGACGATCGGCATGAAACGCTGGACCAGCGGGAATTCGTCGACGGTGACGGGGATGGCATGCTGGCCGGCGAGGAAGGGCGCCGTTTCCTGCGGACGGACCTTGTAATTGGCGTGAGCCTCGCTCGAAAGCGGCTCCAGGCCGTTATAGAAAAGCGGAAGGGACGGCGCGCTGGCCATGATAATCTCCAAAAAACGCGTTCACGCGAGCCCCCCGGCCGCGTGTCGTGGCCTCGTGTCTATGGGGCCGGGGCCTTATGCGCAAGCGACGAGCTTGCCCGGATTGAACAGGCCGTGCGGATCGAGCGCCGTCTTGATGGCGCGGATCGCCGCGACCCGTTCGGGCGAGAGGCGGGCGAGTTCGTCGCGCTTCATCTGGCCGATGCCGTGTTCGGCCGAGATGGTGCCGCCCGCCGCCGTTACCAGGTCATGGACGAAGCGGGTGATGATCGCGGCCTGTTCGGCATAGAAACGGTCGCGGTCGGTGCCGGGCGCGGCGCGGACATGGAAATGGATATTGCCGTCGCCCAGATGCCCGAAGCCCGAGGCATGGGTGCCGGGGAAGCGGGCGTCGCACGCCGCCGCCGCCTCGACCATGAAGCGCGGCATCGCCTCGACCGGGACCGCGATGTCGTGCTGCACCGCCGGACCCAGCGCGCGCTCGGCATCGGACAGCGAGTGGCGGAGCAGCCAGAACGCCTCGCCCTGCGCGTCCGATGCGGCGATCACCGCATCGGCGACCACCCCGTCCTCCAGCGCGGCGGCGAGTTGCGCCTCCAGCATCGCGGCCGGATCGGCGGCGGGGTCGCCCGTCACCGCCTCGATCAGCACGTGCCAGGGATGCGGCCCGGCCAGCGGCGCGCGCGCGCCAGGGAGATGCGCGACGGCGGCGGCCAGGCTCTCGGCGGGCAGGATCTCGAAACTCTCGATCATGTCGGTCGCGGCCTGCAACCGGCGCAGCAGCGACAGGCCCGCCGCCGGATCGGACAGCCCGACCCAGGCGGTCGCATGGCCCGCGATCGCCGGGGCCAACCGCAGCGCGGCGGCGGTGACGATGCCCAGCGTCCCCTCCGCGCCGATCAGCAGCTGTCCCAGGTCATAGCCGCGATTGTCCTTCTTCAGCGCGGACAGCCCGTCATACAGCGTCCCGTCGGGCAGAACCGCCTCCACGCCCAGCGTCAGCCCGCGCATCGTCCCGAAGCGCAAGACCTGCGTGCCGCCCGCATTGGTCGAGACGAGCCCGCCCACCGTCGCATTGCCCTTCGCCCCCAGGGTCAGCGGAAAGCGCCACCCTTGCGCCTCGGCGGCATCGTGCAGCTCGGCCAGGATCACCCCCGCCTCGGCGATCGCCATGCCCGCCTGCGCATCGATGCGGCGGATGCGGTTCATCCGGCGGGTCGACAGGATCAGCGCCGAGCCGTCCACGGGCGGGGTCGCGCCGCCGACCATCGAGCTGTTCCCCCCCTGCGGCACCAGCGGCACCCGGTGTTCGGCCGCGGCGCGCAGCACCGCCTGGACCTGCGCGGTATCGGCGGGGGCCAGGATCGCGGGCGCATGGCCGGAGAAGCGCCGCCGCCAGTCGATCTCCCAGGGGGCGATCCGTTCGGGATCGGTGACGATCCCCTTGTCGCCCAGCAGGGGGCGAAGCGCGGCGATCATGGCGGTCTGGCTGGAATTCATGCCCCATCCGCTAAAACAGGTTCAGGAAGTGTTCAACGATCGCTGCTATGAGCGGGTCCCGCTGACATGCTGCGCCGCCCTTGGACACTTGCCGCCGCCACTCTGGCGACGCTGGTAACGCCCGCCTTGCTGGGGGCGGCCGATCCGTCATTGCCGCAAGGCCGCTTCGCCCAGGTCATGATCCGCGAGCGGGTCATCGTCCGCGTGCCGCGCACCCCGATGCGCGCGATGACGCCGACCCGGTGGAAGGAGCGCAAGGGCCCCCGCTGCATCCCCGCGCAACAGCTGGCGGGCGCGCTGCCCGGCGAAGAGGGGACGGTCGACATCGTCCTGGCGGGCGGCAACCGGGTGCGCGCCCATCTGTCGCGCGCCTGTCGGCAGATCGACTATTACGCCACCTTCTATATCCGCCCCGGTGCCGACGGCCAGATCTGCGCGCGACGCGATCCGATCCGGACGCGGGCGGGCGGCACCTGCGATATCCAGCGCTTCCGCGCCCTGACGCCGGCGCGCTGACCATCGCCGCCCTGTCCGGCAAGCGGGTGATTCACGACCCGAACGCGGCAAAAACTTGACTTTTGCCGTCAAATCCGCAAGCGCCTACCCTTGCTGGGCGAGCGCGGGGCGATTCCCACTCCACGCCATATTCCGGAAAACTGCATGAGCTTTGCCGATCTCGGCCTCTCCGACGAACTCCTGAAGACGGTCCACGATGCCGGCTATACCGAGCCGACACCGATTCAGGCGTCCGCCATCCCCTCCGTCCTGATGATGCGCGACATCATCGGCATCGCACAGACGGGGACGGGCAAGACCGCTTCCTTCGTCCTGCCGATGATCGACATCCTGGCGCATGGGCGCAGCCGCGCGCGCATGCCGCGCAGCCTGATCCTGGAGCCGACGCGCGAACTCGCCGCGCAGGTGGCCGAGAATTTCGAGAAATACGGCGCCAACCACAAGCTCTCCATGGCGCTGCTGATCGGCGGCGTGTCGATGGGCGACCAGATCAAGGCGCTGGAAAAGGGCGTCGACGTGCTGATCGCGACACCGGGCCGGTTGATGGACCTGTTCCAGCGCGGCAACATCCTGCTGACCGGCTGTTCGATGCTGGTCATCGACGAGGCGGACCGGATGCTCGACATGGGGTTCATCCCCGATATCGAGGAAATCTGCACCAAGCTGCCCAAGCAGCGCCAGACCCTGCTCTTCTCCGCGACGATGCCGCCGCCGATCAAGAAGCTGGCCGACAAGTTCCTGGAAAGCCCCAAGACGATCGAGGTCGCGCGTCCCGCCTCGACCAATATCAACATCGCGCAGTTCGTGGTGCCGGTCGCGCCCCAGTCGTTCGAGAAGCGCAAGCGGCTGCGCCAGCTGCTGGGCCAGGAGGAGGTTCGCACCGCGATCATCTTCTGCAACCGCAAGACGACGGTGCGCGAGCTGAACAAGTCGCTCAAGCAGCATGGCTTCCGCTCGGGCGAGATTCACGGCGACATGGAACAGCCGCAGCGGCTGGCCGAGCTGGAGTTGTTCAAGCGCGGCGAGATCAACATCCTGGTCGCCTCCGACGTCGCGGCGCGCGGGCTGGACATCAAGGGCGTCAGCCATGTGTTCAACTTCGACGCGCCCTGGCATCCGGACGATTATGTCCACCGCATCGGCCGTACGGGTCGCGGCGGCGCGACCGGCACCGCCTATACCTTCGTCGCGCCCGACGATGCCGAGAATCTCGAGAATATCGAGAAGCTGACCGGCCAGACCATCGATCGCCTGGAACTGCCCGCCCCCGTCGAGGAGGAGCGCCCCGGTCGCCGTCCGCGTCGCGAGCGCGGCCAGCGCGCCGCCGAGACGCCGGTCCAGGCCGCCCCCGCCCCCGAGCCGGTCGAGGAGGCGCCGCGCGCCCGTCCGGCCCGCCAGGCCCGCGAACCGGAGCCCCGGCAGGAGCAGCCCCGGTTCCAGGAGGCGCGCCCGCCGCGCGGCGACGACCGGCGTCGCGACCGCCGCTCCAATGCCGACGAGGCGCCCGATGACGGTGGCTGGAACGGCCCGATCCCGGACTTCCTGAAGGTCTCGTTCGGGATCTGATCCCATGTCGCTCGACATCATCAGCTTCGTCGAACCGGAACCCGCGAGCATCGCCAGCCCCTGCGTGCTGGTCTGCACGATGGACAAGGCGACGGGCTGGTGCCTGGGCTGCGCACGGACGATCCGCGAAATCTCGAACTGGAGCGCCAAGCCGTCCGAGGAACGCCGCGCGATCCTGGCCGCCCTGCCTGCGCGCAAGGCGGAACTGGCGGCGAAGCAGGGCTGAGGGGTGGCGGGCCGTGCGCCGCGCCCCCTACCCCACCGCCCGTTCAGCCTGAGCGAAGTCGAAGGCCACGCTAAACCGCCGCCCCGCGCTTCTGGCGGCGTGATTCCCTTGGCCTTCGACTTCGCTCAGGCTGAACGGCGGGTCGGAATTGCCGCCCCCTATCGCCCCACGAACCGTCCCGGCCGGCGTTCGCTGACTGCGCGTACTCCTTCGGCGAAATCCTCGGTCTGCATCAGCCTAGCCTGCTCGGCGAGTTCATGGTCGGTCGCCGCCTCGACCAGCGCGCGCAGGTCGCCGCGCAGCGTCCGCCGGGTCGAGGCCACCGCCAGCGGTGCGCCCGCCGCGATCTCCCGGGCCAGCGCCAGGGCCGTCTCGTCCAGCCGGTCGGGCGGCACCAGCTGGTCGACCAGCCCCCAGCGTTCGGCCTCGTCCCCCCGGATGCGCCGCCCGGTGAGCAGCATCATCGCCGCGCGCTGTCGCCCGATCACGCGCTCCAGCACCGCCGAGATGCCGAAGCCGGGATGCAGGCCCAATGCGACGAAATTGGCCACGAACCGCGCTTCGGGAGTGGCCACCCGGAAATCGGCGACCAGCGCCAGTCCCAGGCCGGCGCCCACCGCCGCCCCCTGCACCGCCGCCACGACCGGCGTGGCGACCCCGAACAGACGCGCCGCCGCGACATAGAAGGGGCTGCGCGCGCCCGGCGGCAAAGGCTCCGCCACCGGATTGGCGTTCAACAGGTCGGCCCCGGCGCAGAAGACCCGACCTTCGGATCGAAGAAGGATCGCCCGGATATCGGGATCGCGATCCGCCGAATCGAACGCATCACCCAATTCGGAAATGGTTCCCAGCCCCAGATGATTATGAGGCGGATTCCGTAGCGTCAGGACCGCCACCGCCGCGTCACGCCGAAATTCAACTGTCATGCCGCCCTCTTAGCCCGGTTTCCACGCGAACGGCCAGCACCATACCCGTTGCTCGAAAGACACAGGATCACCGCTTTAACCCAAGGTCCATCGACAGGGGCTTGAGCGGGCGGCCAAGACAGGATTAAGAGCCGTTCATGTCAGAATGACCGGCCGAAAACAGGTCGGCATCAGGCATCGGAAGCCGCAAGGCTTCGTGCCGGGAGAGGATGCCGGGCGGCTCGGTGGCGAGCCGCCCTTTCCCTTTCTACGATCATCCCATCGCCGATGCGTCCGCCCGGATCGGGCAGTCCCCGCCCCGTACCGATTCGGCGTCTCCGCCGTCCGGCCAAGTAACCGGTTACATTTTTTTATTCGCATGCCTGGACGGGCATGCTCACATCGGGCCGCCCGGCTGCCCCCATCATACTGTATCACCGACATATTTTGCCCAGCACGGCATCCGGGACGCCGGGGTCGGCCATGCCCCCTCCTGCTCTTCCCCGTAAAGGGTCGTTCCGGCTAGGTTGCGGGCCATAACGACCGGGCCGGGTACAGAACGGCACGGCACCAGAAAAGAAACAAGGAGAGACCATGTACGACCGCCGCGGCGTCCTGAATCTGGGCGGGCTGAGCCTCGCCGCCCTGATAACGGGATGTGCCGGGCAGCAGGGCCGGGTGAGCGCGCCGCGCATCATTCCGCAGGTTCTGCCCGACCTGATCCGCGATCTGCAGGAACGCACCTTCCGCTTCTTCTGGGAAACGACCGATGCCGAAACTGGCCTCGCCCCCGATCGCTGGCCGACGCCGTCCTTCGCCTCGATCGCGGCGGTGGGCTTTGCGCTGACCGCCTATCCGGTCGGCGTCGTCAATGGCTGGATCACCCGCGAAGAGGCGCGGCTTCGCACGCTGACCACGCTGCAATTCTTCGCCGATGCGCCGCAGGGGCCGGGCGAGACGGGGTTCAGCGGCTATAAGGGTTTCTTCTACCATTTCCTGGGCGTCACCAAGGGACAGCGCTTCGCCCGGTGCGAGCTGTCGACGGTCGACACCGCGCTGCTGCTGGGCGGCGTGCTGTTCGCGCAAAGCTGGTTCGATGGCGATCATCCAGACGAGGCCCGCATCCGCGCGCTCGCCGACCGGATCTACGGCGCCGTCGACTGGACCTGGATCACCCCGCGCGCGCCCTTGCTGTCGATGGGCTGGCACCCGGAGACGGGGTTCATCAAGTCCGACTGGGACGCCTATAACGAGGGGATGCTGCTCTATCTGCTGGCGCTGGGCTCCCCCACCCATCCGCTGCCGGAGGGGACATGGCAGGCCTGGTCCAGCCGGTTCGAGCCGAGCTGGTCGGATCGCTGGGGCCAGCCGCATCTCCACTTCGCGCCGCTGTTCGGCCACCAGTACAGCCATATCTGGGTCGACTTCAAAGGCATCCGCGACGGCTATATGGCGGGCAAGGGCATCGATTATTTCGAGAACAGCCGCCGGGCCGCCTATGCCCAGCAACGCTATGCCATCGAGAATCCGGGCCGTTGGCGCGGCTATGGCGCGGACATCTGGGGGCTGACCGCGTGCGACGGGCCGGGCGACTTCATCCAGACGATCGACGGGCTGCCGCGCGAATTCTACAGCTATTCGGCGCGCGGGCCGGGCGAGCGCGACGACGGCACGCTGGCACCCACGGCCGCCGCCGCGTCCATCCCCTTCGCCCCCGACATCGCGATTCCGGCGGTGCAGGCGATGCACGACCGCTATGGGCAGGGCATCTACGGCCAATACGGCTTTCTCGATGCGTTCAACCCGACCCTGACCAACCCGCCCGAGCCGTTGAAACATGGCCAGATCGTCCCCGGCATCGGCTGGGTCGACAAGGATTATCTGGGCATCGACCAGGGCCCGATCGTCGCGATGATCGAGAATCACCGCACCGGCCTGATCTGGAAGACGATGCGACGGAACCCGCACCTGCGGCGCGGATTGCAAAGGGCAGGATTCACCGGCGGCTGGCTGAACGGATAAGGACGGCCGCGCGATTTGGGAGGCGGCCATGACCGACACCATCCTGATTACCGGCGCATCGGCCGGTCTGGGCGCGGATTTCGCACGCGCGCTCGCGAAAAAGCCGGTGAGCCTGGTCCTGACCGCCCGGCGCACCGACCGACTGGCCGCGCTGGCGCAGGAACTGGGGCAGCGACCGGGGGTGGAGGTGCATGTCGTCTCCGCCGATCTGGGACGGCCAGAGGGGGTAAAGACCTTGCTCGACGGGGTGGCGGACCGCGGCCTGCATATCGATACGCTGATCAACAATGCCGGTTATGGCGCGCTGGGCCCCTTCGCGGACGGCGATCTGGCGACGCAGCTGGGGATGATCGACCTGAATGCCCGTGCGCTGGTCGCGCTGACCCATGCGCTGCTGCCCCCGATGCTGGCGCGCGGGCGGGGTGCGGTGCTGAACGTCGCGTCCACCGCCGCCTTTCAGCCGGGGCCCTATATGGCGGTCTATTATGCCAGCAAGGCGTTCGTGCTGCACTTCTCCGAGGCGTTGCACGAAGAGGTGAAGGGGCGCGGCGTGATCGTCACCGCGCTGTGTCCGGGGCCGACCAGGACCGAGTTCGCTGATGTCGCGGGCATGGCGCAGACGCCGCTGTTCGAACGCTTTGCGGGCACGTCGGACCAGGTGGTGCGCGACGGGCTGGATGCGCTCGGCCGGGGCCAGGCGGTGATGGTGTCGGGGCTGCTCAACCGGCTGACCGCCGCCAGCACGCGGGTGGCGCCGCGCGGGGTGCTGCGGCGCGCGGTCGCGAAATTGCAGAGCGGGCGGCGGTGAGCCGATTTACTCGGCGGTGACGGGCGTCCGGCTCCCCCGCACGCTGTCAAAGGCATAGAGCGCGCACCCCGCCCAGATCAGCGCGAAGGTGACGATGTGCACGGGCTTGAGCGGCTCGCCGAACAACAGCACGGCCTGCGCGAATTGCAATGTCGGGGCGAGATATTGCAGCAGCCCCAGGGTCGAATAGCGAAGCCGCCGCGCCGCCGCCGCGAACATCAGCAGCGGCGCCGCGGTCACCGCCCCCGCCAGGATCAGCAGCATGTCGAGATGCCGGTCCACCCCGAACGCCGCCGTGCCGGTGACGCTGGCCTGCACCAGCACCGCCAGCGCGGGCGCGGCCAGCAGCAGCGTCTCGACCGTCAGGCCGCCCAGCGCGTCGATCGCGGCGACCTTGCGGACCAGGCCATAGAATCCGAACGACAATGCCAGCGTCAGCGATATCCAGATCGCCCCGCCCCCGCTGATCGCCAGCACCGCCACACCCAGCGCGGCGATGCCGACCGCCACCGCCTGTCCCCGGCGGATCCGCTCGCCCAGCAGCACGACGCCCAGCGCGACGTTGATCAGCGGGTTGATGAAATAGCCCAGGCTCGCCTCGAGCACATGGTTGTTCTGGACCGACCAGATATAGACCAGCCAGTTCACCGCGATCAGCGCGGCGCTGGCGCAGAGCAGCAACAGGGTACGCCCGCGCGCCGCCGCCAGGATCGCCCGCCCCCGCCGCGCGACCAGCACGACCAGCGCCAGCAGCAACAGCGACCACAGGATGCGATGGGCCAGCACCTGAAGCGCCGGCACACCCTTCAACAGCTTGAGATAGAGCGGCAATATGCCCCAGCTGATATAGGCCCCGATGCCGAGCATCAGGCCGGTGCGGGCGTTATGGTCGGTCGTCATGCCGCCCCTGTTCCACGCCGGGGGCGCGGTTGGCAAGGCTTGGTCGGCGCGCGACCCTGGCGTCCGCCCGTCTGCGAGGACAGGGCGTGTGGCCGGTGGATGGGGTGATGCGTGGCCTTCGACTTCGCTCAGGCGGAACGGAGGTGGGGAATAGTTACCGACAGCGGTTCACGCTGAGCGAGCTCGAAGCGTACACCCTCACCCCGGATCGGCCCTCAATCTGCGAACAGCATCACCGGCATCTCCAGCAACCGCTTCAGCGCCTGGACATAGCTTGCCGCGTCATAGCCATCGACGACACGGTGATCGCAACTGATCGACAGGTTCATCAGCTTGGCGCGCGCGATCGTCTCGCCGCCGCGTCCGTCGGGGCGGAAGACCGGCCGCTCGACGATACGGTTGGGACCGATGATCGCCACCTCGGGCCGGTTAATGACCGGCGTCGTCGCGATCCCGCCGAGCGGCCCGAGCGAGGTCAGCGTGATGGTGCCACCGCCCATGTCGCCCCCGGCGATGCTGCCGGTGCGCGCCGCATCGGCCAGCCGCGCGATCTCGGTCGCCAGCTGCCAGACATTGCGGCTCTCGGCGTTTCGGATGACGGGGACCATCAGCCCGGTCGGGGTCTGGGTCGCCATGCCCATATGCACCGCGCCCGCTCGGGTCACAACGCCCGCCTCGTCGTCATAGCGCGCATTCAGCATCGGGAAGTCGGGCAGCGTCTTGCAGATCGCGACGATCAGCAAGGGCAGCAGGGTCAGCTTGGGCCGGTTGCTGCGCCCCGCATTCAGTTGCGCGCGGGTGTCCTCCAGCGCGGTGACGTCGATTTCCTCGACATAGGTGAAATGCGGGATGGCGCGCTTGGACGCCGCCATGTTCTCCGCGATGCGGCGGCGCATACCGATGACGCGAACCTGCTCATCGGCGCGGGGCGGGCGGGCGGGGGTATAGCCCTGCCCCGAACCGTAGCGCAGGAAGGCGTCCAAATCGGAGTGGCGCACCCGGTCGCCCTCGGCGGGCTTCACGCTCGACAGGTCGATGCCCAGATCCACCGCCCGCGCGCGGACGGCGGGCGAGGCCAGCACCTTCTTCTGCTCCCTCTCCCCTTGTGGGAGAGGGTCGGGGTGAGGGGGGGCCACGGGGGTTTCGGCTTGCGGCGCCGCCCCCTCACCCCGCCCCTCTCCCACAGGGGGAGAGGGAGTTTGCGCTTCTTCGACGCCGGGGTTTTCGGCTTGGAGCACCGCCTCTTCCGTCGCGGGCGACGCGGCCTCGATCGCATCGGTCTCGATCACCATCAGCGCCGATCCGATCGGCACCTGATCGCCGACCTCGCCCGCCAGCTCGACCACCGTGCCCGACACCGGCGACTCCATCTCGACCGTCGCCTTGTCGGTCATCATGTCGGCGACCGACTGGTCCTCCTCGACCCGGTCGCCCAGCTTCACATGCCAGGCGACGATCTCGGCCTCGGAAATGCCTTCGCCGATATCGGGCAGGCGGAAGGTGAAACGGGCCATGTCAGGCGTCCTTCAACAAGGTCTTGAGCGCCTGGCCGATGCGGACCGGGCCGGGGAAATAGGCCCATTCCAGGCTGTGCGGATAGGGCGTGTCGAAGCCGGTCACGCGCGCGATCGGCGCTTCGAGATGGTAGAAGCAGCGTTCCTGGACCAGCGCGGACAGCTCCGCGCCGAAGCCCCCCGTCCGCGTCGCCTCGTGCACGATCATGCAGCGGCCGGTCTTCTTGACCGACGCCTCGATCGCTTCGATGTCGAGCGGGATCAACGTGCGCAGGTCGAGGATCTCGGCATCGACGCCCATCTCCGCGACCACGGCGGCGCAGACATGGACCATCGTGCCGTAGCAGAGGATCGTCACCGCCTCGCCCGCGCGCACCGTCGCCGCCTTGCCCAGCGGGATGCGGTAATAGCCGGTCGGCACTTCGCCGCCGGGATGCTTGGACCAATTCTCCGCCGGGCGATCCCAATGGCCGTTGAACGGGCCGTTATAGATGCGCTTCGGCTCGAAGAAGAGGACGGGGTCATTGTCCTCGATCGCGGCGATCAACAGGCCCTTGGCGTCATAGGGGGTCGCCGGGATCACCGTCTTGATGCCCGAGACATGGGTGAAGATGCCCTCCGGCGACTGGCTGTGCGTCTGCCCGCCGAAGATGCCGCCGCCAAAGGGCGATCGCACGGTGATCGGCGCGGTGAACTCCCCCGCCGAGCGATAGCGCAGCCGCGCCGCCTCCGATACGAGCTGGTCGAGCGCGGGGTAGATATAGTCGGCGAACTGAATCTCCGGCACCGGGCGCAGGCCGTAGGCGCCCATGCCGACCGCGACGCCGATGATGCCGCATTCGGTGATCGGCGTGTCGAACACGCGGGTCTTGCCATACTTCTTCTGAAGGCCCGCCGTCGCGCGGAAGACACCGCCGAAATAGCCGACATCCTCGCCCATCACGACCACATCAGGGTCGCGCGCCATGACCACGTCCATGGCGGAGTTGATCGCCTGGATCATGTTCATGCGGGTGGTTTCGCCCGCCTGTTCGAAAGTCTCGGTCATGGTGTCGCTCACTGTCCCTCTCCCTTTGGGAGAGGGAAGGAGGCGCATAGCGCCGGGAGGGTGAGGGTGGGACGTACGGCGAGGATACCCTCACCCTCCCACTCGGCGGTGCCGAGCGGGCCCCTCCCTCTCCCGATGGGAGAGGGGAAATTCACTTGCGCGCCCATGGCCGTCCGCTCGCTTCTTCCTCGTCGAGCATCTGCTGGCGCTGCTCGCGCAAATGCCAGGGCATCTCCTCGAACACGCCGTCGAACAGGCTGTCGAGCGGCTGGTGCAGGCCGTGGCCGAGAATCCCGTTCGCCTCAGCCGCCTTTTGCGCGGCGCGGACTTCCTCGGCGACCTCGCGGTCCTGGGTCACGTGGCGTTCCTCGTCCCACTCGCCCAGCGCGATCAGGTGATCCTTCAACCGCCGGATCGGATCGCCCAGCGGCCAGGCGGTCGGCTCGCCCGCCGAGCGGTATTGCGTGGGATCGTCCGAGGTCGAATGCCCCTCGGTGCGATAGGTGAAATGCTCGATCAGCGTCGCGCCCTGGTTGGTCCGCGCGCGCTCGGCGGCCCATTGGGTGGCGGCATAGACCGCCAACGCGTCGTTGCCGTCGACCCGCAAACCCGCAATGCCATAGCCGATCGCGCGCGCGGCAAAGGTCGTCGCCTCCGCCCCCGCGAACCCGGAAAAGCTGGAGATCGCCCACTGGTTGTTGACGACGTTCATGACGACCGGCGCGCGATAGACGGCGGCGAAGGTGCAGGCCGAGTGGAAGTCGCCCTCCGCCGTCGAGCCCTCGCCGCACCACACGGCGGCGATCCGCGTATCGCCCTTGGCGGCCGAGGCCATCGCCCAGCCGACAGCCTGCGGATATTGGGTGGTGAGGTTGCCGGAGATCGAGAAGAAACCCGCTTCCTTGGCCGAATACATGATGGGCAGCTGCTTGCCGCCCAGCCGGTCCGCGCTGTTGGAATAGATCTGGTTCATCATGTCGACCAGCGGCCAGTCGCGCGCGATCAACAGCCCCTGCTGGCGATAGGAGGGGAAGCACATATCCTCATAGTCGAGCGCATGGGCGGCGGCGACGGCGACCGCCTCCTCGCCCAGCGCCTTCATATAGAAGCTGGTCTTGCCCTGACGCTGCGCGCGGAACATGCGCTCGTCGAACGCGCGGAGCAGCACCATGTGGCGCAGCATACGGCGCAAGGCATCGGGGGAAAGCCGGGGGTCCCAGGGACCGACTGCGCGGCCCTCGTCATCCAGCACGCGGACCAGCGTATAGGCAAGTTCGTGGAAGCTGTCGGCGGGCGCGGCGGTGTCCGGGCGGCGTTGCGCTCCGGCGGGGGGAACCTCGACACCGGCGAAGTCGACCGCATCGCCCGGCCGGAACTTCGGCTCGGGGACATGCAGTCGCAACGGGGCCAGGTTGGCGCGCGAAATGCCTTCTGGCGGCACGGCCATGCTCTCTCCTCAACGCTTCGCCCGATTCCATCGGGTCGTTGCTATCTTTCAACCCGATGGAATTTTATTTCAAGCGCCTTTTGTGACGGCTCAACGGGTTGCAGGCAGAGGCTGGCAAAGGACCCAGCCACAAGCACCGTCATCCCAGCGTAGGCTGGGATCTTTGGCAAGGATCGTCGTCATCCGCAAAAGGCCCCAGCCTGCGCTGGGGCGACGGGTTGCGTTATTGGTCGGTGATTGCCGCCTCGAACGGCACCACCGGATGCGGGGCTTCGTCATAGAGATTGACCACCGGCGCATCGGCCCAGGCATAGCGCACACGCACATCGCCGGGCCTGGCATCGGCCAGCCGCACCTCCGACCCGTTCACCGTCGCGTTGGCATAGCGACAGGCGGTGGCGTCACACAGCTCGAACCCGATCGGCGCCGCCGCACTCCAGGCGTGGAGCGCGCCCTGCACGCCGGTAAAGCGCAGCACCACCTCGCTTTGGCCCCGCGTCGCCGAGGCGATCATCGGCCCGGAGGCCTTGGCGCGATCGCCCGCCTCCAGATGCGTCTGCGCAAAGACCAGCCGCTTGGCCAACTCGTTCTTGTCGGCGGGGTGGATGTCGTTGCGCACGCCGATATCGACCGTCGTGGCCAGCGCGCTATGCGGATCGCGCAGCACCGCCAGACGCTGCGTCTCGCGCAGCGCGGCCCAGCCGCTATCCTCGATCCGGACCGGCGGCGCGCCGTAATTGGCGAGCTGCACGATCAGGAAGGGCAGGTTCGCATCGCCGAACTGCCGCCGCCAGCCCGCCATCAGGAGCGCCAGCCGGTCGCCATAATCGGCGCGCCCCACATCCGACTCGCCCTGATACCAGGCGACGCCCTTCAGCCCGATCGGCCCCAGCGGCGCGATCATACCGTTATAGAGCGTGCCGATCCCCGCATGGCTTTCCCAGGGGCTGCGCGGATAGCTCTGGTCGTCGCGCTTATAGACCGAATAGCGCCAGCCGGTGCCGAGCGGGATCGGCGCTCCCCCGGCGGGGGTGAAGCGGATCTGGTCGGCCGGGCCGAACATCCCGCCCGGCCCATAGCCGTCGCCCAGCCCCACGACGATCTCGTTGCGCCCCTTCCGAAGCGCCGCGCGAGGCACGGTGTAGCGGCGCCAGTCGCCCCAGCCGAAGGTCGCGCCCACGACCACCCCGTTGACCCACACCGTGTCCATCTCGTCGATCCCGGCCAGCTCGACCACGCCGTCGCCGGTCGGGGCCTGGGCCAGATCGAAGCCCTGCCGGAACCAGACCAACCCGTTATAATCGGCCAGCGCGGGCACGCCCCATTCCTCCCACGGGCCGAATTTGGGCACCGGGGTCCAGTTCAGGCGGTCGGGCGCATTCCAGGGCTCCTGCCCCGCCCTGGTCCCGCTGGCCTTGCGCCACCACTCGCCCCAACGGCCGCCGAAGGCGCGGAGCCCGGCGGCATGGTCGCGCGCATAGAGCGCCAGAAGGTCGACATCGGCGGCCAGCCCCGGCAGCTTGCGCGCATCGACGCCGGGGATCCACGGAATGATCTTGGTCCCGCCCCAGCTCGAATCGATCGCGCCCATCGGCACCTTGGACTTCGCCGCGAGATCCTTGACCATCAGATAGCAGGCGGCGGAAAAATCGGCGACGCTGGCGGGCGCGGCGGCGGCCCAGACTGGGCGCTTCTCCAGCGCCTCTTCGGGTGACAGGCCGACATGATGCGCGATGTCGAGCAGGCGGATACGGTCGTCGGCCGCGCCCTTGACCAGCATCTCGCCGTTCAGCGCCTGCTTGGTCGGATATTCCATGTTCGACTGGCCCGAGCACAGCCAGACATCGCCGATCAGCAGATCGTCCATCGCATCGGTCGCGCCGTCCTGGCCGGTCGCGGTCAGGGTCAGCGCCGCGCCGCCCGCCGCCATGGCGGGCAGGGTCGCGCGCCAGCGGCCCTGGCGGTCGGCGGTGGCATCGGCGCTGTTGCCGCCCAGCGTGACCTTCACCCGCTCGCCCGCGTCCGCCGTCCCCTCGACGATGATCGGGCGGTCGCGTTGCAGGACGGCATGCGCGCTCATCGGGGTCAGGATGCGCGGCCGTGCCTCGGCCATGACCGGCCAGGCGGTTGCCGCCCCCAGAGCCAGCGCCAGAATCGCCCGCCGCCCGGCGCCAGACCGTGATTGCCCTTCGCGCATCGTCATCCCTCTCCTGTCCCGTCGGGCCGCCGGTTCGCGGCCATCGGATTCCGGCGGGAGCATAGGAACGGGCAAATGATAACGCTATCGCAAAAGACGTTACCGGCTGTGCCCCGCCGCGAAGGACAGGGTGGCGCGGACCGGGAAATGATCCGACGGATAGGTCGCGCCCCGATGCCAGCGATCGGTCGCGATATGGTCCGCGCGAAAGCCGCGCAGGAACAGATAGTCGATCCGCCGGTCGGGCGTGCCGGTAAAGTCGTGAAAGGTCATCTCCGGCCCTTCGCGCCCGGCGGCGCTGGTCCAGGCATCGGTCATCGCCCCCGCCAGCGTGCGATAGGCCGCGCTGTCGGGACGCGCATTCATGTCGCCCGCCAGCACCACCGGCAACCCCTGCGCCAGTGCGGGCAGCCGCGACAGGATCAGCCTAGCGGCACGGTCGCGCGCCTCGGCATCCTCGTCGCGGTGCGGCAGATGCGTGTCGACGAACAGGAAGCGGCGGCGCTCCGCCCCCTTCGTCTCGAACACGCCCCAATTCGCCATGCGCGGCAGGTCGGTGCCCCAGCTCCGGCTGCCCACCATGTCGGGCGTGTCCGACAGCCAGAAATCGCCATGCCGGATCAGGGTCAGCCGGTCGGGGCGATAGAAGATGCCCATATGCTCGTCGTCATGCCCCCCGCGCCGGTCGCGCCCGAACCAGCGATAGCCGGGCAGCGCGCGGGTCAGGTTGTCGCCCTGCCGCTGGAGCAGTTCCTGCGTCCCGATCAGGTCGGGCGCGGCGCGGCGGATGAGCTCGACCATCACCGGCCGCCGCACCGCCCAGCGCTCCGCCCCCTCGTCCGAGGCATAGCGGACGTTGAACGTCATGACCTTGAGCGGCCGTGCCCAGCCGCTCAGCGGGGCGAGCGTCGCGGCCAGCGCCGCCGCATGGCAGATGATTCGCCAGAATCCGGTCATTTCATGATCCTCAATCGCCATGGCCGCCCGGAAGTTGCCCGAGTCCCGACCGTCATGCCCCAGGCGCATGACAGCGCGGCATGTCAGCGGCGTGACAGGTAGCGGTATCCGATCATCACTTCATGATTGAGAGTTATTAGCATTATCGATATGGCGCGCCCGAAATCGATTGATGTGGGGGCTTGTGATGATGTCGAAGGCGATGGGGCGCGCCATGCTGTTGGCCGGGGCGATGATGGCCCAGGGCGTTCAGGCGCAGACCGCGTCGGCGCTGCGGGGCGATAGGGCGGTGCGGGACGATGCGACGGACCGCACCGATATCGTCGTCACCGGCCTGCGCGACGCCAATGCCAGCATCACCGGCACCGACGCGTCGCCCGCCCGCTATCCCCAAAGCCTACGCGTCATCGACCACGCACTGATCGACCGGCTGGGCGCGACGCGGCTGGACGACACGATCGACCTGGCGGGCGGGGTCGCGCGGCAGAACGACTTTGGCGGGCTGTGGGACAAATATTCGATCCGCGGCTTTGCGGGGAACGAGAATAGCGGCCCGGACATCCTCATCAACCGGTTCAACAGCAATCTGGGCTTCAACGCGCCGGTCGACACCGCCACGGTCGAGCGGTTCGAATTCCTGAAGGGCGCCGCCGCCGCACTGTCGGGGCTGGGCGAGCCCGGCGGTTCGCTCAACATCGTCACCAAGACGCCGACCACGACGCTCCAGGGCGAAACCTCGCTCAGCTATGGCAGCTGGAACCGGCTGCGCGCGACCGGCGACATCAGCGGCCCCGTGACCGATACTTTAGCCGCACGGCTGATCGGCGTGTCGGAACAGGGCGACAGCTTCCGCCAGTTCGTCCACACCGACCGGCTGCTGCTCGCCCCCTCGGTCTCGTTCACCCCGAGCCAGGACCTGCGGTTCCTTTACCAGGCCGAGTTCATGCGCAACCGCGCGCCGATCGATCGCGGCGTGGCGGCGATCAAGGGCAATGCGCGCTCGATGGACCGCAGCACCTTCCTGGGCGAGCCCGCCGATGGCCGGATGACCCAGCGCATGCTGTGGCAACAGGGCAGCGTCTTTGCCGCGCTGTCCGACCGCGTCTCGCTGGAGGCCGGGCTGTCCAGCCGCGACGGCTTCCTGACCGGCTATGCGACCCAGCCCGATTTCGGCGCGCGCGGGGTGCAGGCCGATGGCCGGACGATCGGACGGTCGCGGCGCTTCCACGATTTCCGCTGGCAGGACCTGACCGCGCGGGCCGAGCTGACCGCGAAACTCGACTGGCTGGGCCTGTCGCACGAGCTGCGCATCGGGGCCGACCGGGTGCGCCACGGCATGGATTTCCGCATGGACCAGGCACGCGGGCGGCCGGGTGCGCCGATCCTGACCATCGACGCCTTCGCCCCCGTCTATGGCCAGCCCCTGCCCGTGCCGACCGCGTTCCAGAACCGCCACCACTCCTTCCGCAGCGAGAGCATCTATGCGCAGGACCTGATCCGCTTCGGCGATTTCACCGCGCTGATCGGCGCGCGCTGGAACAGCTTTCGCGAGACGATGGTGAACCATGTCCGCGGCGATCTGCGGCTGGATACGGTGGATCGCGGCATCACCCCGCGCGCCGCGCTGAGCTGGGCGGCCAGCCCGCGCTTCTCGCTGTTCACCAGCTGGGGCCAGTCGCTGCGCCTGAACCCGTCGGACGGGATCAGCAGCTTCGACGCCGAGCGTAGCGAGTCCACCGAGATCGGCGCGAAATATGCGCTGTTCGGCGGCGCGCTGACCGGCCAGACCGCGCTGTTCACCATGACCAAGCGCAACGTGCTGAACCCCAATGCCACCGATGTCTTCACCAAGACCCAGATCGGCCGCCAGCGGTCGCGCGGGGTCGAGACGGTGGCCGACCTGCGGCTGGCCAGCGGGCTGACCGGCACGGCGACCTACACCTACACCGACGCCACGGTGCGTAATGACAAGAACACCGCGCTGATCGGCACCACGCTGTCCAACGTCCCGAAGCATCTCGCCGCGCTGGACCTGCATCAGCGGGTGGGGGCGGTGACGGTCGGCGGCGGCGTCACCCATGTCGGCGCGCGCAACGGCGACCCCTTCGCCAGCGGCTATCGCCTGCCCGCCTATACGATCGTGCGCGCCGATGCGACCTGGGCGGTGACGCCGCGCTTCGACGTGCGGCTCGACCTCGAGAATCTGTTCGACGTCTATTATATCAGCAGCAGCTATGCCGATGTGTGGACGATGCCGGGCGCGCCGCGCAATGTGCGGGTGACGCTGCGCGGGCGGTTCTGAGGGCTCGTCGCCCCGGCCCGGACCGGGGCGATCCGCTCAGGCGTCGGCCCAGCGGCGCAGCAGATTGTGATAGACGCCGGTCAGCTCGACCACCGATCGGTCCCCCTGCCCCTTCTCCGCCCCGACCCGCTGGATCGCGCGGTCGAGGTCGAACAGGATGCGCCGCTCGCCATCGTCGCGGACCATCGACTGGACCCACAGGAACGACGCGACGCGGCACCCGCGCGTCACCGGCTCGACCCGGTGGAGGCTGGAGGCGGGGTAGAGCACCGCATCGCCCGCGCCCAGCTTCACCCGCTGTTCGCCGAACAGATCCTCGACCACCAGCTCGCCACCGTCATAGGCGGCGGGGTCTTCGAGGAAGAGCGTCAGCGACAGGTCGCTGCGCATGCGGAAATCGCTGCCGCGCTTCAGACGGACGGCATTGTCGACATGCACGTCGAACGCCTGCCCCCCGGCATAGCGGTTGAACAGCGGCGGATAGACCTTCAGCGGCAGCGCCGCCGCCACGAACAGCGGCGACCGGCCCAGCGCGTCGAGGACCATCCGCCCCGCCTGGGTGGCGGCGGCGGAGTCCTCGGGCAGTTGCGCGTTGCGCTTGGCGAGCGCGGCCTGCGGGCCGGAGGTGGCGTTGCCGTCCGCCCATTCCCCTGCATCGACGATCGAACGGACCTGCGCCACGCCGGCAGGATCGAGGACGTTGGGGATGGCGATCAGCATGACGGCAACGCTAGTCCGTTCAGAAGTTGGTGAACAGGCTGAGCGTGGCCTGCCGCCGGTCGCCGGGGACCGCCCAGCCGCCGGTGACGACGCCGGTCGTCGCGTTCACATTGTTGCGCACGCCGGTCACATATTTCTCGTCGGTGAAGTTCTGGACGTTGAGCTGCAGCGTCCAGCGCTCGGCCAGCGTATAGGCCAGGAAGGCGCGGTGGATCAGATAATCCTCCGCCCGGTACTGGGTGCGATTGGCCGCGACCGGCGCATTGGTCGCGAAGTCGCCCTGATAGGTCAGGCCATAGCCGACCTCCAGTCCGAAGGGCAGCTTGTAGGTGGTGAACAGGCTGCCCGAATGCTTGGGCGTCTGGATCAGCTGGCTGTTCGCCTGCACATCGGCCACGCCCGCCGCCTTGTCGCGGTTGGAGATGCTCTGCAGCACCTTGCCGTCGAGATAGGTATAGTTGGCGAAGATCGTCCAGGCCGGGGTGATCGCCCCCGACAGGCCTAGCGCGACGCCGTCCACCCGGCTGCGCCCGTCCAGCACCTGAAGCCCGGCGGGCAGCGCGGGATCGTTGGAGGGGACGCGGTAATTGGTGCGTTCGTTGCGGAAGACGGCGGCGGTCACCTCCAGATGGCGGTCGAACAGCCCGGCCTTCACCCCGGCTTCGTAATTCTTCGCGGTTTCGGGCGCGACGGCGCACGGATTCGCGGCGGTCGCGGTCGAGGGCACGCCGCAGCCCAACCGCACGGTCGCGGACGAGGGGGTCTTGGCATTGCCATAGCCGGCATAGAGGCTGACATTCTCGACCGGGTGGAACACGCCGCCGACCCGCCAGGAGAATAGCCGCTCGCGGCTGACCTGCGGCTGGGCTTGGAGCGCGGTCAGCGGGGTCGTCCCCGGCGGCACCACCGCCAGCGGCAGGGCGCGGAAATTCGCCTCCTGATATTCGTACCGGACGCCGCCGTTCAGCTCGAAGAAGCGGTTCAGCTCCAGCGTGTCGAAGGCATAGACCGCCAGGTTGCGCGTCTCGCTGCGCGACTGGGCGGTCGTGGTCAGGTTGATCGGCCCCGTATAGTCGGTGTTCGGCACGGCGATGGCGATCAGCGGCAGCGGCGAGACCGCGCTGCCATTGGCGTTGCGCAGCAGCGAGGCCGTGGTGATGCGGTAATTCTCCAGCGTTCCCGACAGGCCGACATTCAGGACATTGTGAAGGCCGCCCTTGGCCCCCGCCTCGTGCCGCACGTCGAACTGGTCGTACAGCATCTGGTTGCGCTGATCGCGCACATAGCCCCGCGGGCCGGACGGCAGATAATAGCCCGGCGGCACATTGGCGGGACAGGCCGCCCCCACGGTCGCGCCCGGCGTCGCGGTGATCGGTTGCCGCCCGGTCGAGGCGAGGCAGAAGGTCCCCTGTGGCGCGGAGGTGACGCTATATTGCGTGACCTGCTGCCAGCGGGTCAGATTGCGCAGGCTGAGATGCGCATCGACCTGATGCCGGAAGGTCGCGGTGAACCGGTCGACGGTGATGTCCTGCCGGTCGAGATTGGCGATGCCGAAATAGGCGCTGCGGCTCGCGCCCGGCACGAAGCCGTCGACCAGTCCGTTGTCGAAATAGGGCACGCCGTATACCGGCGTGTTGCGATCCTCCTGATGGACATAGGCGAGCGTCAGGCTGGTCGGGCCGGTCATGCCGATCGTGACCGAGGGCGCGACGCCCCAGCGTTCCATCTTCTCGACGTCGCGGCCGGGTATGTCGTTGTGATGATAGGCCGCGTTCAGCCGCACCGCGACCAGGTCGGAGGCGCGGACATTGCTGTCCACCGCGCCGCGATAATAATTGTCGGTGCCGACCGACCCCTGCACGATCGTCAGCGTCTCGGCCGTGGGCACCTTGGAGACGAGGTTGATCGTGCCGCCGACCGATCCCGATCCGTTGAAGACGCTGTTCGCGCCGTTATAGACCTCGACCTGTTGCAGGTTGAACGGGTCGGTCCGGCTATATTGCGCGCTGTCGCGGACGCCGTCGATCGTGACGTCGTTGTTCGCCGAAAAGCCGCGCAGGTTGATCGAATCGCCATAGCCGCCGCCGCCTTCGCCCGCGCCGAAGGTGATGCCCGGAATCGTCTGGAGCACGTCGCGCAGCGTCTGGAGATTCTGTTTCCGGATCGTCTGCTCGCTGACCACGGTGATCGTCTGGGGCGTGTCGAGCAGCGGGGCGGTCGCCTTGGGGCTTTCCAATACGGCGGCGCCGGTCGCACGCTGTCCGGTCACGACCACATCGCGCTGCCCGGTGGCGTCCTGCGCATGGGTCGCGGCAGGATCGGCGCGGCGCGCATCCTCGGCGGCGGCGATCCCCGGTGCGGTCGCCAAAAAGCCTACGCAGGACAAGGCGATGAAGGATTGTGACATGATGATTTCCCCTTTGCCCGCGCGCTATTGCTAAAGACTCGCATAGTCAACGCTATTGCAAGTGATTATCGCATTGCGGGCTGGTCGGGTGCGGCGCCAGTCTGACCAAATCGGTCGCTCTTTCGGACCGATGCGGCGGGGCCCGCGTGCGCGGCTGCGTCCCGCCAGACCGCAACCAAGCCTTTACCTGCTCTCGGTTAAGCGCGGTCCATGAGTGACGATGGGGACACGAATCGGTATATCCGAATCCGGGGAGATCAGGCGGAATTGGGCATGTTCGTTCATGCCGTGCACTGTTCCTGGATCCACAACCCGTTCTGGCGACGCAGCTTCCTGCTGATCAGTCCGCAGGACCAGGCGCTGATTCACGAATCGGTGCCGCAGATCACCATCGACCTGGCCAAGGGGCGCGGGCTGAAGGTGATGGCCATGGCCGACAGCCGCGACCACGACGATCCCGCTCCGCCCCCCGAGCCCCCCGCCGCCGCCGCGCCCGAGCCGGTCGTCGCGATCCGCCCCCGGCGCCGCAAACCGCCGACCGAGCTGGAGCGCGCCGCCGCCACCGCCGAACGCGCCATCGCCGCCGTCACCAGGCTGTTCGCCGAGGCACGGCTGGGCCGCGCCATCCGCACCGCCGACCTGCTGCCCATGGTCGAGGAGATCGCCCATGCGACCAGCCATAACGGCGCCGCGCTGATCGCGGTCACCCGGCTGAAGGACAAGGACCAATATACCTATATCCATTCGGTCGCGGTCGGCACGCTGATGATGGGGCTGGCCCGCCATCTGGGCATGGACGACGACGATGTCCGCGTCGCCGGGCTGGCCGGGATGCTGCACGACATCGGCAAGATGCAGGTCCCCGCCGAGATCGTCGACAAGCCCGGCCGCCTGACCGGCGAGGAGCTGGCGCAGATCCGGCTTCACCCCGGCCTGGGGCATCGCATGCTGCTCGACCTGGAGGATCTCGACCCGCGCATTCTCGACGTGTGCCTCCACCATCACGAGAAGATGGACGGCACCGGCTATCCCGACGGACTGAAGGGCAAGGAGATCAGCCGCTTCGCCCGGCTGGCGGCGGTGTGCGACGTCTATGACGCGGTCACCTCGATCCGGTCCTACAAACGCGCCTGGTCGCCGCACGAGGCGCTGGCCCAGATGCTGGAATGGGAGGGGCATTTCGACCCCGCGATGCTGCGCGCCTTCATCGCCTGTCTCGGCATCCAGCCCTTTGGCGCGCTGGTCCGGCTGCACTCCAACCGGCTGGGCATCGTGGTGCGCGAGGGCGAAAGTCCGACCACGCCGATCGTGCGCAGCTTCTTCGACGTGCCCGACCAACAGACATTGCCCGTCGAGGATGTCGCGACCAGCGGCGACCCGATCATCCGGGCGGAACGCGGCGAATATTGGTTCGGCGAAGGCTGGCCCACCCTGCAGGCCGAGATCATGGCGCAGGTCGCCGTGCCCGAGGCCCCGCGCCATCACCTGCCCCGCGCCCGGATGTGAACCCCGGCGCTGGCGATCGCGCCGCCGCCTGATAGGATGGCGTTCCCGCTCACCACGTCGAAGACCCTATGATCATTCGCACCGCCACCCCGGACGATGCCGTGCCGATGAGCCGAGTCCTCCGCGAGATCATCGCTTTGACCGGCCGGGTACGCCCGAACGATCCGGCCTTTGCCTTGTCGCATTACATCGCTGGACCCGAGGGGATACGGTGCAGCGTTGCGGTCGATGGCGATGGCGCGGTGCTGGGGTTTCAGTCGCTGAAACGCGCCGTCGCGGGCAATCCCTACGATGTGCCCGAGGGATGGGGCATCATCGGCACGCATATCAGTCCGCGCGCGCATCGTCGCGGCGTCGGCAAGGCATTGTTCGCCGTCAGCCGGGAGGCCGCGATCGCCGCCGGGCTGGACCGGGTCGATGCGTCGATCGGCGCGGACAATGCCGTTGGCCTTGGCTATTATGAGGCCATGGGCTTTCGCACCTGGCGCGAAGGGAACGGAATCATCCAGAAGATGCTGATTCTGGCCTGACGCCCGACACACGCGGGCAATGGCGGCCCGCCGCGCAATTCTGTATGGCGCACGGGATGATCCGCCTCAGTGAATTGAAACTGCCTCTCCATCATGCGGACGAGGCACTGCCCGCGGCCATTTGCCGCCGGTTGCGCGTGACCCCGCGCGACATGATCCGCTTCACCGTCGCCCGGCGCGGCCATGATGCGCGGGACAAGGGCAATATCCAGCTCGTCTATTCGGTCGACGTGAACCTGAAGAACGAGGCGGCGGTGCTCGAACGCTTTCGTCGCGACCGCGATGTGCAGCGGACCCCCGACACCCGCTATCACCTGCCGGCCGCGCCGCCGCCGGGTGCGAAGCGCCCCGTCGTCATCGGTGCGGGCCCCTGCGGCCTGTTCGCCGCGCTGGTGCTGGCGCAGGCGGGATACCGGCCGATCGTGCTGGAGCGCGGCAAGGTGGTGCGCGAGCGGACGCAGGACACCTGGGGCCTGTGGCGGCGCAGCGTGCTGAACCCCGAATCCAACGTCCAATATGGCGAAGGCGGGGCGGGCACCTTTTCGGACGGCAAGCTCTACAGCCGGATCAAGGACCCGCGCCACCTGAACCGCAAGGTGCTGACCGAGTTCGTGAAGGCCGGTGCGCCGCCCGAGATCCTGACCGAGGCGCATCCGCATATCGGCACCTTCCGCCTGGTGACGATGGTCGAGAGCATGCGCGCGACCATCGAGGAGCTGGGCGGCGAATATCGCTTCTCCACCCGCGTCGACGGGCTGGACATCGAGACCGACGGTGCGGGCGAGCGGCGGGTGCGCGGGCTGCATCTGAACGGCGGCGGCTATCTGGAGGCGGATCACGTCGTCCTGGCGATCGGGCACAGCGCCCGCGACAGCTTCGCGATGCTCCAGGCGGCGGGCGTCCATGTCGAGGCCAAGCCCTTTTCGATCGGGGTGCGCATCGAGCATCCGCAAGGCTGGATCGACCGCGCGCGCTTCGGCCACCAGGCGGGACATCCGATCCTGGGCGCGGCCGAATATCACATCTCGCACCACTGCAAGAACGGGCGCACCGTCTACAGCTTCTGCATGTGCCCCGGCGGCACGGTGGTCGCCGCGACCAGCGAGGAGGGGCGCGTCGCGACCAATGGCATGAGCCAATATTCGCGCAACGAGCGCAACGCCAATTCGGGCTTCGTCGTCGCGATCGATCCGGAGCGCGACTTTCCCGGCGACCCGCTGGCGGGCCTGGCGCTGCAACGCCATTGGGAGGAGCGCGCCTATGTCGCGGGCGGCTCCAACTACAAGGCGCCCGCGCAGCGGGTGGGCGACTTCCTGGCCGGGCGGCCCTCGACCAGCCTGGGATCGGTCACCCCTTCCTATCGCCCCGGCGTCACCCCGACCGACCTGTCGCAATGCCTGCCCGATTTCGTGGTCGAGGCGATGCGCGAGGCGATTCCCGTCTTCGGCCGCCAGATCGCGGGCTATGACCATCCCGACGTGGTGATGACCGGCGTCGAGACGCGCACCTCCTCCCCCGTCCGCTTCACGCGCGGCGAGGACGGGCACAGCCTGAACACACGCGGTCTGTTCCCGGCGGGCGAGGGCGCGGGCTATGCGGGCGGCATCCTGTCGGCGGCGGTCGACGGCATCAAGACGGCCGAGGCGGTCGCGCGCAGCATCGCGGCGTGAAGATCTTCTTCGACGGCGGGCTGCGCCCCACCGGCCTGGAATGGGCGGTGGTGATGGGCGGCCATGCCCAAGTCGCGCGCATGGCCGGACCGGGCGACAGCATGGACGCCGAATGGCTGGCGCTGATCGCCGCGACCCGTCTGGCCCATGATGCGGGGCTGGCCGACGTCCTGCTGCTGGGCGACTCGCTCGCGGTCATCGGGCAGGCGAGCGGACGCGTCCGGGTCCCGCCCGCCTATCGCGCGCATCACCGGCTCTGGTCCGACCTGCCGCGCCCGCCGGGGCGCTTCCGGCTTCGCCACATAAGGCGGACCCAGAATCTGGCGGGCATCGCGCTCGCCAAACCCTGGCTCTACCCGCAGGCGCAACGCGGCGGCTGATCCGCCCGGCCTGTTTGCCGTCATTCGTGCGGTTCGGGATCGTCCACATAGCGGAACCAGCGGAAATCCGCATGGCGCCCGGTGCCCGCCATGTCCTGGCAGGCCATGCCGACAAAGGTGCCGGTGAAATTGGGCAGCCCCTGCAACGTGGCCTCGTCCGACAACAGGCTGGCGTCGAACGCCTCGGGCAGCCATTGCCACGCGCCCGCGCCCTCGGCCCGGAAGGCGAAGCGCAGCCGCTCATGATCGACCGCGACGCGCAGCTCGACCGGCCCCTCGGGCGCGGGGACCGGCGCGCTCAGCACGCTGCGCCCCTCGCCGACCGGCAGGACCGACAGGACCTGCACCTGCCGCCGCCCCGCATCGTCGGCGGTCAGGTGGAGGTAGAGATATTTGCTGCTGTTGTAATAACAGACCAGCCCCGCCGCCTGCTGGAAATGCTCGGGTGTGAAGTCGACCAGCGTCTGCGCGTCATAGCGGAACGCGGTCTGGCGGCGCGCGACCAGCGACTGGGTGAAATGGCTGCCGATCGTCTCGCGCCCGTACAGGCGCAGATGGCCCGGCCTTGCGGTCAGGCTGAACAGATGGTCGGGATCGGGCGTGCGCAGCCATTGGAAGGCGGCGGGCAGATCGGGCGAGTCGAACACGTCATGCGCCTCGATCCGTTCGGGGGCGTCGATCACCGGCGGCTCCTCGGCACAGCGCAGCCAGCCATCCGCACCCCAGGCCATGCGCCGGATCGCCGTCTCGCGCCCCATCACGCAGCGGTCGCTCTGGGGCAGCGGGCGGCCGCAGAGATAGGCCATCCACGTCTCCCCCTCCGCCGTGTCGACCAGATCGCCGTGGCCGGTGCGCTGGAGCGGAGCGTCGGGCCTGTCGCGCATGGTCAGCACGGGGCCGTCGGGATGCGTCTCATAGGGGCCGAACAGGGCGCGCGACCGGGCCATCACCACGGCATGGCCGCGCTCTGTCCCCCCCTCGGCGACGAGCAGATGATACCAGCCGTCACGCTTGTAGAGGTGCGGCCCCTCGGTGAAGCCGAGCGATGTCCCCTCGAAGATGACGCGCCGTTCGCCGATCAGGCGGCCGCTGGTCAGGTCCATTTCCTGCACCACGATGCCCGCGAAGCGCTTTCGGTCGGGGCGATGGTCCCACAGCATGTTGAGCAGCCAGCTGCGCCCGTCATCGTCATGGAACAGCGCGGGGTCGAAGCCGCTGCTGTTCAGATGGACCGCGTCCGTCCAGTCGCCGTCGATCCGCTCGCTCGACACCCAGTAATTGTGGAAATCGCGCAGCGACGCGCCCTTCGCGCCGTCGATGGTGGTGCGGCCATAGCGCTTCACGTCGGTGAAGATCAGGTGGAAGCGCCCGTCCTTGTAACTGAGATCGGGGGCCCACACGCCGCAGCCATCAGGATTGCCGCGCATGTCGAGTTGGCCCGCGCGCACCAGGGGCCGTGCGACCAGCGTCCAGTTCGCCAGATCGCGGCTGTGATGGATCTGGACGCCCGGATACCATTCGAAGGTCGAGGTCGCGATATAATAGTCCTCGCCGACCCGGACGATCGACGGATCGGGGTTGAAGCCGCGCAGGATGGGATTGATCGGGGTCATGCGGGTTTGCGCACCAGGGTCCAGAGGAGAGCCGCGCCCGCCAGATCGAGCAGGCCGAGCAGGATGAAGAAGGGCTGATAACCGACCTGATCGACCAGCGAGCCGAGCGTCAGGGTGAAGAGCAGCACGCCCAGATTGGCCGCCGTCCCCGATACGCCGGTCGCGGTCGCCACCTGATCCTGCGGGAACAGGTCGGAGCACAGGGTGATGACCGTCACCGACAGCGTCTGGTGCGCGAAACCGCCCAGGCACAGGAGCGCGACGGCGGCGACCGGGCTGGTCACGCTGCCCACGAACATCATGCCGGTCATCAGCACCGCACCCAGCGTGAAGGCCCCGCGCCGCGCGTCGATCAGATTGACTCCGCGCCGCTGGAGAAAGGCGACGACGGCCGGCCCGAACAGGCACCCCAGATCGGCGGCGAGGAAGGGCAGCCAGGCGAACAGCGCGATCTGGGTCAGGTCGAAATGCCGCGCCTGCACCAGATAGAGCGGCATCCACAGCGACAGCATCCCCCAGACCGGATCGGCCAGGAACCGCGCCGCCGCGATCGCCCAGAGGTTACGGCGGCCAAGCAATTCGCGCAGCGGCGGGCGGCGGCGCTTCCTGGCGAGCGCGGCCTCCTGCCCCTCGACGATCAGCGTGCGCTCGCGCGGCGACAGCATTCGGTGCCGGGCGGGTGGCGCGTACCAGAGCAGCCAGGCGACGACCCAGAGCAGCCCCAGCCCGCCCGCCACGAAAAAGGCCGCGCGCCAGCTATGGTGGAAGACAGCCCAGGCGACGAGCGGCGGCGCGAACACTGCGCCGAACGACGCGCCGATCTGATAGAGGCCGCCCGCCAGCCCGCGCTCGCGCGCCGGAAACCACTCGGCGACGAGCTTCATGCCCGCGGGCTGCGCCGATCCCTCGACCAGCCCCAAGGCGCCGCGAAGCCCGGCGAACCCCATCCAGCCACTCGCAAAGCCATGCCCGATGGTGATGCACGACCAGACCGCGACGAACAGGGTGAAGCCGATCTTCAACCCGATCAGGTCGAGCAGATAGCCCGCCACCGGCTGGAACATGATGCCGAACTGGAACGCGCCGGTGATCCAGGAATATTGCTGCGCCGAGATATGCTGCTCGGTCATGATCGCGGGCGCGGCGACGCCCAGGATGCTGCGCGTCAGATAGTTGATGACCATCGCACCGACGAACAGCGCGATGATCGTCCAGCGGATATAGGGAAATCGCGTCACGCCGCGCCTTTCGATTGTATCGGGATTTTCGCCGACGGGACGCATCCCCGGCATTGACCTTCCCCCTTACGGCAAGGCACGGCGATGGAAGACGACCGGGGCGACAGGCCCCGCGACGACAGGATATTGGGCTTTTGACGCGTACCCGACAGCGCCCGCGCGGCGTGACGATCATCGATGTGGCCAAGGCGTCGGGCGTGTCGCCGATGACCGTGTCGCGCGTCATCAACGGCGATGCGGGGGTGCGCGACGAGGTGCGCGCGCATGTCCGCGAGATGATCGCCAAGCTGAACTACACGCCCAATCTGATGGCGCGCAGCCTGGTCACGGCGCGCGAGATCCGGATCGGCGTGATCTATTCCAACCCCAGCGCGGCATTCATGAGCGAGCTGCTGGTCGGCGTGTTCGAGGACGCCTCGACCCGCGCGGCGCAGCTGTTCCTGCTGAAGGGCGAAAACGGCAAGCCGCCGTCGCGCGCGGCGATCGAGGGGCTGATCGCGCAGCGGATCGCGGGCGTGCTGCTGGCGCCGCCGCTGGGCGAGTCGGCGGCGGTGCGCGAGATCCTGCGCGAGGCGGGGCTGCCCGTCGCGGTGATCGGCGGCGTCGCGCCCGATGCGGTGTGCGTGGGCATCGACAATAACCGCGCCGCCTATGACATGACCCGGCATCTGATCGGGCTGGGCCACCGGCGGCTGGGCTTCGTGCTGGGCAATCCCGACCAGTCGGCCAGCATCGCGCGGCTTGCGGGCTTTCGGGCGGCGGTCGAGGAAGCGGGCGGGATCGAGACCCAGGTGGTGCAGGGCGATTACAGCTATGCCTCGGGCCTGGTCGCGGGCGAGACGCTGTTGGACGGCGCGACGCCGCCGACCGCGATCTTCGCCAGCAATGACGACATGGCCGCCGCGATCGTCTCGGTCGCCCATCGGCGGCATCTGGACGTGCCCGGCGACCTGACCGTGGCGGGCTTCGACGACAGCATCGCCGCGACGACGCTCTGGCCGCCGCTGACCACCGTCCACCAGCCGGTCCGCGCACTGGCGGAGGCGGCGCTCCAGATGCTGATCCAGGAGATTCGCGGCGGGGCGCCCAGGGCCGACGGAGAGCCCCGCGTCACGATCCTCGACCACCGGCTGGTCGAACGCGACTCCACCGCCGCGCCGCGTCCTTGAAGTTTGCGCCCCACCCCGGCGAAAGCCGGGGTCCAGTTGCTTTGACGCCGGTGGAGCAGCCGATCGCACGGGCGACCATTTCAGACGCATGGCAACTGGACCCCGGCCTTCGCCGGGGTGGAGCGGAGGAAGCGGACTCACCCCCTACCGCCCCGCTGCCGTGACGCCGGCTTCGGTCTGGACCACCGGCTTCATCGTCCCGTCGGGGTTGTAGTAAAGCCGCTCGACCGTCACCGCGCGGCGACCGATCGATCCGCTCTGGTCGCCGATCGCCAGCGTGGCATTGTGGAGGAAGAGGTAGGACTTGCCCTTGAAGTCGGCGATGCCGGGATGGATGGTGAAGCTGTACTTGCCCGATCCGGTCAGCAGCCCGCGATAGGTCCAGGGCCCCTTGGGCGACGGCGCGGTGGCATAGGACACATGCTCGTCCCGCTGCGTCGTGCGATCGAGCGAGGCATAGGTCAGGTAATAGAGCTTGCCGCGCTTGTGCAGCCAGGGCCCCTCCTCGAAATGCGGCGGCGTGATTTCGGTGATCGGGCCGTCGATCTCGATCATGTTGGGCTTCAGCTTCGCGATATAGCATTGCCGATTGCCCCAGGCGATCCAGGTCGTCCCGTCATCGTCGGTCATCACGGTCGGGTCGATGTCTTCCCAGCTATGCGTGCCCTTGGGCGTCATCTCGTTGGTGACGAGCGCGGAGCCCTTGGCATCGACGAACGGGCCGGTCGGCTTGTCGGACACGGCAACCGCGATCGCCTTGCCCGGATGGGTGTCGTCATGCTCGACCGCGGCATAGAACCAGTATTTGCCGTTTTTGTAGATCGTCTGGCTGGCCCAGGCGTCCTTCTTGGCCCATTTGAAGTCGCGCACGTTCATGATCGGCCCATGCGGCCTCCAGTGGCGCATGTCGGTGGTCGAATAGACCAGCCATTCCTTCATGTTGAACATCTCGTCCCGCTGCGCCTCGTCATGCCCGACATAGAGGTACAGCCGGTCGCCGACGACCAGCGGCGCCGGGTCGGCGGTGAAGCGGTCCCGGATGATCGGGTTGCTCCCCGGACGCTCCCGCGACGGCTCCGGCATGGACAGGGCGCTGCCCGGCAGGGCGAGCAGCAGGCACGCAGCGATGATCCGCGACAGGGTCATGGCCTGTTTCCTTTAGAAGCTGAACCGCACGCCCGCGCGGAACACCCGCCCGAGAACGTCGTACAGCGCCGGGTTGACGAAATAGGGCGAACGGGCCGGATCGCGGTTGAACACATTGTCGACCTTGAAATAGGCGGTGACCGCCGGGGTCACGTTATAGGTGCCGCCCACGTCGAAATAAAAGGCGCCGGGGATGAAGTTGGTGTCGATCGTCGGCCGGTTGGCGGTCGAGGCGGGACAGCCGGTGGTACACTCGATATACTGGTTGCCCAGCTTGCCGTCGCTGAACCAGCGTTCCTGCAGCAGCAGCGACCAGTCGTCGGTGGCATAGGTCTGCACCGCCAGCCATTTCCATTTGGGCGTGTTGCCGATGTTCACCCCCGCCGTGTCGTTGGGGATGGTGCCGGGCAGGCCGGTATCGGTGATGAACCGCCGGATATTGGTCGCCAGCGCGCGCAGCGTCAGGCTGCCCGGCAGGCCCAGCGGACGCTGCCAGCGATAGCTCGCCTCGATATCGAAACCGTCGGTCAGGATCGATGCCAGGTTGAACGACTGGACGTTGATGAAATTGGGGCCGTTGGGGTTGTTCAGGTTGAACACGCCGCACGTCTCCGGCGCGATGTTCAGGAAGCACAGGTTGACGATGTCCTGCGCGCCCAGGCTGGAGATGACGTCGGTGATCTTGATCTTGTAATAGTCGACCGACAGGCTGAGCCCCGGAATCGCCGCCGAGTTGGAGAAGGCGATGCCCAGCGTGGTGTTGCGCGCGATCTCGGGCGTCAGGTTGACGTTGCCGATGGTGTTCTGGAGCGCCAGCACGTTGACGTTGCGGAAGGGATCGAAAAAGCCCGGCAGGGTCGTCGTGACCGGCGCGGCGAACAGTTCCGATAGATTGGGCGCGCGCACGTCGCGCGAGGTCACGCCGCGGATGCGCAGGCCGTCGACCGGCAGGTCCCAGGTGCCGCCGATCTTCCACGCCCAGACGGTGCCCGAGGTGCTATAGTCGGTGACGCGCACCGCGCCGTTGATATTGGCCCGGCCGCCCGCATCCGAATTGATGATCGGCAGATCGGCCTCGAGGAACGCCTCCTTGACGCTATAGGCGCCGTTGCCGTTCTTGTAATTGCCCGCATACCAGTTGTTGCCGTCCGCCAGCAGCACCGGGTCGGCCGGATAGGCGCCGTTGGCCGGGGTGTTCGCGAAGCCCGCGCCGTAGGGATCGGCGCGCACGCGGTAGAATTCGTGGCGGAACTCGCCGCCGAACGCCACCGACACCGGCCCCGCCCAGGACGAGAAGGGCGAGCCCGAGAAGTTGAGGCTGATCACGTCCTGGGTCTGGCGCGTCCGCTGATAGGCGCCGTTCTGCGGGATGATATAGCTGAGCGCCTCCGCCGAGGGATTACCGCCGAAGATGTTGAGCGGCTGGCACCCATTGGCCCGCGCCGTCGCATCGGCGCAGACGATCGCGCCGTTCAGCGTGATGGCGTTGATCGCCTGGTTGAACCGGCGCGACAGCATGATGTTGCTGACATCGACATCGGTATAGTTGGTGCCGTGCTCGTAATAGATGTCGTAGGACCAGTCGGACCCGGCGACCGCCTCGCGCCCCTTGGCGCCCGCGACGAAGCGATACTGACGACGATCGGTATAGACCTGGCTGTTGCCCAGCGCGGCGTTGCTGGTGCCGTACTGGAAATTGGTGATGCCCGCCGTGGTGCAGGCCGCCTTGATCGCCGCCGGGACATAGGGATTGGCGCACTCGATCGTCAGGTTCGGGCGGTTCATGCCGCCGACCGGCTGGTTGTTGGTCTTCACCTGGCCGATATTGACCGTGCCATAGATTTCGCCGTTGGGCGCGAAGTCATAGCCGATACGGCCATAGCTGTTCACCCGCTGGATCTTCGACTGGAGCGAGCGGCCCGCATCGACATTGCCCGACAGGTCCCCGCCCAGGCAGAAGCCGGGGAGACAGCCGCGGACATTGCCCGCCGCGTCGCGCGCTGGCACCCCGCCCGAGCCGTACTGGAACTGGAACGGATTGCCCGCCTGGTCGAAGGCGATGCCCTGGAGCGGCCCGGCGGTGATCAGGCCGTATTTGGTGTAGTTATAGGGCTGGGCATAGTCGCGGAACAGATATTGCGGCGTCCCGTCGTTCAGGACGTTGCGGTTGATCAGGGTCGACTGGCGGAACCAGTCGCGCCCGCCCGCCAGCGCGGTGCCGAACTCGCCGCCGCCGACGCCGTCCTCATGCGCATATTCGGTGCTGGCGATCAGGTGCAGGCGGTCGTTCAACAGGCTGGTGCCGCCCGCCAGCTGGACCAGCACCTGCTGGTCGTCGCCATAGGTGGTCAGGCCGCCCTGGACATTGCCCTTGATCCCCTTGAACCGGGTATCGGTGATGAAGTTGACGACACCGCCGACCGCGTC
Organism: Sphingomonas sp. SORGH_AS_0950; assembly: GCF_030818415.1. Taxonomy (NCBI): domain Bacteria; kingdom Pseudomonadati; phylum Pseudomonadota; class Alphaproteobacteria; order Sphingomonadales; family Sphingomonadaceae; genus Sphingomonas; species Sphingomonas sp. SORGH_AS_0950. Next base: position 2,273,975 of record NZ_JAUTAE010000001.1, read on the forward strand.
CGATCCATAGGAGGCCGAGGCGCCGCCATTGACCACATCGACCCGCTTGATCAGCAGCTGCGGGAACAGGCTGATATCGGGTACGCCGGTGACGTTGGCGCCGACGACGCGCTGCCCGTCGAGCAGGGTCAGGGTGCGGATCGCGCCCACGCCGCGCAGCGAGAAGGAGCTGAGCCCCTGCTGCCCGCTCGACGTGCTGAAGGTGTTGACCGAGGTGCCGGTCGAGCCCTGGAGCGAGGGCAGCTGCGCGACCGTGGTGAAGATGTTGGGCTGCGCATTCTGCTGGATCTGCTGCTCGCCGATCACCGTGGTCGGGGTCGGCGCGGTGAAGCCGCCGGTGGTGATGCGTGAGCCGGTGACGATGATGTCGCGGGTCTGGGCTTCGCCGGCATCGGCGGGCGGCGAGGCCACATCGCCCTGCCCTGCCTGAGCCCCCGCTCCCGCCTGATCGCCCTGCCCCGGCTGGACCGTCGCGCCATCCTGCGCCGGGGCGGTCTGGCCCTGGGCCGGCATGGCGATACACAGGGCCAGGACCGCCAGGCTGGCCGGTCCGATGCCGCTCTTGCCCGAACGGCGGGCGCGCGTTCCCGTCATCATCGTCTCCACTCCCTATCTCGTTCCGTTATATCTGGTAACGTTACCAGTATCACTCTTCGCTTTTTCGCTGTCTGTCAACTGTCCGACATTCGGGGATAATCCCGCTTCGGCCCGGTCCAGGGTAGCGGCAGGGACGGACCGCCCCGCTTATGCGCCCGATCGCATGCGATCACCCCGCCGGGGGCGCGGCAGGTTTCGGTGGGGGCACCTCGCGATGCCACACCGTGCCGGACCGCAACGCCCGCGCCTTGCGCCATGCAAACCCATGGACGCGCGTGCTTTTGTCAGGCAAGTTCGCGGTTCCGCACCTGTGCCTCAGCCTCCAAGGGGAAAAAACGATGCAGATCGGCCGCCGATCGTTCCTGTCCGCCATGGGAGGCATCGGGGGGTCCGCGCTGCTTCCCGGTCGCGCCGGGGCCGCGACGCCCCAGGCGTTTCGGCCCGACTGGTCCTCGCTGGTCGCGGGTTATCAGGCGCCCGACTGGTTCCGCGATGCCAAGTTCGGCTTCTGGGCGCACTGGTCGGCGCAGTGCGTGCCCGAGGCGGGCGACTGGTATGCGCGCGAAATGTATCTGCAGGGCACCCGCGCCTATCGGCATCACCTGGCGCATTACGGCCACCCGGCCGATGTCGGCTTCATGCAGATGTATCCGCGCTGGACCGCCGCGAACTGGGACCCGGCGCGGCTGCTCGACCTCTATCAGCGGTCGGGCGCGCGCTATTTCATGGCGCTGGCCAATCACCACGACAATTTCGATTCCTATGCGTCCAGCCATCATCCCTGGAATGCGACGCGCTTCGGCCCCAAGCGCGACATCGTCGGCATCTGGGCGAAGCTGGCGCGCGAGCGGGGGCTGCGCTTCGGCGTGTCCAACCATTCGGGGCATGCCTGGCACTGGTATCAACCCGCCTATGGCTATGATCCCGAAGGTCCGCGCGCCGGGCAACGCTATGACGCGGCGCGGCTGACCCGGGCGGACGGGCGCGGGCAATGGTGGGACGGGCTGGACCCGCAACAGCTCTATACCGGCCCGACGATGAAGATGCCCGACGGCTTCCGCTCGATCGCCGAGGCCGATGCGTGGCACGAGAAAAACGACCGGGTCTGGGACGAAAAGCCGCCCGCCGCCAACCCGGCCTTTGTCCGCCAGTGGCGGCTGCGCTGTCGCGAGCTGGTCGACCTCTATCAGCCCGACCTCCTGTACTTCGACAATTTCACGCTGCCGCTGGGCCAGGCGGGGCTCGATATGGCCGCCTATATGTACAACAGCTCGATGCAGCGGAACGGCGGCCGCAACGAGGCGGTGGTGACCGCCAAGAATACGCCGCCGGAGCGGCTTGCGGGAATCGTCGACGATGTCGAGCGCGGCGCACACCAGTCGATCCAGCCCTATCCCTTCCAGACCGAGACCTGCATCGGCAACTGGCATTACGACCGCGATCTCTATGCGCGTGACGGGTACAAGACGCCGCGCAAGATCATCCACACGCTGTGCGACGTCATCGCCAAGAACGGCAATATGATGGTGTCGGTGCCGATGCGCGGCAACGGCACGATCGACGAGAAAGAAGAGGCGATCGTCGAGCGGATCGGCGCGTGGATGCGCCGTTATGGCGATGCGATCTACGCCACCCGCCCCTGGCGCCTGCTGGGCGAGGGCCCCACCGCGTCAAAGGGCGGCCAGTTCAACGAAGGCGGGCAGGACTCGCATTATACCCCGCGCGACGTGCGCTATGTGCGCAAGGGGGCGGCGGTCCATGGCTTCACGCTGGGCTGGCCCGAGGACGATGTCGCGCGTTTCCCCGCGCTCGCGCGGACCGGATCGGTGCAGCGGGTAACGATTCCCGGCGATCCGGCGCCGCTGCCCTTCCGCCGCACCGCCGAGGCGCTGGAGGTCGACCTGCCCCCCGCGCTGCGCAACGATATCGGCGTCGCGTTGGTGGTGGAGGGGCCGGGGCTGGTGTAATTCCGCCGCAGCTCATCGATTCCTTGGCGCTTTTTAAACCGCCTGACGGTAAGGGGAGCGCGAGGTCGGGCTTCCGCACGGTCCTCGACGCCCCGTTCTGGCTTGTGTCACTACGGATAGGACGGGGCGTCTCCTCAGGTCAGCGAGGATTTCCGCTTCGGCGCATCCTCCCCCTCGGTGCTGGCCTGCCCCTTGTCGAGCGTATCGCTGGGGCGGCGGGCATCGCCGTCGCGCTGATGCTCGGTCGACAGATTGGGGCGCGCGGTTTCGGTCGTCGGCTTGATGGCATCGTCCATGTCGCTCTCCTTTTCGGGGGCAATGCGCCGCCGGGGGCCGACGTTCCCCTGCGCCCCCGCCATTCGCCCCGCCTGCGACGCGGTCCGGCGCCTACTCCCAGGTCCGCACCCCCAGGATCGCCAATCCCCCGATGCCGGTCATCAGCGCCAGCACCACCATGACGGTGGTGAAATCCTGCGGCGTGGCGAACGTCCAGGTCAGCGAGGCGCCGATGATCGAGGGCACGGTGTTGGTCAGGTTGAACAGCCCCAGGTCGCGCCCCCGGTGGCGCGGATCGGGCAGCAGTTGCAGGATCAGCCCGGCATGGAGCGCGACGAACACCGAAGAGCCGGTCGTATAGACGACGAAGGCGACCGCCGCGATCCGCCAGTCGGCGCCGATTCCCCGCATCCCGATCCAGGCCATGACGACCAGCCCCGCCGTCGCGACCAGCGCGGCCACCAGCAGGATGCCCTTTCGCCGCCGGGTCCGGTCGGCCAGCGGCCCCAGGATCAGCGCGATCGGCAGGGGCGCGAGGAAGGCGATGGTGAAGAGCTGCCCGATCCAGCGCGGCAGCGCCGCCCACTCAGCGACCGGCAGGATCGCCTCGAAATAATAGAGGAGATAGACCTGGGTGACGATGGCGGCGACCTGGATCGACAGCCGCGACAGCCCCGCGACGACCAGATCGCGACGCGGCGGCAACGGGCCCGATGCGCCCTTGGCCTCGACCGGGACCATGATCCGCGCGCGCGTCAGCATCAGCGGCAGGATGAGGATCAGGCTCATGCCCAGCAGCACCGCCATCCGGCCATGCTCGCCCAGCATCGCCGATCCGACCAGCAGCGTCGACAGGGCCGAGGCCGCCGGACTGCCCAGCGCGAGCAGCCCGCCCGCCGTGCCGCGCTGATCGTCGGGTATCTCCTCGGCCATGATCGCCATCATCGGCGCGAGCAGCGCGTTGACCGCCAGCTGAAAGGCCAGGATCGCCGCGATCAGCGCCGCCGGGGTGGTGGCGAGCGCGAACCCGCCATAGCTGGCGGCGATCGCCACGATCCCCAGGCCCATCCACACCCGCCTGCCATGGCCGGCGCGCTGGGTCCGGTCGCTCAGCCAGCCGAACAGGATATTGGCCAGGCTCGCCGCCGCCGCGCCGCAGATCGCGATCAGCGACAACAGGCCGATCCGCCCCGCGCCGTCGATCGCCTCCACCTTGATCGGCAGCAGCAGGGTCAGAAGCGGCAGATAGGCGATCACCCCGCCCGCATTGGCCAGCGCGAAGAGGCCCAGTGGCAAGGGGCGGTGCGAGGATGGGCGGGCGGACATGGCCGCCGCACCCTGTCCCCGATCACGCCGCCGGAGATCGGCCATCCGCTCAGGGCTTCATCGTCTGCGCCTCGACGGTCGTGCTGGTCACGATCGCCCGGTCGGCGGCGTCATGCGACAGCGCCACCCGGTAGCGCCCGCCCCTGATCCGCCAGCCGGGCAGGCCGGTGTCGTAATCGGCGACGATGCGCGGCTCGGCGGTCAGGGTGATGCGCCGGGTCTCGCCGGGCTTCAGCGCGACCCGCTGGAACCCGGCCAGCCGCATCGCGTCCCCGCTGCCGTCGCGCGCGACATAGATTTGCGGCACGTCCGACCCGGCGCGCTGGCCGGTGTTCACCACGTCGAAGGTCACGCTGATCGTCCGCCCGCCGGTGACGACCGGGTTGCGATAGGCGAAGCTGGTATAGCTGAGCCCGTGGCCGAAGGGGAAAAGCGGCTTCAGCCCCTTTTTCTCGTACCAGCGATAGCCGACATCGGCGCCCTCGACATAATCGACCGGGAAGCTCTGGAGCGTGATCCCGCCCGCCGCCGCCGGATTGGCCGCCGCCGCCGCTTCGACCTCGCTCAGCTTGTCCAGCCCGACGGGGCGCGGGCGCGGCGGCTGCGAGGCGTCGGCGGGGAAGGTGATCGGCAGGCGGCCCGACGGGTTGACCCGCCCGGTCAGGATCGCGGCCAGCGCCTCGCCGCCCCGCTGGCCGGGATACCAGGCCTGGAGGATAGCGGGCACCTTGGCGATCCAGGGCATCAGCACCGGGCCGCCCGTCTCCATCACCGCCACCGTGCGCGGCTGGACGGCGGCGATCGCGGCGATCAGCGCGTCCTGCTGGTTGGGCAGGCGCAGGTCGGGCACGTCGTCGGCCTCGGTCGTCCACTGGGTGGCGAAGAAGATCGCCATGTCCGCATTCTTCGCCGCCGCCACCGTCGCGTTCAGGTTGCGCCCGTCCTGCCATTCGATCTGGACGCCGGGCAGCGCCTTGCGCAGCGCATTGAGCGGCGAGGAGGCATGATAGGTGATCCGCGCGAACGAGGCCGAGCCGCCATAGGCGAGCGGGATCTCGACCGGCGCGCCGCCGACCGAGCGGACCTGCGACGAACCGCCGCCCGACAGCACGCCGACATCGGCATTGCCGCCGATCACCACGATCCGCTTCGCGGTCCGGGCGATGGGCAGGAGGTTGCCGTCATTCTTGAGGAGGACGATCCCCGCCTCCGCCGCGCGCTGCGCCACCTCGGCATGGGCGGCATAATCAGGGGTTACCGCCCGCGCGGGCACGGGGGCGTCATAGGCGCCGGTTTCGATCAGCCCGGTCAGATAGCGCGCGACCATGTCGTCCAGCCGCGCCTCGCTGACCTGCCCCTTGGCCACCGCCTCGGCCAGCGGCGCACCGAAATAGACCGCCTTGTCGAGTTCCTCGCCCGATTCCTGGTCCAGTCCGGCATTGGCGGCCTTCGCGGTCGAATGCACCGCGCCCCAGTCGCTCATCACCCAGCCCGGATAGGCCCAGTCGCGCTTCAGCACATCGGTCAGCAGGTGGCGGTTCTCGCACGACCAGTCGCCATTGACCTTGTTATAGGCGCACATGACCGATCCGGGCTGGCCCTTCTCGATCGCGATCTGGAAGGCGAGCAGGTCGCTCATCCGCAGCGCCGCCTCGCCGATCCGCGCGTCGAGCACGGCGCGGCCGGTCTCCTGCGCGTTCAGCGCATAATGCTTGATCGTCGAGACGATGCGGTTCGACTGGACGCCCGCGATATGCGCGCCGCCCAGCGTCCCCGCCAGCAGCGGATCTTCGCCCAGATATTCGAAGTTGCGGCCGTTCCACGGATCGCGGGTCAGGTTGACGCCGCCCGCCAGCAGCACGTTGAACCGCTTGTCGCGCGCCTCCGCACCGATCATCGCGCCGCCCGCGCGGGCGATGGCGGGATCGAAGCTGGCGGCGGTGGCAAGGCCGGAGGGGAGCGCGGTGGCGACATCGCCGACCCGCTGCTCGACCTGGTTGGCGACGCCCAGCGACGCGTCGCTTTCGCGCACCACCGGCACGCCCAACCGGGGGATGCCGTCGATATGCCCGGCCGAGGGGATCAGTTCCTCGCGCGTCTTGCCCGCCGCCATGGTGGGGAACAGGCCATGGACCAGCAGGATCTTCTCCGCGCGGGTCATCTGCGCGACGATCCGGTCGGCACGGGCGCGGGCTGCGGCGGCGGCGGAGGGGGCGGTCGCCTTCGCCGCCGGCTGTGCGCGATTGTGCGTCCGGGTCTGCGCCGCGCCCTGCGCGCTCATGCCCGTCCCGGCCAGCGCGATCATCGCCAGCCCGCTCGCCATCATGCCCTTCGTCACCGTCATCCTCCCAGTATCGCTTGCTTTGCACCTTCTCTGTTGCATCCATGCCATCCTGTCCAGCGGGCGTTCACAACCCCGCGGAATCAAGGACTAACCTCTCCGGACACCCATCCGCCCCTGCCCGAACGAGCGTGCCCGGGAGCCCGACGGACAGGGCGGGGGTCTGTCCGATCGACCATCGCCAGGGTCACCGCCCCGACTGCCCCATCGTGATAATGAGATTGACTCGCATAATCACGATGATTAGCGCGCGAGCGTAACGAAATGGGGGATAAGACGATGATGGTTCGATCGGTGCTGGCCGTGCTCCTTGGCTCGGCCGCGACGCCGCTGTTCGCGCAGGTGGCACCGCCGCCGCAGCCCGATGCGACGGTGCAGGACGGCAGCAACGACATCGTCGTGCTGGGGGAAAAGGCCGGTCGCACCCTGCAGGAAACCCCCGCCAGCGTCGCCGTCACCACCGCCGAGACGATCCGGAACCAGAATCTGCTCGACGTCTATGACGTGCTCCAGCGCACGCCCAACGTCTCGATCGGCGCCGACCGGACCAGCTTCACGATCCGCGGCATCGACGCCTTCAACGTCTCGGGCGCGGGCGACGGGGCGCTGGCCAGCGTCTATGTCGACGGCGCGGTGCTGCCCCGTGCGGCGCTGAACACCGGGCCGCTCGACCTTTACGACATCGCCCAGGTGGAGGTGTTTCGCGGGCCGCAATCGACCGTGCAGGGGCGCAATGCGCTGGCGGGTGCGGTGATCGTGCGCACCACCGACCCCGGTTACGAATGGAGCGGGCAGGCGCGCGTGATGCTGACCGGCCCCGATGGCCAGCGGCGCGCAGGCGCGGCGATCGGCGGCCCGCTGCTCGGCGACCAGATCGCCTTCCGGCTGGCGGGCGAGGTCGCCCGGACCGACGGGCTGGTCCATAACACCACGCTCCACCGCGACGCCGATGCCCGCCAGTCGGAGACGCTGCGGGCCAAGCTGCTGGTCACCCCCGACGCGCTCCCCGGACTGCGGGTGGTCGCGACCTATCTGCACGATCGCCATGTGCGCGGCGTCTATGCCTATGAGTTCGACGCCCCCTACAAGCCCACCGACCGTATCGTCACCGAGGACGTTGCGACCGATACCCGCGTGGTCAGCGACATCGCCACGCTGGAGGCGCATTATGCGCTGGGCGGCGGATTCGACCTGACCTCGGTCACCAACTATTCCGACGTCCGCGCCCATTATGTCGCCGATCCCGATCGCAACGCGACCCCCGGCCAGCTCAGCCTGACCCGCGATCCCGCCAAGACGGTCCAGCAGGAACTGCGGCTGGGCATCGACCTGCCCTGGGTCCAGGGGCTGGTCGGCGCCTATTATCTGCGCGAGGACAATCGCGACTATCTGTTCGAGGCGACGCAGGATCTGAACCTGACCCGGTTGGGCGTCGACCGGCAGCTGCTGGCGCTCGGCCTGTCGCAGCCGGTCGTGAACACGGTGCTGGGCCTGTATGGCGGCGTCGTTCCGATCCGCAACCGCCTGACCCAGCCGCGACTGACCCGCAACCTGGCCGGGTTCACCGACCTGACCTTCCCGCTGACCGCGCGGCTGAAACTGCGCGCCGGGCTGCGCTACGACAATGAGCGGCAGCAGCGCGGCGCCACCCAGTCGGTCGTGCTCAACGGCACGCTGCCCGATCCGGCGCGGCTGCCCGTACCCGCGCTGGCACCGATCGTCACCCGGCTGAACGCCCTGCTGGTCGCCACCGCCGCCGGGGCGACCAGCGTCGAGCCGATCCGGACCATCACCTATGACGCCTGGCTGCCCAAGCTGGGACTGACCTGGGACGTCGCGGCCAATATCGGGCTGAGCGCGACGGTGCAGCGCGGCTATCGCGCCGGCGGGGCGGGCATCAACCAGCAGCGCGGCCAGGCCTTCACCTACGCCCCCGAATATACCTGGAACTATGAAGTCGCGCTGCGATCCGACTGGTTCGACCGCAAGCTCAGCTTCAACGCCAATGCCTATTATATCGACTGGCGCGACCAGCAGGTGGCGGTGCGGCTGACCCCCGGCGCGGTGTTCGACACCCAGGTCGTCAATGCAGGCAAGTCGCGCCTCTATGGCTTCGAGGCGGAGTTGCGCGGGCGGCCGACCCGCACGCTCGACCTGTATGTCGGGGTCGGGCACAGCCGGTCGAAGTTCCTCGACTTCACCGTCCCGGTCGGCACGCTCGGACGATCGGCCAGCGGCAACGAATTCGCCAACGCGCCGCACTGGACCGCCTCCGCCGGGGGGACGTGGCACGACGATAGCGGGCTGTTCGCCAATGTGAACGCGACATACCGCGATGCCTTCTACCAGGACACGGTGAATCAGAGCGTGCGCGACATCCGCCCGCTGACGCTGGTGAATGCCAAGCTGGGGTGGCGGAACCAGCATTTCGGCGCCTATCTGATCGCCAGCAACATCTTCGACCGACAGCAGCCGACGTCCTTCTACACCGATTTCGACGGCCGCGTGCGGGGCACCCTGTCCAATCCCCGCATCCTGGGGTTGAGTTTCGAGGGGCGGTTCTGACGCCCTTCCCTATCGGTCAACCGCCTCTTGTGCAGTGCACAGATTTTCTCCGCCGATCAATCGGACGCATGCGCGCATATAGCCTGCTTCAGGGACAGGGCTGCACAAGGGAGATCGACGCGTGCATCAGCTTCGCAAGGCCGCATTGGCGGGGACATTTCTGGCGAGCCTGACGGCGATGCCGGTCTGGGCGCAGCAGGCCACCCCCGGCCAACCGTCCGAACCGGCGCAGAGCGCGCCCACCGGTGGCGACGCCGCGACGACCGCCAGCGAGGGCAATGACATCATCGTCACCGGCACGCGTGTCGAGGGGCGCACCCGGCTGGACAGCATTTCGCCGGTCGACGTGCTGAGCGCCTCGAGCCTTCAGCGGCAGGGGACGACCGAACTGGGTGCGGCGCTGTCGGCGGTCGCGCCCTCGATCGACTTTCCGCGTCCCTCCGCCAATGACGGCACCGACTCGATCCGCCCGGCGACGCTGCGCGGCCTGTCGCCCGACCAGACTTTGGTCCTGATCAACGGCATTCGCGGCCACACCTCGGCGCTGCTCAACACCAACGGCACGGTCGGGCGCGGATCGGCGGCGGTCGATCTCAACACCATTCCGACGGTCGCGCTCGACCGGATCGAGGTGCTGCGCGACGGCGCCTCGGCGCAATATGGCTCGGACGCGATCGCGGGCGTGGTCAACCTCCGGCTGCGCCAGGCCCGGTCGGGCGGCGGCGCACAGGTCAATTACGGCTTCTACGACACCCAGGTCGATACCGCGCGCGGCAGCCGCCACGTCACCGGCGAACATGCCGTCACCGCCTCGCTATGGCAGGGGATCGGCTTTGGCGAGGACGGCTTCATCACCGTCTCGGGCGAGTATCTGAACCGCCAGCCGACCAACCGCGCCGATTTCGACCCGCGCGTCACCCCGACCCGGATCACCGGCCGTTACGGCGACCCGGCGGTCGAGCAATATACCGGCTTCATCAATGCGGGCACCTCGCTGACCGACACATGGAGCCTGTATGGCTGGGTCGGCTATCAGGACCGCGACTCGCGCAGCGCCGCCTTCCCCCGGCTGGCGAGCGCCGCGACGCGCACGGCGGGCTATCCCGACGGCTTCCTGCCGATCATCAACACCAAGTCGCAGGACCTGAATTCGGCGGCGGGCCTCAAGGGCCAGCTGGCCGGGTTCGATGTCGACCTGTCGTTCAGCTATGGCCGCAACAAGATCGCCTTCCGCACGCTCAATTCGGCCAATTACGCCTATGGCGCGGCGACCCCGCGCAATTTCAACGACGGCGCGCTGATCTACGACCAATATGTCGCCGGGCTGGACGTGACGCGCAAGTTCGACGTCTTCCAGTCGCTGAACCTGGCCTTCGGGCTGGAGGGCCGGCGCGAGGGTTACAAGATCGTCGCGGGCGAGCTGGCCTCCTATGGCTATCCGACCAGCGGCGCGGTGGCGGGCGCCTCGCCCGGCGCGCAGGGCTTTGGCGGCTTCTCGCCGCGCAACGAGACCAAGCGCAGCCGCCGCAACGTCAGCGCCTATGTCGATGTCGAGGCGCAGGTGACCGACAAGTTCCTGCTGGGCCTGGCGGGCCGGTTCGAGGATTATTCGGACTTTGGCAGCACGGCCAACGGCAAGGTCTCGGCGCGCTACGATGTGGCCGACTGGCTCGCCTTCCGCGCCACCGCCTCGACCGGATTCCGCGCGCCGTCGCTGCAACAGCAATATTTCACCCAGATCGCCTCGGTCGTGACCAATGGCGTGCCGATCCTGACCGGCACCTTCCCCTCGGTCTCCTCGGTCGGCGCGGCGCTGGGCGGACTGTCGCTGGAGCCGGAAAAGTCGACCAACCTGTCGGCGGGCACGGTGATCCGGTTCGGCGGGTTCGACCTGACGGTCGACGCCTATCGCATCAAGCTGCGCAACCAGCTGGGCCTGTCGGAGAATATCCAGGCGACGTTCAGCCCGCAGGTCGCCGCGCTGCTCGCGCCGTTCAACGTGTCGGCGGCGCGCTTCTTCATCAACGGGCTGGCCTCGACCACGCAGGGGATCGACGCGGTCGCGCATTATCGCTGGCGCACGACGCAGGCGGGGGTGTTCGACTTCACCGTCGCGGGCAACATCAACGATGTCGACGTGACCCGCGTGCCGACCTCGACCGCGGTGCTGAACCCCGCGCCGACGCTGTTCGCGCGCAGCCGCATCCTGACGCTGGAACAGGGCACCCCGCGCCAGAAGGTGACGGGCAGCATCGACTGGTCGCTCGACCGGCTGGGCGCGCTGGCGCGCGTGACCTATTATGGAAACGTGATCCAGCCGGGCACCACCGCCGCCGCCGACGTGCCGGTCGGACGCCGCGCGATCACCGACCTGGAGCTGCGCTACACCGCCGATCGCGGCGTGCAGCTGGGCCTGGGCGTCAGCAACCTGTTCGACGTCTATCCGGAGCGCCAGATCGCGGCGAACAACTCGACCGGCGTGCTGGGCTTCCCCTATTATTCGCCCTTCGGGTTCAACGGCCGTTATCTCTATGCCCGTGCGGGCGTGAACTGGTGAGGACGAGCGGGGCGGCGCATCCGCGCGGCCCCGCTGGCCGGATCGCGGAATTCGTCGCTTGCAACCATGATCGCGAGCACCCCCGCTAGCCTTATCCGGCGGGCGGGGTAAGACGGTGGCATGCCCCGATCGAACCCCCTCCGATGGACACCCGCGCGCTACCGCGCGCTGCTCCGCAGCCGTGGCCCGCAATCCGTGCGATTCCGGACGCGACTCGCCATTTTGCTGGGCGCGATCGCGATCGGGCTGGCGGCCACCGTCTTCGCGCTGGCCGCCGATGCGGCGGGGGAGATGTTCGGCCGATTCGCCGCGCGCTATCCCTATGCCCCGCTGGTCGCGACGCCGCTGATCTTTGCCGGACTGGTGTGGATCACCCGCCGCTACGTCCCGCTCGCGCGCGGGTCGGGCATTCCGCAGGTGATCGCCGCGCAGGGCGATCCGGAGGGGGCGACCCATTCGCTGGTGTCGATCCGCACCGTGACCGGCAAGGCGCTGCTGACGCTGGTCGCGGTGCTGGGCGGGGCGTCGGTCGGGCGCGAGGGGCCGACGGTGCAGATCGCCGCCGCCGTGATGGGGCTGAGCCACCGACTGCTGCGCGTACCCTTGCGCGGCGCGGTGCTGATCGCGGGCGGCGCGGCGGGCGTGGCGGCGGCGTTCAACACGCCGCTGGCCGGGCTGCTCTTCGCGATCGAGGAACTCGCCTCCGCCTATGAGCAGCGGGTGACCCTGCTGGTCATCGCCGCCATCGTGATCGCGGGCATGGTCGCGCAGTCGGTGCAGGGGGATTATGTCTATTTCGGGCTGATCGGCGCGCATATGAGCCTGGCCTCGGCATTGTTCGTGGTGCCGGTCGCCGGGATCGTCGGCGGGCTGGCGGGCGGCGCCTTTTCCCGGTTGATGCTGGCGCTGGCCACGGGATCGAACCGGATCACCCGCCAGGCCAAGGCGCAGCCGATCCTGTTCGCCGCGCTGTGCGGGCTGGTGGTGGGGGCGCTGGGCTGTGCGACGGGGCTGACCTGGGGCACCGGTTACGGTGCGGCCCGGGCGATGATCGCGGGGCATGACGCGCCGCTCTGGTTCGGCCCGGCCAAGTTCGTCGCGACGCTGGCCACGGCGGTCGCCGGGCTGCCCGGCGGCATCTTCGCCCCCTCGCTCGCGGTCGGGGCGGGGATCGGCAACATCCTGCGGTCGGTCTTCACCGATTCGCCGTCATCGGCGATCGTGATCCTGGGCATGGTCGGCTATTTCGCGGGCGTGGTCCGCGCGCCGCTGACCGCCGTCATTATCCTGGCCGAAACCACGAACAGCCGCGGCCTGATGCTGCCGATGTTCGCCACCGCCTATATCGCCGACGGGGTCAGCGCGCTGGTGTGGCGCGAAAAGCTCTATCACGGCCTGTCGCGCACCTTCGCGATGCGTCGCGAGGCCTGATCCCCTCAGGGCGGATCGACATTCAGTGTTGCGTCTTCTTCCCCTCTCCCCTGGACAGGGGAGAGGGTTAGCGAAGCTTGGGTGAGGGGTTGAGCGAGCCCAAAGGCTCGCGCGCTGCGCGCATGCACCCCTCACCCAGCTCCGACTAAGCCTTTGCTCTCGCAAAGGCCAAGTCTGCGCAACCCTCTCCCCTCTGCGAGGGGCGAGGGAAGGGAAAGGGATCGCTGAATGGCGATCGGCCCTAGGTCACCCCACCCCTCTCAGGGGACGGGCTCGCTACGAGGCCAGCCGCATCGGCGGCGTGCGATCGGTATAGCCGGTCGCCGCGGAGGCCACCGGATCGACGTTGAAGCGCATCACCGAGGAAACGAGCGCGCCGCACTCCTTGGCCAGCATCGTCGCCGCCGCCGTCGATTCCTCGACCATCGCGGCATTCTGCTGAGTCACCGAGTCGATCTCGCCGATCGCGATATTCACCTGGCTCAGGCTGTGCGCCTGCTGTTCGGAGGAGCGCGCGATGACGTCGACCACGGTGCTGACGTCCGACACCTTGCCGATGATCCGTTGCAGCGCGTTGCCGGTCTCGTCGACCAGCACCACGCCCGATTTCACATGCTCGATCGCCGACAGGATGCGCGACTTCACGTCCGACGCCGCATCCGCCGAGCGCTGCGCCAGCGCGCGGACTTCCGAGGCGACCACGGCAAAGCCCTTGCCCGCGTCCCCGGCCCGCGCCGCCTCGACCCCGGCATTGAGCGCCAGCAAATTGGTCTGGAAGGCGATGCCGTCGATCACCGTGATGATGTCGACGATCTCGCGGCTGGCCTGGTCGATGCCGTTCATCGCGGTGATCGACTTGGCGACGATCTGGCCGCCCTTCTCCGCCTCGTCGCGTGCCTCGGTCACGGCGCGATTGGCCTGGCTGGCGTTGAGCGCGCCGTCGCGCACCCCTTGCGTGATCTCACCCACCGCCGCGGCGGTTTCGCGCAGGCTGGCCGCCTGCTGCTCGCTGCGCGCCGACAGATTGTCCGTCGCCTGCCGGATCTCCTCGATATTCGACCGGATCGCGCCTGCGCTGCCGCGCACATGGCTGGTCAGCCCGGCGAGATTCTGGACCGCGCGGTTGAAGTCGGCGGCCAGTTGATGGAAGGCGGGCGGCAGGTCGGTCAGACGGACGGTCAGGTCCGCCTCCGAGAGCGACGACAGCCCCGAGCCGATCGCCTGCAACGCCTGTTCCCGCTCGCGGTCGTCGCTGACCTTGGCCTTGGCGGCGTCGCGGAAGACGACCACCGCGCGCGCCATGTCGCCCAGTTCGTCGCCGCGCGCATGGCCGGGCACGTCGACATCGTTATGCCCGCGCGCCAGGTCCGCCATCCGCCGGGTCAGCGCGGTGATCGGCCGCGCGATGCTGCGGCTCAGCATCATCTGGAGCGTGATGGCGATACCGATCAGCATGATGCCGCCCAGCACCAGCGCGACGGTCGCGGTCGTGATCGCGCCTTCCTGCGACGCGGCATTTTCCTTGATCGCCGCCGTCTCCTGGTCGCGGACCGCGCGCAGCGGCAGGACGATGTCGCTGGTCAGCACCGCCTTGCCCGCATCGCGCACCGCCTGCTGCGCCTCGTCGCGCCGCCCCGCCTTGACCCATTCGGTCAGCCGGTCGCTCCACTGCCGCCGCCACCGGGTCGCCTCGGCGCGCGACTTGGCGACATGGGCCAGCTCGGTCGAGTCGGTCAGCATCGCGGTCAGCTCGCGGCTGGTCGTGTCATATTCCTTGCGCGCTTCCTCATAGGATTTGAGGTAGCTCTTGTCCGCCGTGACGAGGAAACCGCGCAGCTGGCTGTTCTCGCGCAGGATCGACGTCTCCAGCGTCAGCGCCTTGGCATAGACCTCCTGCGCATGGTTGTTGCGTGCCGTCGCGCTCCGGATTTCCCAGATGTTGACGAAGAACACGATCGTCATCACCGCCGCGGACAGGCTGATCACCAGGAACGACACGCCCAGCTTCTTGGGAATGTTCATGTTCGTGAGCATTATGCGGTTCTCTCGACAGGGGCGGAGGGCGACAGGCGGATCACCATGCCGGGCAGGCCAGAGCCGACGCCGTCTGCCGATGAAGCGGACGGCCACGCGCGACGAGGCTCAGTGATGCCAGCGTCGCCATCATGGAATGAATGCGCATGATCCCCGTCGTTCTTGGAAATTTTCGTTGGAACGACGCCTAGGGGGGATGGCGTTAATTATGAGTGAAACCAGTCCAGTTACGGATCGATCGAACCGGGATTCAGCCCTCCAGCCAGGTGATCGACGCGCCGTAGGGGTGGCAATGGGCCAGAATATGGTCGCGACCGTCGGGCCAGGAGCGCAAACGCAGTTCGACTCGCTCGCGCCGGGCGTCCCATTCGAAGCCGATACAGGCCAAGGGCCGCGAGTCGCTCGCCGCCTGCCCCGCGCGCGCCAGCGCCGCCTCGATCGCGGCCCGGTCGCCCGCATCGACATATTGCAGCACCATCGAATGCAGGACGACCCGGTGACGCCGCTCCGCCTGCGGCTCCCGCAACTGAATCGCGAGCCATTCGGCGGCATTCCCCGCCGCGATGCGGGGCGGATATTGCCGCGCCAGCGCCAGCGCATGGCCGAGTCGCTCGCCGCGTTCGGGCTGGTCGGCAAAGACGAAGGAGGCCAGCCGCTCGCAGGCCGTCGGATCGTTCACGTCGAGCGGATGGAGATCGACCCCATGCGCCTCCCGCACGACCACGGCCGCCTCGGGCGGCGGCGCGCCCTGCCAGAGCGGCGCGATCCGCACCGGCGACGTCGCCATGCCCGCGCGTACGCCGCCCAGGTCATAGGCATAGCGCGCCAGATTGAGATTCAGCCCGGCGCTCGCCCCGATCTCCAGCAATTCGAAGTCCAGGCCATGGTCGCGGGCCAGGACCATCAACGCGGCATGAAGCGCCGCCGCTCGCCCGACCTCGTTGGTCTGCGGCACCTGTCGCAGCCAGTCGACGAAGAAGCCGTCATGTGCCGCCAGCGCCAGCGCGACCGCCTCGTCGAAACGGCGATGCTCCCCGGCATAGAGCGCGCTGAGCAGCGGCACCCTGCCCTGTCGCGCGAGCGCGTGAAAGGCGGCGTTGATCCGCATCGCGATCGCCGAGGATGCCGCATTGGCGCCCCAGGATCGGATCAGCGTCGCGGTCTGGGGCGCATTCTCCAGCTGCCGGTCCACCGCCGCGAGCAGATCGGCGACGAAGGGCGTGCCGATGGCGCGCATCACGAGCGATTGACGGTAAAGCTCGCTCACGGGACCATCCGGCTCCAGGCACATATTGGGCGAACGCTCCGTCTGCATCGCCCGCCTATGCGACCGCGACCGTTAACATATCAATGGTGTTTCGCCGGCGAACCGACGGGTCATAGCGGGGGGGCGGCGGCGCATGGCCGCACGCCCCCTCGCCGGTTCAGAAGCCGACCCGCACCGACAGCGAGGTCGTCCGCGCGTTGATGGCGCGCGCGCGCACGATGCCGTTGGCCGGGATCACGCCGTCCTCCGCCTCGGTAAAGCCCATCGCGTTGAACAGGTTGTTGCTGTTCAGCGAGACCAGGATGCGGTCGGTGGCGCGGAACTGCATAAAGGCGTTGACCACCGTATAGCCGGGCAGCTTCAGCTGGTTGCTGTCCTGCGCATAGCTGCTGGTCGTGCCGATCACATTCGCGCCGATCGTGACGCGGTCCAGATCGACCTGCGGCGTCGCCTGGAAGATCAGCCGGGCCTGGCGGCGCGGGGTATTACCGACCACGCCGGGATTGAGCGCGTCGCTGACGATCTTGGCATCGGTCCAGGTCGCCCCGCCGGTCATGTTGAACGGGCCGACGCTATAGGCGCCGTCCAGCTCCAGGCCATAAGCGCGATATTCGCGGTCGATGAAGACTTGGCGCGTCGCCTCGTAATTCTGCTCCTCGGTGCGCGCCCAGAAGCCGGTCAGGTTCACATACATGCCGTTCCTGCGATATTTCAGACCCAGCTCGGCCTGGCGCACATAGTCGACCGCCGCGTCCTTGTTGATCAGATGGCCATCGGACGTGCTGACCGCCGGGCCGAACAACAGCCGGTCGGCATTGGCGCGCGCGCCCCGGCTATAGCGGACGAACATCGCGAACGGCTCCGACACGCGGAAGTTGATCCCCGACGAATAGGACAGATAGTGCCAGCTGTAATCGACCGGCGCCGGGCTGGTCAGCGGGATCACCGCCACGCGCCGCTCGACCGCCGAGATCACGCCGTCGCCGTTCATGTCGCGCGCCGTGGTGCCGACGCGACCGCCGCCCAGATCCGACCCGAAGATCGACCCTTGCGCATTGCCGAAGTCGTAGCGGACGCTGGCGCCCAGCGCGAAACGCCCGATCTTGTAGTTCAGCGATCCGAACGGCGCATTGACGTTGTAATCGACGCGGTAGCTGCGGCGACAGCAGCCGCCGAAATAGTCCGCCCCGAACGCATAATAGCCGTTCTGCGTCTGCGGCACGCCCGCGGCATTGACCACGTCGACCAGCGCCGCGCGCCCGTCGCCGCGCACGTCCATCAGCGTCGAGGTCCACAGCCAGTCGGTGTCGATCGTCTGACGCGACTTGTAGAAGCCGGCGGTGGTCGTCAGCTCGCCCTTGCCGATGGTATAGACGCGGCTGGCGCGCAGGTCGTTGGTGACATTGTCCAGGCTGTTGAGCTTGGTGTCGAACACCACCACGCGGGCGAGCAGGCCGTTGCCGTTCAGCCCGGACAGGTTGGTGATCGCCTGCCCGCTATTCGGCCCGCTGGCATAGCGCAGCGTCGCCCCCGCGCCGCCCAGCGCCGTCGCGGTCGCCGCCGCACTGTCGACCGCCGAGGGGAAGTTCGAGATGAACCGGCCCGAGACATCGGCATAGCGGAACCGGTCGGTCACGGTCCAACCCGACACGTCGAAGCGCGTCTCGACCCCGAAGGCGTTGACCACCGGATGCTGGCCGTCGCGCAAGTCGTCGACCACCGGATTATTCTGCCCGTCCAGCGTCACGTTGCTGGTGTCGTAACGCGACAGCAGCGCGTCGCGGGCGATGTCGAATCCCGGGACGTTCTCGTATCGCGGATTGGCGTTGGTGCCGGTCACCCGCACCGGATTGGGCAGATAGGCCGCCGACCGGTCGTTGAGGAACTTGCCGTAGAAGCGGATATAGCCGCCGCTGAACTCCTTGGTGACGTTCAGCTTGATCTGGCCGCCCTTGGTGCCGTCATAGCCGACCCGGCGCGGCCCCTCGCCCTGGTGATAGAAGCCGCCGACATGGAAGCGCAGCGTGTCGGAGAGCTTGGCCCCGTAATCGAAGTCGAGCCGATATTCGCCATAGTCCAGACCGGCGGTCGCCATGATCGCGCCGCCCGGCACGTCGCCGGTCTTGGAGATCATGTTGATGACCCCGCCCGGCGAGTTGGACGAGAAGGTCGAGGCCGAACCGCCGCGAATGGCATCGACCGACGACACGTTCATATCGGCACGCAGGAAGATGTCGGCATTGCCGAAGGTGATGTCGCCAAATTCCAGCACCGGCAGGCCGTCTTCCTGCAATTGCAGGAACTTGGCCCCGCCCGACGCGATCGGCAGGCCGCGGATCGAGATATTGGCGTTGCCGTCGCCGCCCGAGCTTTCCGATCGGATGCCGGGGATGTTGCGGAAGATCTCGGCGGTCGAACGCGGCGCCGCCTTCAGAATCTCGGCCGCGCCGAGTGAGCTGGTCGAAATGGCGCTGTCCAGACGATCGCGCCCACGCGCCACGGCGGTGACGACCACATCCTTGTTGAGCGTATCGGCCCGCGCGGCCTTGTCGTCCGCAGGCTTGTCGGTCCGCGCCGCCTGCCCCTGAGCCTGAGCCGGTACCAGCAACGCGAACGGAATGGCCGAAATGAGCAGCCGTTGAAGACGCATGATGTCCCTCTCCCCTGTTGATTGGGGAGTTCGTTACCGGACAAGCCTTTGCAAACGATTAAATATGTCACGTGCCGGATATATCGGTCACCGTCTGATCCTGTATGGCGGATCGGCCGGTGGGATGCCGTGCCATGGACCGGTTCGATCGGGCGGGAGGGCGAAAGCATGACGGACAGTTCCGCCGGTTGGGATGCCGTCGCCGATCGCTTCGTCGCGCTGCGCTCCGGCATCGGAACATCGGCGGTCAGCGGCTGGGCGGAGCGGCATATCGCGCCGGGTGCCACGATCCTCGACATCGGGTGCGGCCACGGCATGCCGATCGCCCAGGCCCTGGTCGACAAGGGGTATCGCGTGGCGGGCGTCGACGCCGCTCCCAGGCTCGCAGCCGCCTTCGCCCGGCGCTTTCCAGACATGGCCATCGCCTGCGAACCGGCACAGACCAGTCATTTTTTGAACCGCCGTCATCCCGGGATCATCGCCATCGGCTTTCTCTTCCTGCTGGATGCAGCAGAGCAACCGAACATGCTGCGCCGGATGGCACGGGCACTGGAACCGGGCGGCAGGCTATTGGTCAGCGTCCCGCGCGAGGCGTGCGTGTGGCGCGATACGCTGACCGGGCGGGAGTCCGCCTCACTGGGTGCCGCGGCCTATGAAGCGATTCTGGAAGAATCCGGCGTACAACCCGTGAGATGGCTTGGGGACGAAGGAGGCAATGCCTATCTCGACGCAGCCGCTCCGGTCTGATCCATCCAATTTAGGAAGCGGTGACGGACTGTACGCGCAGACGCGGGAAAACCTGCTCCAGCGGCTTGGTGTCGGGCAGGATATAGACATAGCCGCCCTTCTTCTGGAATTGCGGGCGTAACTGGCGGCCGTAAAAAACCTTGGGCACGTTGATACAGCCAAAGGTGATGCGATTGTCCTCCGGCGTCGGCGACAGCATCCGCTCGCGCCGCTTTTCCCTGGCGCCCGCATCCGACGGGATCGGATGGAGCGCGACCGAGGTCGCATAATCGACCCACAGGACGCGCTGGCCCGCCACCGGCAGTCCGAACTTGGCGAGGAATCGCCCGGCGGGGGTCGTCTTCTCGGCGGGGCCCAGATCGGCGAGCTTCTTGCCGCCGACGCCGGGGCTGGCCTCGTCCCCGGTCGCGATGCCGACCAGCACCGGCACCGAGGCCAGCAGCTTGCCCTTCGCATCGAACAGGAACATCGCCGCCTGCGCCTTGTCGACCACCGCCCAGGGCAGCCCGCGATTGTCGCCCGATGCGGCGACCCAGGCCATGACCCGCGTCGCGCTGTCGGACGGCAGGATGACCGGATCGGCGGGAGCGGCCTTGGCAGGCTTGGCAGGCTTTGGCGGACGCGCGGCGCCCGCCGCGACGGGGGTGATCATCATCAGCGCGGCCAGGGCGCGCAGGATCGGCTTCATCGGTGCGGCATACTCGAAAAAGATCGGCCTCCCCATAAGGAAGGCCGACCGAGGAAAGGGGACAGGGTGGATCGGGGACTCGACACCGCCCCCAGGATCATCAATGGCGCGGTCGGCGTGCGGGCTTCTGCTCCTGCACGGTCAACCGCTGTTCGACGCCATCGACGCGGCCATTCAGCTGATCCAGCCGCTGACCGTTATTCTGGGCCTGCCCGGCGGCGGCCTGGGCCTCCGCAAGCGCCGACTTGGCGGTGCCGTCGGTTTCCTGCAGCTTGGCCTCCAGCGTATCGACGCGCTGGCTCACCGGCGCGATCTGTTCGCGAACGAAGGACTTGGTCGCACAGCCGCCAAGGCTGACCGCACCGGCCAGCACCACAACCGCCACTAGGGATTTCGACGCGAAAGCAGACATCACATTTCTTCCAGTCATTAACCAACTGGAACAATCAAGCCGTGTCGCGTTCGACTTGCAATTCGTCATCTGTTCGACTGTGCCTGTTCTTCGCCCAGCCGATTATTGCCCACCGCATATCGTGGACTTGGGGCGTTCCGTCGCATGCCCAGTACGAGAGGGCTCACTTCTTGCGCTTCGCCTTGGCCGACGTAGCGAAGGGATCGACAGGAATATCATCGGCCCGGACATCGGGCTTATCCGCCCTCTTGGCCTGCGCGCGCTGCTCCGCGACGCAGCGACGCAGCGCGGTGACGGCGGCGCCGCTGCCCGCCAGGTCCAGCCGCTCGACCGGCACCTCGCCGCGCGTGATCTCCAGCAGCCGGGACGTCGCGAAATAGGTCGGGAATTGCGGCTCGAAGCTGGTGACGAACCCCTGCTTGCCCTCGGACGCGATCCCGACCGCGAAATGCTTGGGATAGCTGCCACCCGACAGACGGAAATCGAGCTTCAACTGCGCCTTAGGCTTGATCGACCAATGCGCGTTCAACACCGACAGGCGGTTCGCGCCGTCCGGGTCGAGCCCGAGCAACAGGGTCGTCCCACCGATGCGGTCATAGCTGCGCGTGATGAAACACCCCTCGCCATCCTTCCCGACCGCGACGGTCCATCCGGCGACATCCCGCGTCGAGGGCTCGCGGGCATGGAGGGATGGCCCGACCAGGCCCAATGTCACGGCCGACGCGACCCATAATGTCCGCAATGCCGAGCGACGAGCTTCAAGGGGTTTGACCATAGCGCATGCCAATACCAGCGGGGTCAACAGGCCGCAAATCGTCCGAACCCGGCTTCCGGTCCGAGACAAATAAAAGGGGTCGCCGGTTTTCCGATCGCCCCTCTTGGCGATCGACACCACAGTCGGGTTGATCCTGTCCGGCCACTTGCTCCGGCCAGGAAGGATCAGAATCGCGGGGGCATGACATCAAACGCCACCGTCAGACGAGTGCCTTTGTCAAACGGGATCGTCGAATGCCACATGGTGGAGGGGAATAGGATGATATACCCTTCGCGTGGTTCGATACGGCAGTAACGCGGCAGGCCCGTCGCCAGATCTTCCGGCGGCCGGCCCAGTTCGAGCGACCCTTTTTCGCTATCGCCCCGTTCATCTTGTGACGGAACCTCAAGATACAGGACACCGCTCATCCAGCCTTTCGGGTGGGTATGACAGGTATGATACCCCCCGCCTCTCAGCGTTATCGACCAGCTTCCGGAAAAGCGGACATCGGATCGCGGCGTTCCGAGAAACGGATGCCCCGCGACCACCGGAAGGTCATGCGCATAATCGCGAACGGCTTGGACGATGGCCTTACGCAGATTTCGAATACAGGGAGCATGATGGCTGAGGAGATTCCCCTCTGTTTGCGTGCCACCACGCGGGGATTGATCCAGGGGGTATCTATGTTGCCCCTCCCTGGTGCCGAGCAGATTGGCGACCATGGCCAGATCATTTGCGGCCAAACCCAGCGGCATCGTCCGATGGAATGGCGATCCCCCGTCCAGCCACTTTGCGCGATCGTCTCCCTGGAGGCGCCAGACGATGGATTGGTACGGCCACACCGCCCCGGCATCGGGGCCGGTCAGGAAAGGGTGGATCAGGTCTTGGGCACGATCGAGATTCTTCACGCGAATGCAATGGCGAAGATAGGCGATTCTGGTGCCCATATCGTCAAGCCCACTCGCGGAACGGAACAGTACTTCCGCGCGCGCCGGATCGCCCGTCGCGATCGCGATGGAAGCCTCGATCGCGTCGAATTCCGGGCGCTCGCCAAAAAGGGCACGTGCTTTGTGCAAGGCGCCAAGAGCCGCATCGAAGCGTTCTGCCTGGGTCAGTCGATTGATCCATGCGGACCAGAGGAAGGGAAGCGCCACGCGGCCGACAGCCGCCTCGAAGCTTGCATCGAACCGCTCGGCATCACCATAGCGCCAGCGCAACGACGATAGGGTATCGTGCCCGGACAACCAGTCAGGCCTTTCCGCCAAGGCCCGCTCCAGCAACTGTTCCGCGATGCCGATTTCACCCTCGGCGGTCAGGGCGGCAACCCCGGACAGGACGATGTCCGGCGTACCATGGCCCTGGGCGATCAATTGCCCAAAAAGGCGTGCGGCCGGCCTGCCGCTTTCCAATGCCGCCATGGCAAGCCCCACGCACGCCTTGGGATCGGCCGGACGCAAAGCGGCAAAACGTTCGAAGGCATGATGGGCGCCTTCGCCGTCCTGTTCATTGCGACGGGCATTGGCAAGCAATTGCCAGGCAACCGCATCCTGCGGTGCCTGGCGCAACCATCCCTCCAATAACGGTATTGCCTGATTACCGCGATCGGCTGCGATCAGATCGAACGATCGTGCCTTGGGGTCGGCATGGCCTCGTGTCGACATGGCTGGGGTCATAAAGCGTGCAATGCGCCGCTCGCCTCCATGATCGCGCCGACGGCCCGACGCGCATCCTCATCCAGATCGGGGTGCCAGACATCGAAGATCAAAACGGCCCGCATATGCTCCGACGGGTTCATCGCTTCGTGCTCGATCGTATCGTCGAACACCCACGCCTCGCCCGTGTGCCAGAGACGGGTTTCGGCACCGACCCGGAACCAGCATTCGGGCGGCGTCACCAGAGGCAGGTGGCAGATCAGTCGCGTATTCGAGACACCCGTATGGGGCGGTATATGCGTATGCGGTGCCAGCAGGGAAAACATGGCATTCGGGCCTATTCCGGCGACGACTGGCTGCGGCAGGCTTTGCACCAAAGCGACGGTTTCCGGACAATATCGACGCGCCAGATCGGTAACGACACCGCGTTCGATCAGATGGATCGCCGACCAATCGGCGTTTCCGTTCAGTTCATGCCACTGATCGACCGGCACATGCTCCAGGTAACGAATATAAGGGCTGCCGGTCGACACCTGAAGGATTGCAGCAAGCTCCTGCTGTATCGTCGCCACCCTATCCTCGAGCCGGGTCAGCCAGGCAAAGCGGTCGCGAGGATGAAAGCCGGCAGTGGCCAACCCCGGATAACAGTAATGACTTGGACCCTCGCGTTCGGGAGGTGCCAGATGAAGCAACGCATCGATAAAGCCGCATAGCGCGGGCGTGACGGGCGCGACCGACCTTACACGCTCGATCAGGCGGGCACGTGTCTCGGTCTGCCAAGCGACATGCCGCTGGCGCGCGACATGTAGAACGGCGGCGAGATGGGGCGGTGCCGGTTCCTCGATCTGGGCAAGCGCCCGCCCGTAAAAGTCCCCCGCGTTGGGATCGCCCGCATTATGAAGCATCGTCGCTTTCAGGAGCAGCGCCGAAACGTCGAGCGGATTGATGGCTAGCGCTTGCTGAAGAAAGACGGATGCAGCTTCGGTATCGCCAAGCGCGCGGGCCATCGCCGCCATCTTCAGCGCACGCGCAAGGCTGGGTTGCGCATCGGCAGATTTTGCGCGCGCCAGATGATCCAGTGCAGTGCGGTAATCGCCCGCCGCAGCCGCCCGATCGGCAAGTTGGTCGTCGTTCATGCGCATGTGCCGCTGAGATAAAAGAATGGCGGCAGGACGTTGATCCTGCCGCCAAGGGATAGAGAACGGCCTTTTCGCAGAGACGCAAAGGCCGGAAGCATCGACGTTTAGAAGTCGGCCGTCAGATTGACGAACACGGTACGTCCCAGCGTGTCATAGGTGCCCGGGAACGAATTGCCGTTGCCGAAACCGCCCAGCGACGCCTGGCTGATGATCGGCGGATCCTTGTCGAGCAGGTTGTTCACACCGATCCGGAAGGTCACCGAGTCCTTGACCGGCAGGCTGAACAGCAGATCGAAATAGCTGTAGTCGCCGATACGGTGGTCGGTCGTCGGCGCGGCACCCGGCGAGTTCAGGTTCGGGTTCGGGCTGTCGGTGTCGACATAGCTATGCGACAGGAACCGCCAACGGAAGGTGACGCCGAAGTCGTCCGGGGTCGTGAACTTGACGTTGGTGTTGAACCGGAACCGCGGATTGGGATTGCCGCAGGTAAGACCGTAGAGGCCCGCGCAATCATAGGTAAAGCCGTTGGTGATCGGCTGGGCGACATATTTGTCGAGATAGACGCCCACGAACTGCCAACGCGCCTTCCAGCCGCTACCGAAGGTCGCGCGGTAATCACCGTTCACTTCCAGGCCCGAGGTCGTCAGCGAACCGGTGTTGGTGGTCAGGTTGTTGACGTAACCCGTCGGCGACAACCAGAGCGAGCCTGCCGCCGGCCCCGCCGAAGACGGAGCGCGGTTGATCTTGCTGCAGAAGGCAGCATCGCCGGTCGTCAGACACTGGTTCAGGATGACCTGAGCACCGATCGTACCGATCGCGTTGTTCACCTTGATCCGGTAATAATCGACCGACAGGACCAGATTGCGCAGGAAGCTCTTCGGCGTGAACAGGATGCCTGCGGAAACCGTATCCGCCTTTTCAGGCATCAGATTGGGGTTGCCACCGCTATACTGGTTGTATTGCTGGGCCGAGTTGGGCGTGAGATTGCCGAACTGCGCCGAGGTAACCCCCGTCAGCGCGCATTGCTGCGCGGTATAGCCATTCACGCGCCCATTGCTTGCCGTACCGGCGCACGGATCACTGCCTGCAAACAGGCCCTGCGACTGATTGAGGAACAGCTCGCCGATGTTGGGCGAACGAACGGCACGGTTATAGGAGCCGCGCAGGGTGATATCGCGGATCGGCGACCAGTTCCCGGCGATCTTGTACGTGTCCGCCGAATTCTGCCGCGTGGCGCCCGGCACATTATACTTCGAATGGCGATAGCCAAGCGTCAGCGAAAGGTCCTGGAAGAACGGCTTGTCGGTGACGAGCGGCACGCCTGCTTCGCCGAAGATGTCGAAGACCGTATAGGAACCCGAAATCGGCAAGGTCGGACCGCCCTGGCCGGCACCGTCGCCATTGATATAGGCCTGGTCGGGCTGGGTCGCGAGCGACTCCTTGCGCCACTCCAGACCACCAGCAATGCGCAGGCCGTCTTCGGCAAACGGCGACTGGATGCCATAGGCACCCAAATTGCCGGTCACGGCGCCGTTAAGAACCTGTTCCTTGGTGGTTCCGGTCAGGACCAGCGGGATATTGATGTAATTGGCCGCGGCTTGCGAAACGCCGTTCGGTACGAAGACATTATAGGGGACGCAGCTCGGATCGCTGCCGTTGATCACCGAGACGCACGTCGGCACGCCATTGCGGTTAACGACGTTCAGTGCATTGTTGATCCGCGCGTTCGACACATCGTTGCGATAGACGTTGGCGGCTTTGATCTGGCCAAATTGATAATAGGCGTCATAGGACCAGGCCTCGCCCAACTCTCCGCGAACGCCCGTGACGATGCGGAACTGATTATAGCCGATGTCGTTGAAACGCGCGCCACCTTCGGTGTTGCGCTTGCCGATCAGTATCTGCGCCGATGTGCCGGCCACGCCGACATTGGCGCCGCAGGCCGCAGTGGCGAGCTGAGCGTTCTGCTGGAGCAGCGGATTGTCGCAATTCACCGTCCGCGTGCCGTAGAATGCACCCGATGGTGCGATCTGGGCTTGCGTGCTGTAATCGGCGAACATCACGTCGAGATAGGGATGGATTTCCTTGCTGATCTCGTAATCGGCGAAGGCACCGGCAGTATATCGCTTCGACGGACGTCGATAATAGTTCAGTGGACCGAAGTTATAGGCGTCAGTCAGCGCGCTATACGCCCGAAGACCGTTATTCGTCAGCAAATAGCTCGATGCCGCAGGCAGGCCCGCCAAAGTACGGTTCGCAGCCGAGAAGCCGCCAAAGCGAGCAATGGCTGGCGTCCCGGAGCCGCCGCAGGCGAGACCCACATTATTGGAGTCCGGATTGAACGTGCATACCGAATAGTCGTACTTGTCCTGCGTGACCGCCGACTCTTCGCGATACCCTGCATAGGCGACGATATTGCCCCGATCGTCATTGACACCAGTGCCAAGCGCCATGGTCACGTCATACGCTCCACCATGCGCCGTATGGCCCGATGGCGACGTATAACGCTGATTGACGATCTTCTGGATCGGATTGTCGTTGTTATGGTCGAAGAAGCTGTACTGCCCATCGAGGCGAAGGCCCCGGAACGAACGGTTCATCTTGAAATTGACAACGCCTGCGACGGCGTCCGCGCCATAGGTGGACGAGGCACCACCGGTCATCAGGTCGACGCTCGACACCAGTGCGGCAGGAATGAAGTTCAGGTCGGCGCCAGCGCCACCCCCGACATTGCCCGGCATCAGGCGGCGGCCATCGATCAGGACAAGCGTACGGCTCGGCCCAAGGCCACGAAGATCGACGGTCGCGGTGCCGTCCGCGCCGTTCGATACGCCGCTGCTCTGCCCCGCGAACACCTGAGGCAGCGAATTGGTCAGATCCTCGATCTTCGTCGCGCCGAATTCCTTGATGTCCTCGCTGCCGACCGTGGTGATCGGGCTCGGAGACATCGCATTCGGGCGCGCGACGCGCGAACCCGTCACCACGACATCCGAGCCGGAAGCCGCGTCCTGGCCACTCGTCGAGGCTGCAGGGGCTGACTGATCAGAAGGCGATACGGTCTGCGCCACCGCAGCCGTGCTCATCAATGTCGCGCTGGCCAAGAACGTCGAAGCCAACAGGCCGCCCACCCTGAATTTCGCCATCAAAACCCCCATTATCAATTACTTATAGGTTAAATTTTTGCGGCACCCCCCCTTTTTGAAGGCCGCAAGCCTGTTTTATTACCTCAATGCTATTCCTGAGCAATATTCACAGCCCGAGCCGATGGATATGCCTTAGGATTGTT
Source organism: Sphingomonas sp. SORGH_AS_0950 (assembly GCF_030818415.1). Taxonomy (NCBI): domain Bacteria; kingdom Pseudomonadati; phylum Pseudomonadota; class Alphaproteobacteria; order Sphingomonadales; family Sphingomonadaceae; genus Sphingomonas; species Sphingomonas sp. SORGH_AS_0950. Next base: position 2,301,664 of record NZ_JAUTAE010000001.1, read on the forward strand.
GCGAAAATGACACATTATTGAAAGGATATACTGAACTTGAGGACCGATAAGCACTTGTAAAGCCAAGCCAATTCATTGTCTTTTTCAGTTAATCCAGTTTTCATTTGGAATCTGGCATCATGCTCCGGCTTGGGTACATGATCCGTGTACCGCCTGGGCTGAGCGATTGCCGCGCGATGGTTTAAGGATTTTTCTGAACCGCCCCGGGGTTGTCCTAGGCCCCAAATCCTGAGGGGAAGGGGCTATGACGAGCAAGACGACCACCAGTTTTCGCCCGACGTGTGCGCAGGTGCGATGCGGACGGTGCTGGGCCATGAGACAGATCGCCTGGCGCGTTGAGCCGCTGTGGTGCCGATTAGAGCGGATTCTGATCAGTCTGGATCATAACCACAGGAGGTGAAGTAGTTGGCGCATTCCTGTGGTTGGAACAGATCGACCAACCTGCCGATGAGGGACCACAAGCCCGACACGGTGCGTTCGCCGGCCCTGCGCAGCATAGCCTTGAGGCGGGCGAAGGCCTTCTCGATCGGGTTGAAGTCGGGACTGTAGGGCGGGAGAAACATGAGGCGGGCGCCTGCGGCTTCGATGGCTTCACGGACGCCGGCACGCTTGTGGCTGGACAGGTTGTCCATGATGACCACGTCGCCGCGTCCGAGGTCGGGCACGAGAACCTGTCGGACGTAGGCCTCGAACCAGTCGCCGTTGATCGGGCCGTCGAGCACCATCGGCGCGATCATGCCGGTCATGCGCAGGCCAGCGACCAGCGTGGTCGTCTTGCGATGACCATGTGGGTAACCCATCCGCAGCCGCTCGCCCCGCCGGCAGCGGCCGTGGCTGCGGGTCATATTGGTCGCCGTCCAGGTCTCGTCGATGAAGACGAGCCGCGCAGGGTCGAGGTCGAGCTGGCCATCAAACCAGTCCTCACGCGCACTCAGGACGTCGGCGCGATCCTGCTCGATCGCATGCCCGGTCTTTTTTTGCGCGTGATCCCGTGACGGGCAAAGAAGCGGTGCAGCGTCGAGATCGCCACCGTCACGCCCGCCTGACCCAGCTCGCGACGCAACTCGTCCAGCGTGATGTCGCGACGCGCTTCGTGCAGCGCCAGGATCGTGGGCGCATGCGCTTCGATCCGCCGCGACCGCGTGTCCCCGCCCTGCGGCTTGGCGGCATAGGTGCCCGTGCTGCGGCGCTGGTCGTGCCACCGGATCACCGTCGCGGCCGCCACACCGAACCGCACCGCCGCAGCCCGGCAACTCATCCCCTCGTCAACCGCGGCCAGCGCTCGCGATCGTAGATCCATCGACAACGGCTTGCCCATCAATGCCGGCCTCCATCCAGCCAGCACCGTGAATCAGATCAGCTCGGCCATGGGAATCCCCCGTCGACTCAGGTCGGCCGGGAAACGCTCTAAGGCGAAGATTCGGCGCTGGGGAGATGCTGCACGAGTGGGCGAAGAAGACCGAGGTCGACAGCGGCATGCGCAAGGATGTCGAACGACGTTGCCGGCTGGAGGCTCCGCCTACTCGTTGCGGAATATGAGCGCGAAGCCACGCGGCTTGCCAGGATCGACAGCCATGAGGCTGACACGGCCAGGATCCGGCTGCAGCAACTCGAGCGCGAACTCGGCAATCTGTATGAAAATCTGCTGGCGGGTATCGCGACCCCTGCCCTCCGTCAGATGATCGACGAACGGGAGACGGAGAAGGCCCGCCTGATTTTGCGAAACGCTACCGTCGACAGAGGGGTGGCTTCGCAACCCCCGCTTCCAACGCCATCCGTTCTGCAGGCTCAGTTTCGGGCGCGGATCGCCGCCCTGCGCACCACGCTGGAAGATCCTGCGGTCCGCGGGCAGGCCGCATCAATCATGTCGCGGCTTATCGAGAGCGTGACGATCTATCCGGATGAACCAGAGGGTCCTGCAGCGGAGGTGGTGGCCAGCGTAGCGTCGCTGGTGGCGTACGCCATAAACGACAACGCCGCCCGTGAGGGCGGCGTATCGAGTTCTGAGGCGTTGGTTGCGGGGGCAGGCAACCATCTGAACTTGCTTTTTCGAGCGGCCGCTTAACGCTTGTTCTGTTGCAATATTCCCTACTGGTGAAACAGTCGGCGCTGTCACGTCCTCGGTTGCAACGCCGCGATAACCAGTGCGACGGCGGCACCGGCTACGGCCGCCCATGGTGTTCCTCGTCGACGATCTCAATCCCATTGAGGCCGGCAAGCTGCCCGATGGCTCGCCCGACCTGTTCTTCCGCGGCTTCTATGCCTGGAACAGCGAGGTCGGCGCGAAAACGCTCGGCATGGCGAGCTTTTATCTGCGCGCAGTTTGCCAAAACAGGAATTTGTGGGGCGTCGAGGATTTCGAGGAAATCACCATCCGCCACAGCAAATATGCCGCCTCGCGCTTCGCCCATGAGGCGGCCCCAGCGCTGCTGAATTTCGCCAACTCGTCCCCCATGCCCTTTATCAACGGCATCAAGGCGGCGCGGGAGCGGATCGTGGCGCGGACCGACGAGGATCGCACCGACTTCCTGCGTCGCCGCGGCTTCTCCAAGGCTGAAACGGGGAAGATCATTGAAACCGCGCTTGCAGAGGAAGGCCGCCCGCCCGAATCCATCTTCGACTTCGTTCAGGGCATCACGGCCGTCGCACGCGACAAGCCGCATCAGGATGCCCGTCTCGACATGGAGGCGAAGGCGAAGAAGCTGCTCGACCGCGCCGCTTGATGTTCCGCAAAGCCGGAGATGCGGTTTCCCGTGTCTCCGGCTTTGCGCTTCCGCACATTTGGTGGAGCGATGTTCTTCGATATTCCCTCCGTGCCTTCCTTGCTCACTTGTAGCCCATGGGTTACAATGAGTATTCAGGAGGGCACCTATGGCCATCGTCAAAATCAATCCGATCGCGATATCCGGGCACTGGCATTCCGGCGTTGCGATGGATCTTCACACGATCAGCAGCACGCCGGTCGGCTATAATGATTTCGGGTATATGCAGTTCGAGACGGTCCGGCCTGAGATCGCCGAGCTGCTGTTCCGCCTGAAGAACCGGGCCGACCGATCGGCCGCCGCTCCCATCATAGAGACAGTTGCCGATTTCCTCGGGCATCATCGGGACAAGTTCGACGCGATCGTGCCGGTCCCCCCTTCGCACCCGCGCGCCGTCCAGCCGGTCATCATCATGGCGGAAGGCATCGGGCAGGCTCTGGGTGTCCCGGTCCTTTCCTGCATCACCACGACGCGCCCGACAGGCCAGCTCAAGAACATCACCGATCCCGATGAGCGCAAGGAGCACGTCAAGGGACTTTACACCGTCGATGCCGCACAGACGCGCGGCCGCAAAATCCTGCTGTTCGACGACCTCTTCCGCTCCGGCACGACCATGAACGCGATTACCGATGTCCTTCTGGATACCGGCCAGGCGCAGGTGGTGCGGGCGCTCACCATCACCAAGACACGGAGCAACCAATGAACACCATCTTCATCGGTGGCTCGCGGCACGTTTCCCGTTTACCGGCCGAGGTCAAGAAGCGCCTCGATAACGTCATCGCCAGCCACCATCAGGTCATCGTCGGGGACGCGAATGGCGCTGACAAAGCCGTTCAGAAGCATTTCTTCGACGCCAACTATGCCAACGTCACCGTTTTCTGTTCGGGCGATGCGCCGCGCAACAATCTGGGGTCATGGACCACGCATCGCGTCGATGTTCCCAAAGGGACAAAGGGCTTTCAATTCTATGCCGCCAAGGACCGCGAGATGGCGCGCGAGGCCGATTTCGGTCTAATGATCTGGGACGGCAAAAGCCCCGGCACCGTGCTGAACGTTCTGCGTCTGGTTCAGGCCGGCAAGATCTCCGTCCTCTTCAATGTGCCGGACAAGGCGGCGGTCAACGTCAAGACGGTCGAGCAATATCTCGATTTCATCCGCCAGTGCGATCCGTCTTTCCGCACCGACCTTCGGGATCGGGCGACACCGCAGGAATGGGCGTTGATTGAAGCCGATCCGCAACCCAGCCTGCTCGATCATACGCCCTTGACGCCAGGGGAGGCTGCGGACGTGCCGGACCCGCGCTCTGCGCAACCAGCCGAGCCAGCCGAGGAGGCCGTTCGGGCCCTCAACGCCGCGCTGGCGTCCGGCGACGCGACGCGGATCATGAATGTTCTCGGCGCAATCGCCCGCGACCGAGGGATGAGCCAGATCGCCCGCGAGACCGGTCTTGCACGCGAGAGCCTCTATCGATCGCTCGATGCTGGCGGGAATCCCGAGTTCGTCACCGTCATGAAGGTTCTGTCTTCGCTGGGAGTGCGATTGGAGGCGAAGCCGCACGATCCATCCCCGGTTCCCAGCGCTGCGGTCCTGTAGAGGAAGAGGGCGGCGCTTCGCTTCGTGACGGGTTGGAGGTCGAGAGAGAGGCTTTCGACCGCCCGTCGCGGAGTAAACCCCGATGGCAACTGCCGTTCAGAAGATCACCCTGTCGTGCTCGCGCGACATCCCCTTCAACAAGCTGGTGCTGAGCCAGTCCAACGTCCGCCGGATCAAGGCCGGTGTCTCGGTCGAGGATCTGGCCGAGTCCATCGCCCGTCGCGGCCTCATCCAGTCGCTGCATGTGCGTGCCGTCCTCGATGCCGATGGCGTGGAGACCGGCATGTTCGAGGTGCCGGCCGGCGGACGCCGCTACCGGGCGCTTGAGCTGCTGGTGAAGCAGAAGCGCCTCAACAAGACGGCGCCGGTGCCTTGTATCGTCAGCGACGCGGCGAGCGGTATTCTGATGGAGGAAATCTCCTACGCCGAGAATGACGAGCGCATTCCGCCGCATCCGCTCGACCAGTATCGCGCCTTCCAGGCGATGCGCGACAAGGGCATGAGCGAAGAGGCAATAGCCGCCGCATTCCTGATCGATGTCAATATCGTCAAGCAGCGCCTGCGGCTCGCCTCCGTCTCGTCGGTGCTGCTCGACGTCTTCGCCGAGGACGGCATGGAGCTGAAGCAGCTCATGGCCTTCACCGTGTCGGAGGATCATGCCCGTCAGGAACAGGTTTGGGAGGCGATCCGCAATAGCTGGCAGAAGGAGCCGTGGCAGATCAAGCGGATGCTCACCGAAACCACGGTGCGCGCGTCCGACAAGCGTGCCGTGTTCGTCGGCATCGACACCTATGAGGCAGCGGGTGGCATCGTGCTGCGCGATCTGTTCGAGTCCGACGATGGCGGCTGGCTTCAGGATGTCGGCTTGCTCGACCGGCTGGTCGCGGAGAAGTTGAAGGTCATCGCCGATGAAATCGCGGCGGAAGGCTGGAAATGGGTCGATGCTGCCGTCAGCATTCCCTATGGCGTCACCCACGGCATGCGCCGGTTGCCGGGAACCGTTCTCGACATGACCGACGAGGAACGGGCGACACGCGACGCCTTGCAGGTGGAATATAACCGGCTGTCTGAAGAGTATGAACACGCCGACGAATTGCCCGATGCAGTGGACGAACGGCTCGGCGAGATCGAAGCGGCAATGGAAGCACTCGATAACCGCCCGGTCAGCTATGACCCGGCAGAGATCGCTATCGCCGGAGCCTTCGCCGCTATCGACGCCCATGGCGCGGTCATCATCGACCGCGGCTATGTCCGCCCCGAGGATGAGTTGCCCGTGGACGTGGCTGGCGGTGACGACGCACCGGAGGAGAGCGTCGATCCCGCCATCCAGCGCGCTGTCATCACCATCGGCGGCCAAGGGGCACCCGCCGAAGAGGAGGAAGACGACGGCATCAAGCCGCTGCCCGAGCGTCTCGTCATCGAACTGACCGCGCATCGCACGCTGGCGCTGCGTGATGCCGTTGCCAATCATCCGCACGTCGCCATGACGGCGCTCCTGCACAAGCTGGTCTCGGACATCTTCCTGCATCGCCCGGCAACAGGCGCGCTCGAAGCCAATGTCCGCCAGATCCACTTCGCCGCGCAGGCCGACGATCTGAAGGACAGCGCCTCGGCGAAATCCGTCACCGACCGGCACGAACGCTGGGGCGATCACATCCCCGCTGATGACGAAGCGCTGTGGGACTGGCTGACCGCGCTCGACGATGACCACCGTATGGACCTGCTCGCCCATTGCGTCAGCTACGGGATCAACGCCCTCTATGAGCGGCCCAATCCCTACAGCGGCTCCGGCATCAGCGAGCATGGGCTGGAGGTCCGTATGCGCCAGGCCGAGCGGCTGGCGCGCGCGACCGGCCTGGACATGGTAGGCGCGAGCTGGAGGCCGACGGTCGGCAACTACTTCGGCCGTGTCACCAAGGCGCGTATCGTCGAGGCAGTGCGTGAGGGGGCAGGCGAACGGGCGGCGCAGCTCATCGACCATATGAAGAAGGGCGACATGGCCAAGGAGGCGGAACGCCTTCTGGCGGACAGCGGCTGGCTGCCCGAACCGCTACGGTCGGCAGAATCCAGTGGCGAAATGGCTGGAGAACCCGCCGATCAGGATGGTGGAGACGAGGCATTGCCGGCCTTCCTCTCCGATGACGGTGACGACGAGGAACCGGTCGAAGACGACGAAGCCCTGCTCGCCGCCGAATGAGCCTCATCGGGTGGGACTGGCACCGTCCGGTCCCACCCACCTTCGTCCAATCCCGCAATCTCAGCCCGGCCCCACGTTCCGAGCCTGCACGGCGATGCCGCGCGGGTCGGGCTTTCTTGTTTCAGGAGCCTGTCATGGCCGACTATTTCACCCATTTCTCGTGCCTGCTCGATGTTGGCACGCCCGAAAACGCCGCCCGCGCGCTAGACCTCTACAACGCGCTCTCCGAGGAAGGCGCGTCGGAAGAACCGCCGTCGGACGGCTTCCTCTTCTCGATCCAGCCCGAGCATGGCGGCACCAACCTCTGGATGCGCGATGACGTGACCGGTGATCCCGAACGCCTCATCCAGTTCGTCAAACGCTGTGCTGCCACGTTCGGCCTCACGGGCCGATGGGGCTTCCAATACGCCAACACCTGTTCGAAGCCGCGCCTCGACGGCTTCGGCGGTGGCGCGCATGTCCTTGATCTCGCCACTGGCGAAACGCTGGACTGGATCTACACCGATGGCTGGCTTGACGAACACCTCTCCAGCGATGGAGAGCGGCCATGAGCATCCCGGCATATGCCCGCGCCAACTTCCAGACGCTGCTTCGCGCGGCGGAGGATGGCAACCTCGCTCTCATGGAATGCGCGGACGCACAGACTGGCGCGATGAGATACGTCATCTGCGCCGTGGGGAAGGACAACGGCGACTATGTCTTCGCGCAATCCTTACGACGCCTATCTGCCGCCCAATCCAGATAATCCCGGCGGCTTCATTCAGCCTGCCGGCGCATCATGATAGTCGATACAGCCCGTTGACGGACGCGGCCACCAGTTTGAGCCGGAAAAGCGCCCACCTGATGGTTGGGCGCTTTTCCTATGCTGACGGTTTCTGCCACACACGCTCAGCGCGTCAGGTCGATGGGATCGTGAAACACAGCCGATGCTCCCGAACCCATCTCTCGACGCTCTTCGGCCGAAAATTCTCTAATCCCGATTGCGGCGCGAAGGGCCGTGCAAGGATGGCGTCGGCCTCTTCGGGATAGGTCGCAAAGTACCGGAACTTCGAGGCCACGCGCCTACCGACGCCTGGCCCCATCGCCACATCGACATCACGCTCGAACTCGTCCAGCGGCTGACCGCGATAGCGGATCGCGCGGCCGAGGCTGGCGCTCACCCGTTCGGCCAGTTCATCGCCCGCCAGGCTCTCCGGCCCGGCGATGCGGTGATCGCCACCCATCGCGCCGCGTTCCAGCAGCGTCAGCGCGGCTTCGGCGCAATCGTCGGCGGATGTCCAGGCAATGCGCTGAGAGGCTGGGATCGGCGGTGCGAACACGCCATCGTTGATAATCTCGGCCAGCGCCGAGGGTTTCAGCAGATTGTCGAGATACATGGTCGGGCGCACGATGGCGAAGTCGATGCCGCAAGCGCGTGCCGCCTCCTCGATCCTATGGTTGGCGATGAAGCTGGGCTCCTCACAGGGCGCAGGCCGGCTGGCGCTGGCGAGCTTGAGTACGAAGGATTTGATGCCCGCCGCTTTGAAGGCCGCGAGCGCGTTCCCTGCCTGCATTGCCATCGTCTCGGCCGGGCCGATCGGCACTTGGAGCACGGCATGATCGATGCCGGTGCTGGCGGCGGTGAGAGAGGCGGCAGCGCCAAGATCACCTTCTGCCAGCTCGACGCCAGGTGCGGCCAACGCTGTAGCGCGGTTGCTGTCGCGCACCAGTGCGCGGACCTTCAGGCCCCGCCCCAGCGCGGCATGCATCACCGCGCTGCCCTGAACGCCGGCGGCAAGAAAAACGAGAATGGGTTTCGATCTGTCGATCATGGATTGCTCCTTCAAAATGGTCTGTCGGAGCAGCTTTGTCGTCAATTGCACCGAACAGACCCGAAAACACGGCAAGCCGTGCGGGGACTGTCGGGGATCGCATCGTTCGATGCGAAAAGAGCTTTCCCTATCTCGGGAAAGGACTTGGGCCTACCCAGACCAAGCCTGCCATTTCGACACGACAATTAAAGCTGAACCTTGCGCGGCGTCAACAGAGGGATCGCCAAATCCGGCCGCCGCCGTTCCGCCATCGGCGTTTCGAGTGAGAGGAGTGCCGGGACGGGGGTGAGCCCCGGCGTTCGAGAGAGAGCGTCGTCGGGACTTTTCCCGTTTCGCTCTCCCGAGGACTTCTCCATGAACATCATGCTGCCCGTGGCCGAGGCGTCGGCCGCGCCGCTTCCGCTCGATCGTACTCCGGTCGCCCCTTCCGCTGCCATTCTCGCTGCGGCAAATTTCCTGCTTCCCCATCTCGAACGCGGCCAGCCCGTCGATACCGGCATGCTGCGCACCGTCATGGAAACGACGTTCGGCGCGTCCGATGCCTCGGGTGCCTGGGACTGGAAGACGGCCTATGAGGCGTGCGAAGTCGCGACCGTCCTGTTCCTGCGCAAATACGGAAAGGCGCTGTTCCGTAAAGCCGACACTCCGGCTGCACGACTGTCCGTGCTGGCGAAGATCGCGGCGCTGCTGCCGACGCACACGCGCCGTTCGGAGGAAAGCCAGGCGCTTCAACAATTCTCGACGCCGTTGCCGCTCGGCCTCGCGGCACTGACCGCGGCCGCGATTACGCCGGATGACCGTGTACTGGAACCATCGGCCGGTACCGGCCTGCTGGCGATCCTCGCGCAGACCGGAGGCGCATCGCTGATCCTCAACGAGCTGGCGGATACGCGCGCCGAGCTTCTCGCCGCCCTCTTTCCGGCCATTGCCGTCAGCCGCTTCGACGCCGCGCAGATCGACGATCATCTCGACCCTGCCGCTGTCCCGTCCGTCGTGCTGATGAACCCGCCCTTCTCGGCGATGGCGCATGTCTCCGGCCGCGTGGCGGATGCAGGCTTTCGCCATATCGCCTCGGCGCTCAACCGTCTCGCGCCCGGTGGGCGGCTGGTCGCCATCACCGGTGCCAATGTCGGGCCGGAGTTGCCGGACTGGCGCGATGCCTTCGTCGCCTTGCAGGCGCGCGGGCGCGTTGTGTTCTCCGCCGCGATCGACAGGTCGGTCTATCGCAAGCACGGCACGACCTTTCCGACACGGCTGACCGTCATCGACAAAGAGCCCGCCGACGATCCGACCGTATTCCCGGTCTCGCGGGGCATGGCGCCGGATGCGGCCACGCTGCTCGACTGGATCGCAGCCGATGTGCCGCCCCGGCGTCCCCTCATCTTGCCTGCTGGCGCGCCTCCGATCTCCGCTGCCCCGCCGAAGTCGGTGCGCGGTTACATTGCCCGCGCCGCCACTTCGCGCCCGGCCGTCGCCTCCGCCGATCCCGAGGGCGTCGAACTCGCCTATGAAGCCGTGGACTGGACGCCGCCGGAAGGCGCGCACCTCACCGATGCGATTTATGAAGAATACGTATTGCAGGCGATCCGTATTCCTGGTTCTCAGGCCCATCCGACCAAGCTGGTGCAATCGGCGGCGATGGCGAGCGTGGCGCCGCCGAAGCCCGGCTATCGCCCGATGCTCCCGGCCAACATCCGCGCCCTCTTGTCGGACGCTCAGCTCGAAACCGTCATCTATGCCGGCGTGGCCCATTCGGACTTCCTCGCCGGATCATGGACGGTCGATGCGGCCTTCGATCTCGTTCAGGCAGCACCCGCCGATGCCGTGAACGCCGTGCGCTTCCGCCGTGGCTTCATGCTGGGCGACGGCACCGGTGCGGGCAAGGGCCGCCAGTCCGCCGGCATCATCCTCGACAACTGGATGCAGGGACGGCGCAAGGCGGTTTGGATCAGCAAATCCGACAAGCTAATCGAGGACGCACAGCGCGACTGGTCGGCGCTCGGAATGGAGCGCCTGCTGGTCACGCCACTGTCGCGTTTCCCGCAAGGACGACCGATCGCGCTGACCGAAGGCGTCCTGTTTGCAACCTATGCCACGCTATCCTTGCGGTATCGCTCAAAAGCAAAAGGCCCGCCTGATCTGGCCCCCGTTTCACCGGACGGATTCAGGCGGTTGCAGAAACCAGTGCGCGATGTTCGCGCGGTGAACGCATTTTGAGCCCTGAATGGGGGTGGTTGTCGTTGTAGTCCTCGATCCATCCGGCAAGCGATGTCAACGCGGTGGGAGCATCAGGCAGCGGCGAGACGCGGACGTAATCGCGCTTGAGGGTATGAACGAAGGCCTCCGAGATGCCGTTGGACTGCGGGCTGCGAACGGGCGTGAAGCAGGGTTTGAGGCCCAGCTGCCGGGCAAAGGTGCGTGTTTCGCGGGCAGTATAGGCCGAGCCGTTATCGGACAGCATCTCGACCGGCACGGGCGCGCGCATACCGCCGAAGCGGGTTTCCACGGCTTCCAGCATGATGTCGCGCACGTCCGAGCCGCTGATGCCCGCATTGGCGATCGCGCGCCAGGCGATGATCTCGCGGTCATGGGCGTCGATGATGAAGGCGCCGCGCACGACCTCGCCGTTCCAGCAGGTGAACTCGAAGCCGTCCGAGCACCAGCGCAGGTTCGAGCGGATCGCCACCACGACGCCGTCATGGCCATAGTCGGCCCGCTCGGTGTAGCGCCGCGCCAGCAGCAGGCGGTCCGCGGCCATGATGCGATAGACGCGCTTGTGATTGACCGGCGCCAGTCCTTCGGCGCGTTGCTGTCGATTGAGGACTGCCGCGATGCGGCGGTAGCCGTAGGTGGGCCGCTGCGCGGCGATCTGGCGTATGCGGGGCAGCAGGTCCGCGTCGTCGGCCTTGGCGTACGGCCCGCGCGTCCGGGTGCGGCCGGTCAGGCGGTCGTACACCGTCGAGCGCCCGACCCCGAGCGTCTTGGCGACCAGGCTCACCGGATAGTCTCCGGCAACGGCGAGTGCATGAGCAAGCTCGCTTTTTTTGGGCGTGAGCGCTCCAGCGCCTCCTTCAGGATCTCGACCTCCAGCGTCTTGCGGCCGAGCTGGCGCTCCAGTTCGCGGATGCGGGTCTCCATCTCGCGGACCTGGCGATTGCTGGTCACGTCGTCGTCGCCGGCGACCGCGACGCTCCCGCCCTCCAGCATCAGCCGCCGCCAGCGGTACAGCAGGTTCGGCGCCACGCCGTTGCGGCGTGCCACCACCGATATGCTCTCGCGACCATCGAGCGTCTCCTCGACGATCCTCAGCTTCTCAGGCGTGCTCCAGTGACGGCGACGACCGCCGTCGGTGATGATTTCGGACACGGACATAAGCCTATGCTTAGGGGATAGCCCCAAGCCTCCTTCTTAGGCTTGAATCCGTCCGGTCGAAATGGGGGCCAGCTCACCGCCGGAGGGGCGTGCCGATCGCAAGTCGAGATGGTTGCGGGGACCGGCTTCGGCCAGAACTTGGCCGGTTCGCAAGTTGAGGTAGGTGCGGGAGGGCGCAACCATCAGGACTTGCGGACGCAAAAAAGCCGCCCGGTTGGGGCGGCTGATCTGCGCGATTTGGTATCGCAATTTGAGATGGTTGCGGGGGCAGGATTTGAACCTGCGGCCTTCAGGTTATGAGCCTGACGAGCTACCGGGCTGCTCCACCCCGCGACTGAGCTGAGCCGCACGGCGGCACGCTTCATGCGTGGTGTCGTGGGGCTGAGCGCCCCGGGCTGAGTGCCCGAGGAAACAAGTGAATGGGTTTTGTGTATACGCGGACTATAATGCCTGGCGACGCCCTACTCTTCCACTGCTTGAGCAGTAGTACCATTGGCGCAGTCGGGTTTCACGGCCGAGTTCGGGATGGGATCGGGTGGGACACCGACGCTATGGCCACCAGGCAATAGAGTCCGCGAATACTGACCCCGCTTTGTGGGCGGGGTGATGGGTATAAAATCGATGCGTGCACTGGCTGTATTGATGACCGCACCCTGCCATCTAGCCCAGGGCTGATGGTGGGGGTGTGGAGCTCTCAAGCGCGAATAGGACAATTAGTATCGGTTAGCTCCATGCGTTACCGCACTTCCACATCCGATCTATCGAGGTCGTGGTCTTCGACCGTCCTGAGAAATCTTATCTTGAGGGAGGCTTCCCGCTTAGATGCTTTCAGCGGTTATCCCGTCCGTACATAGCTACCCTGCTGCGCCGTTGGCACGACGACAGGTACACCAGAGGTACGTTCAACCCGGTCCTCTCGTACTAGGGTCAACTCCTCTCAAATTTCGACGCCCACGGCAGATAGGGACCAAACTGTCTCGCGACGTTCTGAACCCAGCTCACGTACCACTTTAATTGGCGAACAGCCAAACCCTTGGGACCTGCTCCAGCCCCAGGATGTGATGAGCCGACATCGAGGTGCCAAACAACCCCGTCGATATGAGCTCTTGGGGGTTATCAGCCTGTTATCCCCGGCGTACCTTTTATCCGTTGAGCGATGGCCCTTCCACGAGGGACCACCGGATCACTATGACCGACTTTCGTCTCTGCTCGACTTGTCAGTCTCGCAGTCAGGCTGGCTTATGCCATTGCACTCTAACAGCCGGTTTCCAACCGGCCTGAGCCAACCTTCGCGCGCCTCCGTTACTCTTTAGGAGGCGACCGCCCCAGTCAAACTACCCGCCACAGAGGGTCCCTGTACCGGTTTCACGGTACGAGGTTAGACATTAAACAACAACAGGGTGGTATTTCACCTATGGCTCCACATCGGCTGGCGCCAATGCTTCAAAGCCTCCCACCTATGCTACACAGTTCTTGTCCAATGCCACTCTGAAGCTGCAGTAAAGGTGCACGGGGTCTTTCCGTCTAACCGCGGGTACTCCGCATCTTCACGGAGAATTCAATTTCGCTGAGCATGTCCTGGAGACAGTGGGGAAGTCGTTA
>NZ_JAUTAE010000002.1 GCF_030818415.1 Sphingomonas sp. SORGH_AS_0950
AAGGTCGCGCCCTGGCGGACCAGGAACTGCGCGGCGCTCATCGTCGACCCGGCGAAACCGACCAGGCGACCGCTGGTCATATCGACCGCGCCGAAGGCGGCATTGCCCGACACCGTGGCATAGCCGCCGGTCATCGCCAGCGCCTCGACATTGGCGACGTTGGTGAAGGCGACCGGCGCGGCAGCGGTGCCGCCCGACAGCGCGATCGTGTCGGTGCCCGCCCCGCCATCGACCGCGCCCGCAAAGGTGCCCGCGATGGTGAAGCGCTGGTTCCCGCCGGTGAAGGCGACCTGGCCCGCGGTCAGGCTGCTGCCCGAGGCGATGGTCAGGTCGGTCGCGGCGTTGACCTGGGCATAGCTTTGCGCGCCCGTCAGGGTCAGCGCGCCGGTCCCTTCGGTCGCCAGCGTCTCGAACCCGGTCAGCGTGCCCGCCGCCAGCATCTGGTTGCCCGCCAGCTCCAGCGTGGCGGTGTCGTTGCCCGCGCCGCCCGCGACGCTGCCGATCAGGACCGAACCCGCCGCCAGGCGGAAGCTGTCATTGCCCGCGCCCAGGTCGATGACCCCGGCCAGCGTGCCGCCCCTGGCGACGGTCAGCGCCGTATCGCCGTCACCGAAGCCGAGCGGCGCCCCCTGCGACCCCAGCGAACCGGTGACGGTCAGCGCGTTGCCGGTCAGCGACACAGTCTCGAATCCGGTCGCCAGCCCGCTCAGCACCACCGGCGCATTGGCGGTGAAGCGTAAGCTGTCGGTGCCCGCGCCGCCATCGTAACGGCCCGCCGCATTGGTCGTGCCCAGCGCCAGCAGGTCGTCGCCCGCGCCCAGCGAAACGCTGGCGATGTCGCCATCGACGCGCAGCTGCTCGGCCGCGTCCGAGCCCGTGACCGATCCGATCCGGTTGCCCGCCAGCGCGACGTTCAGCCCGGTGCCCGCCAGCGCGACCGTGTCGAAGCTCTGGTCGAGCGTCAGCGACAGCGTGCCGGTGCCGGTCACCGCCAGCTGCTGGAAATTGCTGCGCTGGCCGATGCCGCTGCGGTCGCCCGCCAGCAGCACACCGTACAGGTTGGTGCCCGTGCCGCCATCGAGAGTGCCCAGGACGCGCGAATTGGGCCCCTCGACGAAGCTGTCATTCCCGCCGCCCAGCGCGACCGAACCGGCGATGGTGCCGGAATTGACGACCGTCTCGTTCGCATCGGTGCCGGTGATGGTGACCGGGCCGGTGCTGGTCAGCGTCTGGCCCGCCGCGACGGTCACCGTTCCGCCCGCGACCCCGATCGTGTCGAAGCGGAAGGTACCGGCATAGGTGACATTGCCCTGTCCGACCTGGTTGAAGCGCTGGAAATTGACGAACTGGTCGCCATTGACCGTCCCGCCCCCGGTCGCGTCGACGATCAGGCTGTTCGTACCCGTGCCGCCATCGACCGTCCCGACCAGCGTCGCGCTGGCGCGGTGCAGGAAGGTGTCGTCGCCCGCGCCGAGGAACACATTGCCCTCGATCCGGCCGTAATTCTCGATCCGGTCATTGCCGTCGCCCAGCGCGATCGACCCGAAAATGCTGCCGGTGTTGACGATCCTGTCGTCGGTCGCGCCGATGCTGTGGATCGCACCCGCCAGATAGGGACTGCCGATCTGGCGCACGAGGGTGTCATTCGCGGCCAGCGTGGTCCCCGCCCCGCCGCGAATCGTCCCGGCATTGGTCAGGTCGAGCGCGGCGCCGTTGGTCCTGACCGCGACGGACAGCGGCCCGGTCGCCTCGATCGTGCCGGTCGCGGCGTTGGTGATCGTGGCGGTTGCGGTGCCGTTGCCGAAGACCGACACGGCCGCGGCGATATAGGTGGTGGGTGCGGTGGGATCCTGCGGGACGCTGGCGCCCGCATAGGGATCGGTGATCGTCACCCCGCCGCCATTGGCGCGGATCGTGCCGCTGTTCGTGATGGCGATGCTCTGCGCGCCGGTGGTGGCGGTGCCGGAGCCGTTGAAACCGGCGCGGACGCCATAGGCCGATGTCCCGCTGGCGTCGATCGTGCCGCTATTGTCGAGGCGGATCGAACCGCCCGTGCCCCGGTAATCGTCGATCGTCAGCAGGGCGGCCGATCGGCCCTGCCCGGTCGCGGTGATCGATCCGCTGTTGGTGACGGCGATCGCATAGGAGCGCGCGGCGTCCGATGCCGGCGTGCCGTAATAGGTGTAGCGGCCCGCATAGGCGTTGACGCCCTGGGTGACCGTGCCGCTGTTGTCGAACTGGATCGACCCGCCCAGGTCATTGTACAGCTGAAGCAGGACGCCCGATCGCCCCTCGTCGGTGGAGGCGATGGTGCCGCTGTTGGTCAGCGCGATCTTCTGCGGCTGCGGCGCGTCCGGGGGCGTCGTACCGTAATAGCTGTAGTCGCTGGCAAAGGCGTTGAACCCCTGGGCGATCGAACCGCTGTTGGTGGCGGTGATCGCCCCCCCATTGACCGACAGGTTGACACCGCGACGGCTGGCGTCGTTCAGGATGCTGCCCGAATTGGTAAAGCTCAGGTCGCCGACCGCATAGATGGAAACGGCGGTGCGCTTCAGCGCCGCATCGCCGACCGTCCCGCTGTTGGTGAAGCGCGAAACCTGGCCCGAGATGGCGCCCTTGACGACGGCCTGGTTGGTCAGCGCCGCCAGCATGGCCTGCGGCTGCAGCTGGTAGTAGGAATAATAGCTGTCGCCCAGCACCAGATCGCCATCGACATTCGCGGTGTTGACGATTTGGCCATCGCCCAGAATCCCCAGCGAGGCCAGCGCGGTCTGGGACTGGATGGTCACGACGGTATCGGCACCGATCGCCTGAAGGTCCTCACGCTCGAAGTTGACAGCGGTCAGGGTGCCCAGCGTCGCGGTCGTCGATTTTGTGAAGGCATGGCGATAGATGTCGAACCCGCCGCCCCCGTCGATCGTGCCGCTGACGCCCGACTGGCCGTCGGTCTCGACGAACAGGTCGCTGCCGTCCCCGAAGCGCAGATTGCCGGTCAGCGTGCCTCCATTGGAGGTATAGATGGCATTGGAATAGGAGCGGCCGCCATAGCTGGCATAGCCCAGGTCGACATCGCCGGTGATCGTGCCCGCATTGACGATCTGGCCACCGCCCAGCCGGATGGCCAGTTGCCCGGTCGCGCCCGCGATCGTGCCACCGGCCAGATTGCGCAGCGTGGTGCCGTAACTGTAATTCTGGCCGATCGCGATGCCGCCCGTGCTGGCGATGCGGCCGCTATTGTCGATCGTGCCGGTCGTATAGTCCATGATGACGGCGGTGCCCGCCACCTCGATCGTCCCGCTGTTGACCAGCGTGGTGAAGCCCGAGACGCCGGTCGCGGCGCGGCCGCCCGAGGCCTGGACGATGCGGCCGCTATTGGTGATGCTCTTGGCATATTGGATGCCCGCCGCGCCGTTCAGCGTGATCGTGCCGTCATTGGTCACGCTCTTGCCGCCCGAAATGGCGGTCAGCTGGCCATAGGTGGTCGGCCGCGTGTCGGCGACGCTGATCGTGCCCGCATTGGTGAAGCTGTCCTCGCTGCCCAGCGAAACGGCATTGCCCGCATAGACGTTCGTGTTCGACACCGCGAGCGACAGCGCGCCGCGGCTGGTGATGGTCAGCGCATTGGCGGTATAGGTTTCGCCCGGTGCCTGGCTGCGCGAGGTCAGCTGGATCACCGAACCGGCGGTGCTGGCGATATCGGCGGTCAGGTCGACCGTCCCCTGCCCCGCCAGATAGAGCGGTCGCGTCGAGGCGGCGCCGGTCAGGGTCAGCTTGGCCTTGTCGAACAGTTCATAGCCGAGGGTGACGAACGGGCTGGTGGTCGGCAGGGTCGCGGCCGTGTCGGCCCGCACGCGCAGGCGCAGCCCCGCGCTCGCCCCCGACACCGTGCCGGTGATCCCGGCGAAGCGGTCGCCGCTGCTGCCGGCGAGTTCGGTGACGAGCAGATCGCCGCTCGTCAGCGTCAGATTGCCGTTCAGCACACCGCCCGGCAGCGCGAAATAGGTGTTGTTGTTGCCGTAATAGCTGGTCGACGAGGACGGGCCGAAGGTGACGTCGCCGTTGATCGTGCCCGCATTGGCGATGCGGGCATTGAACACCGCGAAATCGCCGTTCGGCCCGATACCGCGCGTGCCCCCGGTGACGACGCCGCCCGCCTGGTTGTTGAGCACGCCATAATAGTCGATGAACACGCCGGTCCCGGTCGCGGTGATCGTGCCGCTGTTGCTCAGGCTGCTCGACAGCTTGAGCCCGGCGGTCGTGCCCTCGATCCGGCCGGTGTTGGTCCAGTTCGAGCCCGACGAGCCCGACAGGATCGCACCCACCCCGCCGGTCGAGCGGATCGTGCCCGAATTGGCGAAGCTCGGCCCGAACAGCGACACCGCGGTGCCGCTGGCGGTGATCGTGCCCGAATTGACGAACGCACCCTGCGAGTTGAACGAGACGCCGCCCCCGGTCGCGGTCACGGTGCCGCTATTCTCGAAACGGTTCGCATAGTTCATCGAGACGGCATAGAGGCCGATCTGCGCTCCCGTGCCGATGATGCTGCCCGCATTGGTGACGCTGGGCGAACCGGACGAACCATATTCATCGGACAGCACGGTGCCGGTGTCGCTCAGCGCGGCGTTGTTGACGACCGCTCCGCCGCCCGCGACCCGCAACGGCCCCGCCACCGCAAAGTCCTTGGCCAAGGTGGTTGTCGTCTTGGTATCGGGAGCGAGGGTCAGCTGTTCGAAATTGGTCGGCAGAGTCAGCGCCGAGGACAGGGTCGTATCGCTGGTGAAGCGGATGCGCAGCGTGTCGGTGCCCGCCCCGCCGTCGATCGTACCGCTGATCCCGGTGCGGATCGCGCCGTTCGCATAGCCGACGATCAGCGTGTCGTTGCCCGATGAATAGGATACATTGCTCGAGCCGAAGCTCACATTACCGACAATCGTGCCCGTGCTGTTATCGATGACGGTGTTGCCGAACGAGACCGGATTTGGTGTCGCAATGACATCGCCCGTGATCGTCCCGGAATTGGTCAAACTAAAGCCCACACCCGCCTGGATCGCGGTCGTACCAGCGGTCGTGATCTGGCCACCCGCTGCGTTGATTATTGTGAGCGATGTGCCGGTGATGGCCGCGCCAGTTCCGCCATTGCTGATCGTGCCGCTGTTGGTCAGCGTAATCGAGCGTGCATTGGCCAGCGTCGCGGCGCTGCCGCTGTTGCCGATCGTGCCGCTGTTCGTCCAGCCATAGCCAGAGAACGCCGCGCTATAGGTCGCGCCCACATCGATCGCGCTGCGGCTGCCGCCATCGATGGTGCCGGCATTGGTCAGCGTGCCGACGGGGCCGCTGATCGCGCCGATCGTGCCGCCTGCGCGGTTGGTGATCGTCTGGAAGCCCGCATAGGTCGGGTTGCTCGACAGCAGCGCATAGCCGTCCGAGCCGGTCCCCGTGCCGCTGATCGTGCCGCTATTGTCGATCGACGCGGTCGTGCTGCCATAGCCGTTGCCGGTCTGGCCGATGACGATGCCGTTCGTGCCGCTGATGCTGCCGCCCGCGCGCACCGTCACCGACAGCTGGCCGCTGGAATAGCTGTTGGCGGTGGTCTGGCGGACGAACTGCACGCCGGTCTGGCCTGCGCCATCGACCCGGCCGCCCACGGTCAGCACCCCATAGGGATAGCTGGTGGCCGAGGTCGGGATCGCGAAGGCGATGGCGGGTGCGCCGCTGTTCGTCACCGTCGCCCCGGTCGCCACATCGACCGTGGTGCCCGAGGTCGTGACGGTCAGGCCGTTGCTGTCGGTGCCGCTGCACGTCGTCGTCGTGTTGGCCTGGGTCGGATCGGGGGTGCATTGGGCGAAGGCCGGGCCCGCCACCATCACCGCAAGCAGAATGGCACTCGATTCCAGAGCGCGCGCCTTCACCTGCCGAGCGCGCGACATTGCCTTCACCATTTTTCGAAACCCCTAATTGTCGGACGATTCCTATGATGAAGTCGGCGTCATGTCACGTGAATTCATGACGCGATCGTCATAACGAAATAAAGTCATTTCTCTTTTCTTGGCACGACCGGGGTTACCGAATTTCCATCATTGACGGCTCGGGGGTCGGAAAGGATCGGGCGATCCGATCACTTGCGCGGCCAGTTGCCGGTCGACGGCACCGAAGCAAATCGGCACCGCTCAGGGATGCGGCGTCAGTACATGGTCCGGATCGAGCAGTTCCAGCGCCGCGCCCTCTCTCGATTCGTCGGCCCCCGGTCCGTCCGCACGGTGCCAGCGCCACAGGACCAGCGCGGTGCCGCCCGGATTTTGCGCGGAGGGGACCAGCGCGCCTTCCGCGCCGCTCGCGATCAGCGCCTGCGCCAGCGCCCAGCTCGGCGGGCGGCCGCCTTCGATCCCGGCGATGGCCTTCCAGGGTGCGGCCAGGGCCTGGGCGATCCGCTCGTCGGCCGCGCGGCCCTGTCCGTCGGTCAGGTCGGCGATCGCGGTCGCGTCCAGGCGATAGGGGGCGAGCGTGCCGGGCTTGGCGAGGCCCTGATAATATTCGGCGATGGCGGTGGCGTGGTCGGTGCCCAGATAGAGCGCCGCCTGCCCCGGCGCGTTCCAGCGGCCGCCATGCCGCCGCGCCCCCTCCCCCGACCAGGGATCGCGTTGATAGCGGATCGCCAGCATCCGCCAGAGCGGGCAGCGCAGCGCGCGCAGGGGATAGGCCACCCCGTCCCCCTTGGCCGTCAGGAATAGACCCCCTCGGCCATGCGATCCAGGTCGCCCAGGACCAGCGCGGCATGGCCTTCCTCGACCAGCTGTTCGGGGGTCTTGCCGAAACCGGGCAGCGGCTGGTGGCGGAACCAGATGATCGCGCGCCCCTCGTCGCCCGACAGTTCGGCCGCGCGCGCGATGATGCGGGCGATCTCGCCGAGCCGCGCCTGGACCGCCGGGCTTCCCGGCTTGGCGGCCATGGTGTTGCGGTTGACCTGCGCCAGCTTGGCCAGCCGGGTCAGCGGCAGCCGCAACCGCTCGGCCATGCGGCGCGGGGCGATCATGTCGTGATCGCGGATATCGTCGAGAAAGGCGGCGAGCATCGGCACACTCCTTGCCCGTTATATGCCTGTTTCCTGCCCTATTCGCAAGACGCGCCTGGAAAGGCGGAGCCATTGCGGCCATCGGGAATTGATCCACATCACCCATCCGGCATCGGGATCGAAGAGGGTGAGGATCGGGAGCGGGATTTGAAGGAAGCGATCGGCTTTTCCAGCGAGGGCCTGGCCGAGGATGTCGCCTTTGCCCGCTACCGCGAACTCTATGCGCAAGGGGCCGATGTGGTGCGGCTGGACGGCCCGTTCCGGGCGCGCGTCACCGGCTGGCGCTTTCGCCACCTGCTGCTGTTCGAACGGCATCTGTCGGGCATGGCGCATGCGCGCGAGGAGCGGGTGCAGGCCGACGGTTTCGACCATATCGTCCTCCACCATGTCCTGTCGGGCACGCTGGTCGGCCATCCGCGCAGCGGGTTCGAGCACGCGGGGCCGGGCGACATCGTGTTTCTCGACACGCGGCGCGGCCACAGGACCGAGGCGCGCGACCTGCACATGATCACCGCCAGCATCGCGCGCGATCTGGTCCATGCGGCGCTGGGCAGTCTGGGGGCGCTGCATGGCCAGGTCGCGCACGCGCCCGACACCGCGATGCTGGGGGATTTCCTGCAATCGCTGGTCCGCCATGCGCCGATGCTCGACGACGGGCACGACCGCGCCTTTGCCCGCGCGCTGATCGAGCTGCTGCCGACCGCGCTGGGCGGCCCGCGCGACGTGGCGGTGGAGGCGCGGCGCCAGGACCATCTGCGGCGCGAGGCGGTCGACCGGCTGATCGACCGCGAAATCGCCGACCCGCAGCTGACCGGCACGGCCATCGCCGAGCGGGTCGGCCTGTCGCGCGCGACGCTCTATCGCCTGTACGAGCGCAATGGCGGGATCGCGCGCTATGTCCGGCATCGTCGGGTCGACGCGGTCCGCCGGGCGCTGGAGGGGACGGTTCCCGTATCGCTGGACGAGCTGGCGCGGGCTTATGGGCTGGGCGATGCGGCCGGGCTGACCCGCGCCTTTCGCGCCGAACATGATGTCGACCCCGACGCCTATCGGGCCCGGATGCGCCAGAGCCAGGCGGACAGCGCCACAATGGGGGCGCGGCGCTGGAACGGCTGGATGACCGAACTGGACTAGCGGGCGCGCCGATAGGCGAGCAGCGCCGCGCCGCACCCCAGCGCGCAGGTCGCGCCCAGTACCAGCGCCACCGCATCGGCCAGTCCGGTCAGCGCATGGCTGGCGATCCCGACCAGCCAGGGGCCCAGCGCGGTGCCCGACAGGGTGATGACCGTCAGGAAGATCGCCGTCGCCTCGACCCGGAGGGCGGACGCGATGCGCGCCTGAAGCCCGATCAGCCCGTTGGCCAGCGTCACCGACAGGCCGATGACCGCAACGGCCAGCGCCGCCAGCGTCCCGCCCCAGTCCCCGCCCCACGTCAGCGGCCACAGCGCCAGGCCGCACAGCCCCAGGCCCAGCAGCATCAGGCCGGGCGTGGTCCCCCTCCCCCGCCCCAGACGGTCGGACAGCCAGCCGCCCAGCCCATGGCCCAGCACCCCCGCCACCATCATCACCAGCCCGACCTGCGCGCCCGCCAGCGGCGGGGTCAGGCCATGCTGCCGGATCATCAGGCTGGCCGACCAGCTGGTCAGCGACTGGAGCGCCAGCGCGGCGCACAGCGCGGACAGGATATGCGGAACGAGGCTCGCGCGGTCGGCGATCATCGCGCGCAGCGCCTGGCGCATCCGGATCGCGGCGCTGCCCGGCCGGGCGACGGGATCGGGCCTTCGCCCCACATGCCAGGCGAGCGGCAGGCCGACCCCCCCCATCGCGAACAGCACGAGCCGCCACGGCGCCAGCCCGGTTGCCGGTGCCAATCCGGCGAACAGCGCGAGCAGCGCACCGCCCCCGATCATCGCCAGCCCCCGGCCCAGCGAGGCCCCGGCGGTGAACAAGGCGATGCCGCGCCCGCGATGGCCGGGCTCCATGGCAATCGCGATCAGCCCGACCGCGGCGGGGCCGATCGCGGCCTGGGCCAGCCCCATCAGCATCCGGGCGGGGACCAGCAGGGCGACCGACGCCGCGCATCCGCACAGGATCGTCGCGACGCTCGACCCCAGAAGCGCCAGCGCCAGCAACCGCGCCAGCGGCCATCGCCGCGCCGCCAGCACCATCGGGACGATCGCCAGCCCATGGACCAGCGCGAAGGCGGGCCCCTGGACGAAGCCGATCGCGTCGTCGCCCAGATGCAGCTCGGCCTTGATCGGCTCGACCAGCACGGACAGCAGGAAACGGTCGCCGACCGCCAGCATATGGACCAGCGCCATCAGCACCGCGACGCCATATCCCCTGTGCGGTGTCGATCGCGTCACGCAATGCCCCTGGCGTCAGCCCCGCGCGGTCCTCCGGGATGGGGGCCATGCGCTGTCGCGATCGCAACGCTCATAGGATGCGGCGGGCCCCTCGCAAAGCCCGATCCGGATCGGCAGCACGGGCGACGGGTCCTGCAGCGCGGTCACGTCCGCCCAGTCGCCACCCAGCCAGCGGGCCCGGTCCTCGGGCGCGACGATCATCGGCAGCGTCGACCAGGGCCCCTCGCCCCCCGCACAGCCCAGCATCGCGAAGCCATGCGCGCCCGCATGGCGGCGCCACAGCCCCGCCACGGTGAAGACCGGCTGGCCGTCGAGCGTGAACCAGACCGGGCGGTCCTCCTGCCCATCGGGCGAAGACAGCGCGCCGCGCGCGGCGGTCACCGGGATCAGGCAGCGTTGCGCGGGGACCTCGGCCAGTCGCCGCCACCAGGGCAGGGTCAGGCTGAAAATCTGCGTGGTCGGCCAGCACGCCTCGCCCCCGCTGATGTCCCAGCGCTGGGTATCGAGGCCCAGCCCCTGCGCGCCCTGGCGCAGGACGAAGGCGGGATGGCCCGGCACGAGATCGCGCAGCCGCAACCATGCGCCCCAGGAGACCCGATGCGTCCAGGCGACCGCGAATTCCGCGCACAGTTCGTCCGCGCTGCGGTCCAGCGTCGCCCGGTCGGACACGGGATGCGTCGCACGCGGCAACGGGCCGGGCAAGGCGGTCATGACGCCCTGGCCCACACCCATTTGCGGCGGTTCTGCGAATAGCGGCGTCGGACCGGCTGGCAGAACAGCAGGTGGCGGCGATGGTCGTTCTCCAGCGTCACGACCCGGCACAGGACGAAGACCGTTCTCCACTGGCGCGTCCGGACGAACGGACGGGCCAGCGACATCTTGGGGAAGCGCAGGATCACGATGGTTTCTTACCAGCTTGGACAGGGTGGGACGGGGTGACGCCATGGGAAGCGGCCCCGGCCCGATCTTCGCAATCTAGATCAGTCCGGGGCGGCTGCCCATTACGGAATGGCCGGCGTCTCACGATTGAGACAATCGCTCCGGAACCGGATGGAATTTGGGGTTAAAGCCGGATTTCGGCCCCGATCGCCTCCGCCGCCAGCCCGCGTATATCGACCTTCGCCTTCAACCGCGCGCAGAGCAATGCCGTACCGCTGATCTTGCGTTGGACGAACAGCGTCTCGACATGGGGCACGTGCCAGGTGTCGCGGTCGGCGATCATGGCGCGGGTTTCCTCGCGCACCACCGGCACGAAGGCGCGGTCGCCGAAGTCGAAGGGGCCTGCCTTCGCCATCGTGTCGTCGATCGCGGCGATGATCCGGTCGACCGCCGGGCGGTGCGCCGCGACCGCCCTCTCGCCCAGGAAACCCGTCTCCACCGCGATCTCGCGGATGCGGTCGCGGTCGTGCGCCAGCCCCGCCTCGATCAACCGGCGATAGGAGGCGGCGGTCTCGGCCGGCACGTCGCGCGCCGCGCCGAAGTCGAGGAGGACCAGACGCCCGGTCTCCGCCTGCCAGCGGTAATTGGCGAAGTTCGGATCGGTCTGCATCATCCCGAACTCAAACAGCTCGCGCAGGACCAGCTGGATCAGCGCGGTCATCGCGCCGTCGCGGGTCGCCTGGTCGGCCTCGACCAGCGCCTCGATCGGCTGGCCGGGGATATAGTCCATCGCCAGCACCAGCGACGTGGTCAGCGACGGCTCGGGCGCGGGCACGACATAGCGCGGATCGCCCGCCAGCCGCTCGCCAAAGCTACGCATCCGGTCGGCCTCGCGCCGGTAATCCGCCTCCTCGGCCAGTTGCCGCTTGGCCTCTTCCAGCAGCGGCTTCAGGTCGACCGAGGGCGGGATCAGGTTCGACACGCGCAGCAATGTCGCGACATTGTCGACATCCGACCCGATGCTAGCCTGCACGCCGGGATATTGCACCTTGATCGCCAGCACCCGGCCATCGGGCAGGGTCGCGCGGTGGACCTGCCCGATCGAGGCGGCGGCCATGGGGGCCGCCTCGAAATGGCGGAAGCGGCGTCGCCAGTCGGGGCCCCATTCGGCCCGGAGCAGCTTGTCGAGCTGCGCGGGCGGCATCCGGTACGCCTGGTCGCGAAGCCGCGCGAGGATGGCCTGGAGCTCGGGCGGCAACAGGTCGCCCGCATCCATCGAGATCATCTGGCCCAGCTTCATCGCCGCGCCGCGCAAATGCGACAGCCGGTCGGCGACCCGCGCGGCATTGCCGGGGGTGAGGATCAGGTCGCCGAGCCTGGGCCGCTCGCCGCTGGCCAGTCGCCGCGCGCCCTCGGCCAGCATCCCGCCCGCGACCCCGCCCGCCAGCCGCCCGAACGCGCCCGCGCGCGCGAAGCGGCCGCTGGGAACGGCGCGGTGCCGGGGCGGCTGCCCGGGCTGGGATGGGGGATTGCTGTCGTCATCGGCCATGATCCGGGATAGCGGCGGGCGGGCGGCTTGGTTCCGTCGCCCCGGCGATCAGGCTTGCCGCGACCCAGCCCGCCAGGATCATGACGAAGGGCATGGCGGGATAGTGATAGCGGGTCTGGCCGGTGAAGCCGAAGGCCAGGACGGTGCAGAAGACCGGCATGGCGGCGGGGATCAGCATCGCCGCGCCGGGCGCCCCCCGCCAGGCCGCGCGCGCCGCCCGGCCGGTGCCGACCAGGCCCAGCGCCAGCACCGCCAGATAGAAGAGCTGGTTCACCCCCTGCATCGCGCGCCACAGCCCGAGGCGCGCCGGATGGCTGGCGTCGAGCGGCCAGAAGCCGTCGCTGTCCTTCCACCAGAGCAGCCCCATCTTGCGCAGGCCGAGCAGCCCCCAGCGCAGCGGATGCGCGGCGATCCAGTCGATCGCCAGCGTCTTCAACCGGCGCTCCATCTCCATCTGCCGCTCGACCCGCTGGGCAAAGGGGATGCCGACCTGGTCCCACAGCGGCGATCGCTCGACCTGGAAATAGCCGCCATCGGCCAGGTCGTTGGCCCCGGCGTGGAGCGCGACGCCGCCATTGCTCGACACCAGGACCGGCGCGCCCAGCATCGCCTGGTTGCGCCAGCTCCAGGGCAGCAGGACCGCCGCCATGCCCGCCAGCACCAGCGCCAGCATCAGCCCCGCCCGCCGCACGCCATGGCCGCGCCACGCCACCGGCAGGACCAGCGCCAGCAGCACCGGGAACAGCATCATCTGCGGCCGCATCAGCGCCCCCGCCCCCAGCACCAGCCCGGCGAGCAGCGCAGGGCCGATCCGCCCCCGCGCCTTCAGCATCAGCGCGGTCCCCGCCATGACGATCGCGGTCGAGCTGGGTTCGGCCGCGGTGTCGCCGCTATAGGCGATATGCGCGGGATAGACGGCATAGAGCAGCGCCGCGAGCCGCGCCGCCCCCTCCCCTGCCCCCAGATGCCGCGCGAACCACAGGATCAGCGCCAGCGTGGCGGCCTGCGCGATCAGGTTGACCAGGATCGGGCCGACCAGCGACGGCCCGAACAGCGCGGTCGCCAGCCCCAGCAGCGCGGGATAGCCGACCGGCCAGAAGGCGGTGGGAAAGCCCCCTTCCTGATAGCCCAGCCCCTGCGCGATCTCGCGCCCCCGGATCAGATACCAGAGCGAGTCGCCGCGCGGCGCGATCGGAAAGGCGAGGATCAGCCCCAGGCGCAGCGCGATGGCGGCCAGCAGGATCGCGGGGATCACCCGGCGCGAGGTGGCGAAGCCGTGCCATAGGCCGGACGGCGCGCGCACAGGATATGGCATGGCGTGATCCCCCCGTGACGACCCTGTCCCCATCGCCGTCCCCCGCTTCCCCCCGGATGCCTCCCCCCAAAGGCCACCCGCGCGGGACAGGCGAGGGCGGCCGCGCATCGGAACGGCGATCCGGCTTAGGATGGCGGGGGCGCCGGGGACAAGGGGACGGCTTCGGGGCGCTGTGCCGGGTCGGGATGGCCGACCGCGCCCCGATCGTCAGCCGGTGACGGCGACGATCCCCAATGACGGCTCCATCGGCAGCCGGTCGGCGCTGCCGTCATGCACGCCGTTCAGATCGTCGGGATCGGTGGCCAGGCCATAGGAGACGCCGCGCGCGCCGGTCCCGACCGCGCCGTGCGACAGCAGGATCGTCGTCCGGCTGGTCCGCACCGCGGCGGTGATCGGCACGGCCTGTCCGTTGTCGGTGACCTGAAAGCCCAGGATCGCGCTGGCCGGGGTGAAGTCGACGCCGTCCGCCAGCGCCAGCGTCACCTCGGTCTGGCTCACCCCGACCGCGCGCGCCGAGGCCAGGCGCGGTCCGCGCGGGCCCGGTTGCCCCTGCAACCAGGCCAGCACCTGCGCGGCGAAACGCTGGCCCGACCGGATCTGCCCCTGTTCGCTCTGGTGGATGCCGTCGACCACCGGCAGGTCATAGGTGGTGAAGCCATAGCGGACATGGGGGTCGCCCAGCGCGACGGTCATCTCCGCCTGGCGCTGGATCGCCTGCATCCGGTGCAGCCCGGCGTCGCTGCCCCCGATATTCTGCGACCCGCCGAGGAAGACGGTCAGGTCGGGCAGCCGCGTCTCAGTGCGCAGCGCGGCGATCAGCGTGCGGATCAGCCCCAGCTGGGTGGCGAGATCGCCGGTCAGCCGGTCCGCGACATCGTTGCGCCCGACCTGCAACAGCACCGCATCGACCCCGCCCGCCGCGACGATCGCGCGGACCAGGTCGGCGCGCATCGTCGAATTGGACGCGGCCCATTGGATCAGCGTCGTGCTGCCCACTCCGCCACGGACATAGCGCACCGTCCGCCCGGTCGCCGCGTTGATCGCCAGCCCCGCCGTCTTGCCGAACGCCCCCCGGCCGAGCGGCGCGAAGCTGATCCCGTCGCCGGTCGACACGACCGCCGAACTGGTCGCCGGGCCGTCATAATTGGACAGATATTGCGCGCTGCTGCTCGACCCGGCGAAGGCGATGGTCAGCCGGTCGGCCGCCAGCGTGGTCGGCCGCGCGGGTGTCGGTGTCGGCGTGGGAGTCGGCGTGGGCGTCGGGCTGGGTTGCGGGGTCGGGGTGGGGGTCGGGATGATCAGGTCCGACGGCGCCTTGTCGTCGGCACAACCGGGGATCAGCGGCAACGCGATCGTACAGGCGGTGCCGGCCAGGAAACGGCGTCGGCTCGGAAAGGGCGTATCGGTCACGGATCAACTCATGGCGGGGGGGAGCGGGGCGGCCCTGCGCCATTAACCATCAATATAGATTAAATGTGACGCAGAATTTCATTCCCGCGTCATGCCCCCTCGAACGACCGGAGGATGGGGCACGGCCCCGCCCCCTCGCCCGCGCACCGCTCGGCCAGCGCGTGGAGCGAGGCGCGCGCCTGTTCGAGCGCCGCGATCTGCGCATCCAGCGCGACGATCCGCTCGCGCGCGAGCTGGCGCACCCGCGCCCGGTCGTCGGTCGCGTCGAGCGCCAGCAGCTCGCCGATCTGCTCCAGCGTGAAGCCCGCCGCCTGGCCCGACCGGATGAAGCGCAGCCGCCCCAGATCCTCCGCGCCATAGCGCCGGACCCGCCCCCCCGCACTCGCCCCGGCGGGGCGTTGGGGCGTGTCGAGCAGCCCGCGCCGCTGATAATAGCGGATCGTCTCCACCCCCACCCCGCCTTCGCGCGCCAATCTGGCGATGGTCCATTCCGACACGTCTTGACTCCGTACCATGGTACGGATGCCATATGGCGCATGGACCCCAGTCGGAGAAGGACCATGACCGCCCCCCGCAAAGCCATTCTCTACCGCATGGTGATGCCGACCCATAGCTGCCCTTACGGCCTGAAGGCGAAGGACCTGCTCCGCCGACAGGGTTACGCGGTCGAGGACCATCACTTGCGCACCCGCGAGGAGACCGACGCCTTCAAGGCCGAGCATGGCGTGAAGACCACCCCGCAAATCTTCGTCGGGGGCGAGCGGGTGGGCGGCTATGACGATCTGCGCCGCTTCTTCGGCAAGCGGGTCGCCGATCCCAAGGCGACCAGCTATCGCCCGGTCGCCGCGCTCTTCGCGATGACCGCGCTGATGGCGCTGGCCGCATCGCAGGCGGTCTATGCCACCCCCTTCACGACCCGCGCGGCCGAATGGTTCATCGCGTTCAGCATGGCGGTGCTCGCGCTTCTGAAGCTCCAGAATGTCGAGAGCTTCGCGACCATGTTCCTGAATTACGACCTGCTCGCCAAACGCTGGGTCCCCTATTCCTATATCTACCCCTTTGCCGAGGGGCTGGCCGGGGTGCTGATGATCGCCGGGGTGCTGACGTGGCTGTCCGTCCCGATCGCGCTGTTCATCGGGGGCATCGGCGCGGTGTCGGTGGTGAAGGCGGTCTATATCGACCGGCGCGAACTCAAATGCGCCTGTGTCGGCGGATCGAGCAACGTGCCGCTGGGCTTCCTGTCGCTGACCGAGAATCTGATGATGATCGGGATGGCGGTGTGGATGGTGCTCCATGCCTGAGCCTATTCCTCCCCTGCAAGGGGAGGTGGCAGGCGCAGCCTGACGGAGGGGTGTCGCGCTATCGAGAGGGGGACACCCCTCCGACGCGCTACGCGCGCCACCTCCCCTTCCAGGGGAGGATTTGGGAAAGTTTCCCCGGGGAAACATGCCTTCCCCCTTCCCCCACCTTGCCCGATTGAATGAACTTTGCCATTAACCACCCCCAAAAGCTTCAAGGGGTGCGCGAGTGGCGGAAGATCATGCAATGCTGTCCCAGATCGGGGATCTGGCCAGCGCGGGCGAGCGGATGATCGAGCGGTTGCGGCGCAAGGCGTTCCTGCCCGAAAGCCGGAAAGGTCTGCACGTCCGCTTCGGGATTGCCG
The DNA here is from genome assembly GCF_030818415.1 of Sphingomonas sp. SORGH_AS_0950. Taxonomy (NCBI): domain Bacteria; kingdom Pseudomonadati; phylum Pseudomonadota; class Alphaproteobacteria; order Sphingomonadales; family Sphingomonadaceae; genus Sphingomonas; species Sphingomonas sp. SORGH_AS_0950. Next base: position 16,252 of record NZ_JAUTAE010000002.1, read on the forward strand.
AGGCCGCGCAGCTGCTCGGCTGTTCGACCAACCGCATCCGCATGGCCGAGGAGGATGGCCGCCTCCCCCCTGCCCCGACCACCGACAATGGCCGACGCCAGGGCTATACGGTCGAGGAGCTGCTGCACATGCGCGAGGTGCTGGGCGCCTCCCCCGCGCGCGCGCCGCTCGACATTCCGGCGATCATCGCAGTGCAGAACTTCAAGGGCGGCGTCGGCAAGTCGACCGTCACCACCCATCTCGCCCATTATTTCGCCGTGCAAGGCTACCGCGTGCTGGTCGTCGATTGCGACAGCCAGGCGACGACGACGACTTTGTTCGGCTTCAACCCGCATTTCAACGTCACGCGCGAGGAAACGCTCTACCCCTATCTGTCGATCGACCCGACCCAGACCGACCTGGCCTATGCGGTCAAGCCCACCCCCTGGCCCAATGTCGACCTGATCCCGTCCAATCTCGAACTGTTCGATGTGGAATATGAGCTGGCCGCAGCGGGCAGCGATGGCGGATCGGTGCTGGCGGCCCGCTTCCGCAAGCTGAAGCGCGGGCTGGCCGACCTGGCGCGGAATTACGACGTGGTGCTGCTCGATCCGCCCCCTGCCCTCGGCACGATCAGCCTGGCGGTGATGCAGGCGGCCAATGCGCTGCTGGTGCCGATGGCCGCGACCACGCCCGATTTCTGTTCGACCGTCCAGTTCCTGTCGATGATGGATCAGGTGCTCAACCAGCTGACCGGGGCGGGCATCGAGGTCGATTACCAGTTCGTCCGGCTGATCTGTTCCAAGTTCGACGGCAACGACCCCAGCCATGCCATGGTCCGCGCGATCATGGAGCAGAGCTTCGGCCCCGCGCTCCTCCCCGTGCCGATCCTGGAATCGGCCGAGATCAGCCATGCCGCGATGCGGATGATGACCGTCTACGAGCTGGAAAAGCCGATCGGCACGCCCAAGACGCACAAACGCTGCCGCGCCAATCTGGACGAGGCGATGCGCCAGGTCGAGCAGCTGGTCCGCCAGAGCTGGGGCCGGGTCGAACCGCTGAGCGAAGAGGCGGTGATCCATGCCGCGGCTTGATCGGCTTCCCCTTTCCTACACGACAATGTTCTGCCTATGTTCCGGGCGGGAGGCATAAGATGGCGCGTAAACAATCCGATTATCTGGCGGCCCTGCTGGCGGAGGAAGAGGGCGACGCCCCCTCCCCCAGCCCGGCCCGCGAGACCGTGGCGGAACGCAGCCGGGGCACGACGCTGCTCGGCCGCGAGTCCGCGCTCGCCCGCGTCGCCAGCGGCGAGGTGCGACAGGTCACGCAGCTGTTGCTCGACCCGGCGCGGGTGAAGATTTGGCCCGGCAATGCCCGCAATTACGACCTGCTGACCGAGGCGCATTGCCGCGAGCTGATCGACTCGATCATCGCCGAGGGGGGGCAGAAGGTCCCCGCCGTGGTCCGCCGGATCGAGGGCGATCCCGATCATGACTATGAGGTGATCGCAGGCACGCGGCGCCACTGGTCGATCAGCTGGCTGCGCGCCAACAGCTATCCCGACATGGTCTTCGTGGCACAGGTCGCGCAGCTGGACGACGAGGCCGCGTTCCGCCTCGCCGATCTGGAGAACCGCGCGCGCGCCGATGTCTCGGACTATGAGCGGGCGCGCAATTACCTGGCCGCGCTGACCACCCATTATGGCAACCACCAGACCCGCATGGCCGAGCGGCTGAAGCTGTCCAAGGGCTGGCTGTCCAAGATGCTGAAGGTCGCCGCGCTGCCCGACGAAGTGGTCGCCGCCTTCGCCTCGCCGCATGAGGTGCAGCTGAAGCCCGGCTATGCGCTGGCGCAGGCGATGCAGGACAAGGGCGAGGCGTCGGCCATCATGAGCGTGGCTCAGTATATCACGCGCCAACAGGCCGAGCGGCGCGAGGCGGGGCAGTCGCCCATCCCGGCCAGCGAAGTGCTCCACCGCCTGCTGACCGCGCGCAAGATGATGCTGGGCGAGGATGGCGAGCCGGAACGCTACAGCTATCACAACCGCTATGGCCGCCCCGTATTGTCGGTCCAGTCGGCCAATCGCCAGGGCGTGACGGTGCGGCTTCATGCCGGTTCGGGCGCGGATGTCGAGGAAATCGTGACGGCGCTGCGCGGCGCTCTGGCGCATCTCGAGCAGGCGGGCAGGGGGCTTCAACCCTGATGTTTCCCCGGGGAAACACGCTTGCCCGCCCATCTTGCATGTTTCCCCGGGGAAACATGCGCCGGGGTCATGACGCATGAGCACGAAGCCCAAGGACGGATCGGCCGAACAGTTCGAGCTGTTCCTGCCCTATCTCGCCGACCTGCCGCTGCGCGACCAGCGCGAGATGATGGAGCGGCCTTTCTTCAGCCTGGCCAAGTCGAAACGGGTCAAGCCGATCGACTATCGCTCGCCCGACGGCAAGCTGTGGGTCCATGTGTCGGGCAATCCCGATTACGGCATGGCGACGATCTGGGATGCCGACATCCTGATCTATTGCGCCTCGATGCTGGCCGACATGGCCAGGCGCGGGATCAACGACGTGCCGCGCAAGCTGCACCTGATGCCCTATGACCTGCTGCGCGCGATCGGGCGCCAGCCGACGGGGCGTGCTTACGAGCTGCTCGGCCAGGCGCTCGACCGGCTGGTGTCGACCACGGTCAAGACCAATATCCGCGCCGAGAACAGGCGCGAGGCGACGTTCAGCTGGCTCGACGGCTGGACGCAATTGGTCGACGAAAAGACCGAACGCTCGCGCGGCATGACGATCGAGCTGTCGAGCTGGTTCTATGAAGGCGTGATGATGACGGGCGGCGTGCTGTCGATCGACCGCGCCTATTTCGACATTTCGGGCGGCCGCGAACGCTGGCTGTACAAGGTCGCGCGCAAACATGCCGGCGGGGCAGGGGAGGGAGGCTTCGCCATCTCCATGCCGACCCTGTTCGAGAAATCGGGGGCCGAGGGGCAATATCGCCGCTTCAAGTTCGAGATCGCCAAGATCGCCGAGCGCAACGAGCTGCCCGGCTATGCCCTGACGCTCGAACAGGCCGAGGGCAAGCGCGAGCCGAGCCTCAGGATGCGTCGGCGGACGGAAGGGGAGGGGGCTGGCCCCGCCGTCCCTGCGCGCCCGAAAAAGACCAGGGCCGCTACCGCGCCAGCGCCCAAGCCATCGACGCCGGAGGACACTGCGCCGCCCCCCGTCGATCACGACATGGATGCCAGCGGGCTGATCCGTCGCAGCGTCAAGAGCCTGTCGACCCGCTCGACCTTCGGAGAGATCACCGACGCGACCCTGGCCCTGCTGCGATCCGAATGTCCGGGCTGGGACTATCAGACGCTGCACGCCGAGTTCAAAGCCTGGGTCGAGGGCGATCCGGCCCGCACGCCGGTCAGCTATCAGAACGCCTTTATCGGCTATGTGCGCCGTTTCGACGCCAAGAACCGGCACTTGCTGCGCTAACGACAGGGGAGGGGGGCGCGGCAAAGGCGCTCCCCTCCCGCCATTTCAGCCGCTGGAATTGCGACGCAGGAGGGATGCGCAGCCTGAACGCGTTCCCGAAATATCGCGTGTTCGATCGTCGCTACGATCGCGTGGCCCGGCGGGTCGCCACTTTGAACCTCACCGCGCGGGATCGGTCGAAAACTGATTCAATCCGACCCGCTCCGACGGCGTCCGTCCCGCCTTTTCGATATATCGGGAACGGGCAACGATACTCCCGGAACGGTCGGGCGATACATCGGGAACGCCCATCACGATATTCCGGGAACGGATATTCGATATGTCGGGAACGCGAGGGACCCGAAAAAGCGCGTGAAATCGGTATTTTAGCCTGTGGAAAACACGGCTTAACCCTTTAAATCCCTTCTAACGCTCTAACCCTTCCGGATATGTTTTTTTGAGCTTTTTTGAAGAGCTTGATGAGTTTTCTGAATCAGTCGCCTTTTCGCTTTGGGTTTGCGGCCCATCGATTCACAAAGGGCCATGCCGATCGCACGCGAACATCGCTGGCTCTACCCGATCGACTGGCGCGAGCTGTCCGCGCTGATCCGCTTCGACCGCGCCAAGGGGCGGTGCGAGCATTGCGGGAGGCCGCACGGACGCGACATCGTGCATCTCGGCGACGGAACCTGGTGGGACGACACCCGCGCCCGCTGGCGCGACGGCCGGGGCAGGGGGGTCAGGGCGCTGCCCAGCCCCACCGCCATGATCCACGCGCAACCGGGCCTGGCAGGCATCGCCCCGCCCCTTCCGTTCCGCCGAACCCGCGTGATCCTGGCCAGCGCGCATCTCAACCACGACCCCGGCGACAACCGGCCGCGAAATCTCGCGGCGCTGTGCCAAGCCTGTCACATGCGCCATGATGCGGGGGAGCATCACAGGCGCCGGTTGCGGAACCGGTTCCGGGGAAGCGCCATTCGCGATCTTTTTGCCTGAGCGGGTCGGGATTTCCTTGCCGCCGTGTAAAGATAGGGAGACCCGCAAAATTCGCTACGAGCACCTGTCCCATAGTGCATCCTTCCGATACTTGCGCCGATGATGCACTATCAAATCTCGGGATCAAACACCTAGACCGGGGACTGATCGATATCGCGCTGTTCACGGGAATTATAACATACCCACGGCCGCCAATCAGAGTCTGGTTCCACCTATGCGCGATGATAAAAAAAGCCGGCTTTTTTTGCACCCATTCGCGAAGGCACCGTGTATTCCAATCTCATGCATGATGTCACACCGAGTCAGATACTGTCGGTTTCCTTTTTCTTTTGAATCATATGGTTTGGCGTGGTGAAAGGGGCGGCGTGGAACGCTGATTGCTCTGCTTCTGCGTGAGACATCGGGGGAGGGGGGCGCCGTCGATCAGGGGGCGCATCACTTTCACGGCAATACGTTTCAGGGCGAGGCTCGCGAACTCTGTGGTTTGGAGATGCAGAAATATCCGAGAACGGGAAAGCTTTCGGCGGGCTTCGGTAAATGTCTACCCGCCTATGAGCACCGTTTGGGCTATGATATGTTGGTCAAACGATCACCAGATGAAACCGGCAGATGGTTATGATTGGCGAAATTCAAACCCGATGTGATCTTCATCTATGGCGATCATGTTGCGCCTTTTGTCAGCGAGGGGGGCGGGGCGTTTTCCAATCCGATCTCATTCTGTTCCGGCGTTTGCGCCAAATCAAGTGACCGGCTTGCTCGCCGGGGTCTCCTGTCGGGTGGAACACATGGGCTGCAGGTCTTCCGGTTACCTCGATGGACCATAGCCGGCCATCTTCGGGCCAGGCGTGGTACCCGACGTAGCCTGATCCCTACACGGGTGGGCCGGGGAAGTGCGTATCTCAACGGACTGAATGGACATCGATTTCCATGCTGCAGTCGGTGTTTGACGGTGAAACTGGCAGCAGTTCAGTTTCTGATAATAGAACCAACGACATCAGGTGACGGGGCGGAGCTTTTGCGATACACGCCGTCGCTATCCTCCGACTCCTCTAAAACCCTCGGGAGCATTTTCTTGGTGATTGCTTACCAGTCCGCGATTGGCTCAAATTTGACGGACGCCCCGTCGAAGCAGGCTATCCGCACCCGATTGGTGCTGGGGCTAGCAGTGTTCGATTTTTTTGCGATATCGCTCGGCATGGTCGCGGTCGCTTTGGTTTATTTGGGACAGATCGACCATAAGCGCCTAGTGATATTCCTCCCGCTTCTATTGCCTGTCTATTATGCATTCGCGGCACGGCAGCATTCCTATCGGCTGAATACCGTTATCAATGCTGGATGGAGCATGAGCCGTGCTGGGCTGTCGTTCATTTTCGCGACCGCCACTGTCATTCTTGCTTTGTTTTTCCTCAAGGCATCCGATGAACTGTCTCGTGGATTGGCCCTGGCTGGCGGTTTGGTGAGCGTCGCGTTCCTGGTCATCGGGCGCGCTCTGTTCGCGACCTATGCCTATCGAAAGCTCGACGGCCAGCCGCAGAGCGAGATCGTTCTGGTCGACGGGCTGGAGCCGCCAGCCGTTTGCAATGCGCCGAAGATCGACGTTGCCCGACTGGGCCTAAGGCCGGATATCAACGAGCCAGCAATGCTTGATCGGCTCGGAAAGATCATCAACGGCGTCGATCGGGTCATCGTATCTTGCGAGCCGGGCCAGCGTGGCGCCTGGGCCCTGGCCTTAAAGGGGGCGGGGATCAACGTTGAAGTGCTAGCGCCAGAACTTGATGAGATAGGTGCCATAACCCACAACCGCTACCATGGCACCGCGACGGCGCTGATCGCGTCAGGGCCACTGACTCCGGTAGATAGGTTCCTGAAACGGTGCCTAGATTTGGCTTTAGCCATTCCCGCGATGATCATCCTCTCACCCTTCATGGGTGCGGTAGCATTGGCGATAAAGTTGGATTCCCCCGGGCCATTTTTGTTTAAGCAAAGTCGTATCGGCATGGGTAATCGAATGTTCGCCATGTATAAGTTTCGTAGCATGTATACTGACCGCCTTGATCATGATGCTAGCAAGCTTACAACGCGCAACGATTCCCGCGTAACTCGAATTGGCAAGTTCATTCGGGCAACCAGTATTGATGAGCTGCCGCAATTGCTAAATGTGATTCGTGGCGACATGAGCATTGTAGGACCTCGACCCCATGCGACGGGGGCGCTGGCTGGCGACGCACTCTATTGGGAGGTCGCCACGCATTACTGGAGCAGGCATGCGGTCAAGCCTGGCCTGACGGGTCTCGCACAGGTAAAGGGTTTCCGCGGAAATACGGAGACCAGCCTCGATCTGATGAATCGACTTCAGGCCGATCTGGATTATCTCGAGGAATGGTCGCTGGGCCGGGATATTTCGTTGATCATCAAGACTTTCGGCGTTCTGATCCACAGAAATGCCTTTTGAGACGAGCATTTAGTTTGGCTGGTTCGGGGGGCGGGGCCTGCGGGCGGTGAGCGTATCCGACCCGTAGCCTTGCGGCGCCAAGCCGTCGCAGCGTAAGGTCACCTTGACACAGAGTGCTATCCCTTTTCAGAGGGGTAGCGCTTGTCGACCACCAGGCTCACCGCGCATCTGTGAAAGCCGCCTAATGAAACAGCATCTGAAACATCGGACTACCCGTTCCTGGGCGGAAAGCGGCGCTCTCGCAGGCTGGCGTCACCACCTGTTGTTTTTCATGGCGTTCATCGTGGTCATATTGGGCGGCGGATCAAACCGGGTCGAAGTGGCATCGCTGATCTATGTCCGCCCGCTTCTGGCGTTGTTGCTAGTCGCGATGGCGTTGTCAGTCGATCGCGCGGAGATGGCCGACAAGAAATGGCCATTGGCTCTTCTGCTGGCGGCGTTCGCACTGGTCGTCGTCCAACTCGTCCCATTACCGCCATCGCTCTGGGAGAAACTCCCCGGCCGCAGTCTTGATATTGCGGTCGACCGAGCGCTCGGTGGCGCAGCGCCGTGGCGACCATTGTCGCTGACCCCGGATCTGACGCTTCAGTCCGCGTTCTGGTTCACCGCGCCGGCCTGCGCCTTGCTCGGGGTTGCGATCGCTGAGCGGGGAAAACCGCAGACCATGCTGCACATCGTTATAGGCTTCATGGTTTGTTCGGCGGTCTTGGGCGGCTTGCAGGTCAGTCAGGGCACAGACAGCGGATTATACCTATATAATCGAACTTACCCTGGTTTCGGGGTCGGCTTCCTGGCAAACCGCAATCACGAAGCTGCGCTGCTGGCCTGCGGCTTCCCTATCCTGCGACTATGGTCGCTGCTGCCGGCGCGTTCCTTTGCCATCCAGCGTGGACGGCTGCTGGCGATGCTGGGCGGATGGATCATCTTTATTCCAGCGATTCTGCTTACTGGATCGCGGGCGGGACTCGTACTTGCGGTCGTCGGCATGGCATGCGCTTTCGTAATCGCGCCGCTGTCCGATTTTCGCAAGATAGGCGGGCAGTGGGGCAAGTATCTACCGATCGCCGGGATCGGCATATTCCTTCTTACGGTAGTTATAGTAACAGTCGCTGGCCGAAGCTTCGCATTTTCGCGCTTGATCGAGAATAACGCGGCGGATGACCTTCGAATAACCTATAGTAGCTTCATACTGAAGCTGGCGAATCAGTATCTACCGTTCGGAAGTGGGTTTGGATCGTTCGACACTATCTTTCGGCAAGCGGAGCCAGACCGTTACCTCAAACCGACATATTTCAACCATGCCCATAACGAATATATCGAAATCCTCATGAATGGTGGTATCGTCGCTATTTTTCTTGTAGTGGTTGGAGTGATTTACTGGGGTGTGACGGGATATCGGACTTTCTTTTCGAAATCGGAAAAAGGTTTCTCGATCTGGCAGGCTCGAACCGGCTGGGCAATCATTCTGATATTCCTTTTGGAAAGTGTCGTGGATTATCCATTGAGAACTCCACTTCTTGCATTTGTTTTTGCGATGGCGGCAGCGTGGATGAGCTACGGCAAGCAAAGAGTTGTCGGAGACTTTGGTTTACAAAGCCGAGACTAGGCCGTAGGGAGGGCGCCGCTGTCTTGACCGTGGGCTTTATGTCAAAAATACGAGATTTTTCGCTGGGCGGTATCGTTTTGATGACGGCCACTCTCATGGGGGGGTGTGCATCGAAACCCGCGCCTGTTAGGACCGATCTGTCGATGGTCGTTCCAGGGCAGTTGCCGCCCCCGAAGACGACGGACCTCATCATTCCGCCCCGGTCTTATCTGATTGGTCCGATGGACAAGCTGCAGATCGACGTGTTCGGCCTGCCCGAGCTTTCGCGTTCGATCCAGGTTGATTCTAGCGGTTATGTCTCGTTGCCTCTCGTCGGCCCGATTCAGGCATCTGGCAAAACGCCGATCGAACTCGGCGAAAGCTACGCTACAAGTCTGCGGCGCAGCTATGTCCGCGATCCGAAGGTGACGGTGAATTTGACCGACACCGTTTCGCAGATCGTCACGGTCGGCGGATCGGTCATGAAGCCGGGCAATTACCCGGTCATGGGTCGCATGACGTTGATGCGGGCACTCGCGCAGGCCGAGGGACTGACTGAGTTCAGCAAGCAGGACGAAGTCGTCATCTATCGGCGCGTCAACAACCGCGACATGGCGGCACTGTACGACCTGCGGGCGATCCGCCAAGGCGCTTATCCTGACCCCGATATCTATGCCAACGATGTGATCGAGGTCGGTGAGTCGCGTGGTCGCCGAATCTTTAAGGATCTCATTGGCGCATCGGCCCTTCTAACGGCGCCGATTGTCGCGTTGATAACACGGTGACTGGGGCATCCCGCATGAGCTCGTTACAGGAAGTTGCAGTCGCCGGTGGCGGCCATCAGGAAGGCGACCGCTGGTTGCCGGGCGCGATTGCGCATGTTCACAATGCCACGGACAGCGGCGTGTCGCTAGTCAATCAGCTGCTGAGCCTGCTGCGTCGTCGCAAGTGGGTAGTGGGCGGTTTCATTCTGTTCACGCTGCTGGTCGGTTTGTTGGTCACCATTCTCACGACGCCGCAATACACCGCGTCCAGCACGATCGATATCCAGCGTGAAGGTCGTAATTTCGCCTCGGTCGATGACAAGCAGAGCGATAGCGGCCAGTGGATGGATAACGAGTTTTACCAGACGCAATATGGCCTGTTGAAGTCACAGTCGCTAGCTGAACGCGTCGCGACGCAATTGTCGCTAGTCGATGATCCCCGTTTCTACGAACGCTTTTCGTTCAGCAAGGCGGAGTCATGGTTCGAAGGCGGTCGCCTGAAGCCAGGTGCCTCCACGCGCGATGAGCGTCTGCACGAAGCTGGCAATATTCTGCTCGATCACGTCGACATCGTCCCGGCACGCCTGTCGCGACTGGTGACGATCAGTTTCACGTCCCCCGATGCGGCGTTCTCGCAGAAGGTAGCGAATGCCTGGGCCGCACAGTTCATCCAGCAGACGCTGGCGCGCCGGTTCGATACCACGGCGTATGCCCGCAATTTCCTGGAGGGCCGACTGGAGAATCTACGCAAGCGCATCGACCAGTCGGAACGGGCGCTGGTGGATTATGCGTCGCGCGAAGCCATTGTGAACTTGCCGACGGGATCGGGCAGCAAGGATGGTACGAGCGTCGAGCGTCCGCTGGTCGCCGACGATCTGGCTGCGATCAACCAGGAACTGGCGCAAGCGACGGCTGACCGGATCCGGGCGCAGACCCGGCTGGCGAACAGCCAGGGCTCACAGACCAGCGAGGCGCTGCAAAGCTCCGGCATTGCGCAGCTCCGAGTGCGGCGCGCCGATCTTATGGGCGAATATCAAAAGATCTTGGTTCAATTCGACCAGGAATATCCGCCCGCCGTGGCTCTTCGCCGTCAAATCCAACAGATTGACGCGGCGATCTCGAAGGAAGAATCGCGCTTCAACGGGGCGCTGCGCGATACTTATAATGCCAGTGTCGCGCGCGAAAACGCCCTTCGCGCCCAGGTCAAGCAATATGAAACGCGGATGCTCGATTTCCGCCGGCGTAGCATTCAGTACAACATCTATCACCGCGATGTTGATACCAATCAGCAACTTTATGACGGCCTGTTGCAGCGCTACAAGCAGATCGGCATTGCCGGTGGCGTGGGTGTCAACAATATTGCGATCGTGGACAATGCGGATTTGCCGCTGAAGCCGTCTCGCCCACGCCCGCTGATCAACATGTCGATCGCCTTGCTGGCCGGTCTGCTGCTCGGTATCGGTGCTGCCGTCGTGATCGAACAGATGGACGATCGCCTGCGCGATCCGATCGACATCCCTCGCGGGTTGCATATCCCGCTCCTGAGCACGACGCCGAAGGTCTCGGGCGAAAAGATTCAGGATACGCTGCTCGACGTCAAATCGGCGCTGTCTGAGGCGTATCTGTCTCTTCGGACGGCCTTGTCGTTCTCGACCTCGCAGGGCATACCCCGCACCATCGCCATCACCAGCAGCCAGCCCGCAGAAGGCAAGTCGACGACGAGCCTGGCCCTGGCCTATACGCTGGCCAGAACGGGAGCCCGGGTTCTGCTAATCGATGGCGACATGCGCTCGCCGTCGGTGCACCATATGCTGGGCGAGAAGAACGAGCGGGGGCTGAGCAACCATCTGTCGGGGCAGACTGGGACATTCTGGTTCCCCGCTCAGGTTCCGGGCCTGTCCGTCCTGACCGCCGGACCGCAGCCGCCCAATGCCGCCGAGTTGTTGACGGGGGGAGCGTTCCGCAAGCTCCTCGATGATCTCCGGGCGGATTTCGACCATATCATCATCGACGCACCGCCGGTGATGGGGCTGGCCGACGCACCGTTGATCGGCAGCGTAGTTGAGGGAATCGTGTTCGTGCTCGACTCGCAGGCTACCCGGCGGCCGGTGGCGCAGGTCGCGGTTGGACGCCTGAAGGGCGCGCAGGCCCACGTTCTCGGCGCGCTGATGACCAAGTATGATGCACGCAACAGTTCCTACGGGTACGGCTATAACTATCATTATGGCTATGGCGACGAGGCCGAGGACGGGGCCGGGGCCGAACTGCAAGGTCGTGCGCAATGACCTTCCGAGCTGGAAGGTTACGGATAATCGTCGTCATTGTATGCGGAATCCTGTTGGTCCCGCTGTCGCTGGCTGTCAGCGTAGCGGGCGTTCTCGCCTCGTCCAATCCGCTGGGGGCACTCACGTGGTGGCCATGGTCGGCAACGGCGAACGGGAACGCTAGCGCTCTGCTAATGACCAAGCCCGGGCAGGCTGATTACTCGCTCGCGCAGGCAATGGCCGAAAGGGCGTTGCGCCGACAGGCCCTTATCCCGGCTGCAGCCCGGGCGATGGCGCTGATTGCTGTTCTTCGTGACCGGAATCCGGCGGTGGCCGAACGGTTCATGAATCTAAGCGAGCGCATGTCGCGCCGCGACTATGCGACGCAGCTGCTCTTCATTCAAACGAATGTCGAGCGCGGTGACGTCGGCTCGGCGCTCGTCCACTATGATCGCGCTCTTCGCACCAGCGAAGAGGCGCGGACGACCTTGCTGCCGATCCTGGTGGCGGCTGTCGGTGACGAGGGTATTGCCCACGAACTGGCGCCTTTCCTGGCGCAACAGCCCATGTGGAAGGGAGATTTTCTCACCGCTCTGGTGCTGAACGGGCAGAATGCTCGCAGTATCGCGACGCTGCTGGCGGCGTCCCGGCTCCAGCTGGATCACCTCGCGGACCGAGCTTTGTTCGTGCAGGGGATGCAGCGTATCGTCCAACTCGGCGATCCACGGCTGGCCTATGCCACTTATCGCCGCGTTGGCGGCAAAGGGAAGACCACATTGCTGGCCGACGGGGATTTTTCGACCGATCCCGTTTTGCCGCCGTTCGACTGGTCGTTCAACGATGCCGGGGGCATATCCGCCGTTCGCGAACAGGGCGATGGCGGAAAATGGGCGCTCCGTATCGACCTTCCGTCCGGGAGCAGGGGGTGGGTCGCCCGTCAACTGGTGATGATGGAGCCGGGACGCTATCGCCTTTCGCGGACGATCTCAGTCGACGGTTCGGGCGGGAGCGATGGGCAATTGTCGATGACCGTCAACTGCATCAACGGGACCGTTTTGATGCATGAGGACAAGATGATGTCCAGCCGGACAGCTTTCGACATGACGGTGCCTGATGGATGCATCGCCGCCTGGGTGGTGATCGAGGGCGTGGGCCCTCTGGATGGCGCCGTGACGACTTTCCGTCTTTCTGACGTCAAACTCACCCCGAAGTGATCAGCATTGTATGTCTAGGTTTACCGAAGACCGTATAGCGCGGGTCATTGAAGTGATGGCGATGGTCCGCTATCGGGTGAGCTGTGCGGCCCGTGTCTGCGCAGCTATCCAATGAAGAAGCCCATCATCCTCAACAATGTTCAGATCGCCCGTTTTTGGGCGGCGCTGGTCGTTGTAGTGAGCCATGTTCAGCACGAGGCCCATCAAGGACTGGAGCATATCGTCGACCGCGCCGACCGGCCCCGCTGGTTCGACGGCGCGGTCGGCGTCGATGTCTTCTTTGTGATTTCCGGACTCATCATGGTCCTGTCGTCGCAGAAGTTGCACGGGCCGGCCGGGATGGTCGAGTTTGTCAAGCGGCGCCTGACGCGGATCGTTCCGCTCTATTGGATATTTACCCTTCTGATGGTGCTTGCGTTTACGCTCACGCCGAGCTCCCTGGCGCACCATGAAGGCGGGCTCTGGCAGCTTGTGTCGTCGCTCCTGTTTATACCAGTGCGGGACTCGATGGGCGGCATCCAACCGGTGCTGGCGCTGGGCTGGACGCTCAATTACGAGATGCTGTTCTACGCTATCTTCGCTCTGACCCTGCTTGTACCCAAAAGCTACTCGCTAGGGACGGTCGTGGCGGTCATTTTGGCATTGACGCTGATCGGGTTGGTGGTGCCCCGGAACGGATGGGCCCCCCTGGTATTCTGGACCGATCCGATCATGATCGAATTCGTCCTAGGTATTCTTTTGGCCCAGGCGGTCCTGCGCGGCTGCGTGATCAACTTCCCAACCGGACTACTTCTGATCGTCGTCGCGATTTTGCTACTGAGTGTGACGAGTAGGATGCTGTTGCTCAATACGCCGTGGCGCTGGCTGGTCGCGGGTAGCCCCGCTTTGCTGATCGTGGCTGGCGCAGCGCTGGGACCGCAGGCGGGGGACCGGCCATTGTCGCGCTTGTTCAGATTCTTAGGCGACAGCTCCTACGCCTTGTATCTCTCCCATCCCTTCACCATCAACCTGCTGGTCATCGTGTGGCGCAAGCTGGGCTGGGCCACGGGTTCGTTCATTGTCGCTGGAACGGTCCTGTCCATCGTGATGGGGGGGCTGACCTATGTACTGCTCGAGCGGCCTATTCTCGATGCCCTGCATCGCCGACCGCTTGCGCTGCTGCGCTACCCTCTGGTGCTTCGGGTGCGCGGCAGCCATCGCGGGCCGCGTGTCCCATGACGGATAGATCGGGTAAGATGCGCATCTGTGAGGTGATCGAATCCGCAGCAGGCGGGTCCTGTCGTCATATGATCGATCTGTGTGCCGGACTGGCAAGGCGAGGCCATGACGTCCATGTGATCTATTCGCCCCTGCGCGCCGATCCGCGCTACGTGGCCGAACTCGAGGCTCTGTCGGTCACGCTTCAGACGGTTGACATGCACCGCAGCATTGGGATGCATGATTTGCGGTCCGCACGCGATCTCGCGCGCGCCATTCTGTCGGCCGGACCCTTTGACATCGTGCATGGCCATAGCTCGAAGGCCGGAGCGTTGATTCGGCTGATCCCCGTCGCCGGGGCGCGACGGGTCTATACACCGCACGCATTTCGGGGGCTGGATCCCTCAGCAAAGTTGGTGACGCGATGCGTGTTCGACGGCGCGGAGGTGATGCTGGGCTATCTTCGTACCGATGCCGTCATCACGGTGTCGCACGAAGAACTGGATTTCGCCCGTCGCCGCCATATTGCACCCGGTCGCTGTCACGTCATTCTGAACGGAGTCGTCGATCCGGTAAGCGCCGATCGGCGAGAGGCGCGAGAGGCGCTAGGTGTGCCGTCGGACGCCGTGGTGATCGGCTTTATCGGGCGGCTGACCGCGCAGAAGAGCCCGGAACGCTTTTTGGAAGCGATGATCCGCCTGTTGCCGATGGCAACGTCAGCCTATGCGGTGATGATGGACGACGGCGAGAATGCCGGGGCGCTGGACGATCTGCTGAAGGCGCCTGCGCTTCGGGAACGCTTGATCAGGCTGAGGGGGCTGCGGGCGAGCGATTATCTGCCCGGCTTCGATATGCTGATGATGACCAGCCGTTACGAGGGGCTGCCCTATGTAATGTTGGAAAGCCTCGCGGCCGGGGTGCCGATCGTCACCACCGATGTCGCTGGTGCGCGCGATGTGATCGCAGACACCCAATGCGGGGTCATCACGTCGAACGGACCGGGCGCGGTCGAGGAACTGACCGCAATCGTACTAGAACTCATTACAAATCCGGGCCGCCGTGCAGAAATGGCGGCCCAAGCCCTGTATCGCAGCGGGCAGCTGAACGGTCCGCGTATGGTTAGCGAAACCGAGGCTTTGTACAGGTCGTTATGTGATTAGCCTGCTCGCTGACATTGAGGGGCAATCCGGCCTGGGGGTTGGTGTTCGACATTGAAGGAACCTGGATGAGCGATCTGTCACGACGTGGAATCTTGGCGGGTACGACGATGGCCGGTCTCGGTTCCATAAAGGCCGGCTTTTCGCAAGGCGATGCAGGTTCTGGCGCTCGCCATACGCCGAGTGATTTTGGTGGCGATCCGTCCGGTCAGCGCGATTCCACCGCCGCGTTGAAACGCTGGGCGGCGCAGGGTGGGGCGCTCTTTCTGCCTGCGGGGCATCGTTATCTGGTATCCGACACGCTAATCGTCACGGTCGATGGTACGCATATCGACGGGCATGGCACGCTGGTGGCGGGTTCCTCGCTCCTGGGTCGGACGCTGCTCCGGATCGATGCCAGCGACTGTATCGTCGAGAATATTCAGGCGGTGAATCCCGGACGGGTCCAGGCCAAGACCGGGCCACGAACCGGAGCTGTTCTGCTGCGCGGCCATCGCAATCAGGTGAGGGGCTGTACGATCGTCGATTTCCAGATGTGCCTGACGACCGATTCGACCGGCGAATTCTTCGACAATCTGTTCGCCTTCAATCGCTGCGTCGTGATCGGAACTGGGGGAGAGGATCGCGGCGACGGGATCACCGACTGGGGGGGGCGTTCACGCATCATCGGCAATGTGGTCGAGGCGGCCCCTGGGATCGGCGGCAAGGTGAATGATTGCCGGATCGGGATTCATGTCGAGGCAATCGGGGCCGATGCCAGGGAGCCCGGTAATCCGGATCACGACGCCGCATCGGAGATCACCGGCAACATCGTCATCCCCTCGCCTGACGGAAGCGGCCGTTTCCGGCGGTGCTATTCCGCCGAGGGTATTCGTGGCGTGCGCATCGTCGGCAATTACGGCCGGGGCTGGACATGGGACGGAATCTGGCTGGTCGGTGCCAGCAGCCGCGCGGTGGCGATCGGCAACGTCCTGCGTCATGACTCTCCGGCGCCGGCGCCTACCGATGGCGCGGAATGGAGCCCCGACCGCGCGGGCATCCTGGTTTATGCCAGTCTTGGCGTGGCGCAGCGCGACGTGCGGATATCGGACAATATCGTCGAACTCGGACGGGCGAACAACTATGGCATCGCCGTCCGCGCCGCACAGAGCGACATCACGGGCATCGTCATCAGCAACAACAGTTGCATCGCCGATCAGCCTGGCAATCGGGGTTCGGTGGGCATCTTCTCCACCGATGTCTCGGACGTCCAGATCAAGAACAATCGTGTGAAAGGACCATGGCACTATGGTATCGCGGTGATCGCGACCGATCGTGCCGATGTTGCGGACTGCACCGTTTCCGGGACGGCGGATTTCGGCATTTCTTGCCAGAACAATCCCGGCCTGATGCGGGTCGCGCGTAACGTGGTCGAACAATGCGCCCATGGCATTGAAAGCGCGGGGAATAAAACGGCGATTCTGTCCGACAACGTCCTCGACCGGGTGGCTGGCATGAACCTGTCATTCGCCGGGCGCGATAACGCGATCGTCCAGAACAACATCAGCACCGAGGCGGGTGCGAGGGTGGTGCAATTCGGCGAAGGCCTGCGCGTGGCGCTGAAGAACAATATCGGTTTCGATCAGTAGGCGACTGCCGGCTGCCATCGAACGGGGAGTGATCGAATGAATATAGTTATTCTCGCACCGATGGTGCGGATCGGCATGCGCCTTTATCTTCAGCGCCTCCTGGACGAGGCCGCGATCGCGGGCGCGCGCGTGACGGTCATTGCGCCCGACCATGTCGATATCGACACGGCATATCCCATCGTGAAGATTCGGGGCGGCAGCAAATGGGCGGTGGCCTGGGCCCAGGTCAGTCCGTTCACCTTCCTGCGTATCGCCTTCACGATGATTCGGGGCCACTTCGAATTGTTGCACATCATCAATGGCGAAAATCGTCCGATGGTGTTGTGGGCCTTGCTGCTCGCCCGGATACTTGGGATACGGAGCCTGGTCACGGTTCACGACCCCTTGCCGCATCCGTGCGCACGGTTGGATGTCGCGACCCATCGCCTAGGAGTCCTGTCGCGCCAGTTGGCGGACGAGTTGAACATTCACGATAAGGCGCATCTGCCTATCGTCGACGAGGGGCAAGGCAAGCCGATTCACGTCTTTCCTCTGCCCGATATCTCAAAGTCGTTTCCCAAGCCTTCGGTGTTTCAAAAAGAGCAGGAGGTCTTGTTCTTCGGCCGGATGGAGCCGTACAAGGGGATCGACAATTTCGTCGAGTTGGGCCTGCGAATGCGCGGCGAGGCGCGCTTCGTGCTTGCGGGCGCGGGCAATATCCCAGCCGCACTGCTCGAGCGGATGCGCGAAAATCCCGACATCTTCGTGATCGAGCACCGCTATATCTCGGACGAGGAGATGATCGGTTTCATGGACCGGGCAAAGGTTTTGCTCTTGCCGTATCACAACGCTACCCAGTCCGGCGCACCACCCGTTGCGGCTGCGCGAGGCGCGATGCCCATCGGATTTGCCGTCGGGGGATTGGCCAACCAATTGCCCGCGC
Source organism: Sphingomonas sp. SORGH_AS_0950 (assembly GCF_030818415.1). Taxonomy (NCBI): domain Bacteria; kingdom Pseudomonadati; phylum Pseudomonadota; class Alphaproteobacteria; order Sphingomonadales; family Sphingomonadaceae; genus Sphingomonas; species Sphingomonas sp. SORGH_AS_0950. The sequence goes on from NZ_JAUTAE010000002.1 coordinate 33,871, forward strand.
TGGGCGGCATTGCTGTCGCTGCTGGGGATCTTGATGCTCTGGAACGCGCGGTGCGTACTGGCCTGGCGACCAGCGAGAGCGCACTTTACCAACTTACGCTTCAGTCGGACCCGTTCGAGGGAGCAGTTCGCGAATTGTATAGCGCGCAAAATCTACTCACCCCGATCGTCGTGGCTTAAGGGGCTACGCAACCCGTAGAGCACCCGCCGCTATTCTGCTGGGCGGCGGGTAAAACGAAATTCCTTGTTGACCTCGCCGTTTGCACTGCTGCGACCGTAAGGCAAGGCTACCAAAATGCGGGTCACCGCCCGGGTCAGAGGGCGTTCGAGATACCAGTATCCATACAGGGCAATTTCGCTTGCGACCACGATGCAGGTGAAGGTCACGGCCATTGCGGCGATCGAGCTATGAGCGCCCACCACGCCGAAGACCAGGTAATTCACCAGAATGACCACATAGATGTGGATCAGGTACAGGAAATAAGAGGCATCGCCTAAATCGGCCGGGCGCTGCCATCGCAGCGACGCGAAATACGGTTCAGCGATCAGAACGCCCAGCACGATCAGGGTGGCGGAGGCGAACCACCCCATATCGCCGTGATTGAGCGCATGGTTGCCATAGAGCATGGCGATCCCAACGCACCCGGCCATCGCCGTAACAACACCGACCAGGGGTGAGATCTTGACGGCCTTACGTGATAATAGGGCCCAGATTAGGCCACCTGCCACGAATTCCAGCGCCACGGGTTTCCCGGGAATGAAACCCGGATGATTGAACACGGTACGAAATATAAAGCAAAGAAAAAGTACAGCCGCGATGAAAACCAGCCTGGTATATCCGTGCCGAAAGAACGCCAGGGCTATTGTCGAGAGTGCATAAAACAGCATTTCGTATGATAGCGTCCAGCCGACCGTAACGATCGGTTTTTTGTCGATGAAGAAAAGGTTCAGCACGATCCGCCGAATACCCGACCTGTCGTTTAGGTCACTGAACATGTCGGCTCCGGTCATCGACCAAGCGAAAATCACCGCCGCGATCATTAACCAATAGATCGGAATAATGCGGCCGATGCGTCTTGCAGCAAAATCATAGGCAGTTGTCAGCCCTCTGGGCTTGCCAGCCATAAGGCTGAACATTACATAGCCACTTATGATAAAGAAGATATCTACACCAATGCCGCCGATCCATCCATCATAGATTTGCATGTTATATTGGTACATCACGTCGTGGTTATGCGCGATCAGAACCAATAGAGCGGCAATCGCTCTTAGCCACTGAAGTCCAATGATTTTTTTGCCAGTCATTGTATGGCTCAATGGCCGCCCTAAAGTTGAAACTCAATCAACATATTGAGAAAATGATTTTTTTGCCAGTCATTGTATGGCTCAATGGCCGCCCTAAAGTTGAAACTCAATCAACATATTGAGAAATCGCGGTTTTCCTGATTAACTTGCGTTTAGATTCGGGGGATTGGAGTATGGCGCTGTTTTGGTTGTCGGATGAGGCGTGGACGGCGATCGAGCCGCATCTGCCGAAGAACCAGCCCCGGCGCGCGGCAGGTAGAGATCGGCGGGTGATCTCGGGCATCGTGCATGTACTGAAGGTGGGCTGCCGCTGGGTGCGACTGCCCTGCCGATTACGGGCGATCCACGACGATCTACAACCGGTTCAATTGCTGGGCGCGCCGGGGCTTCTGGCTTAAGCTGCTCGACGCGCTGATGGGTGTAGGCGTGGTCACGAGGAGCACTGCGTCTATTGATCCCGGCATTTGATGGTGCATCATCGGCGCAAGCCTGAAAGGATGCACTATGGGACAGGTTCTACACGGGAGCGCCCGCACGACAGAGGCAGTCCGTCGAGCGATACAACATAGTCAAGAAGGCCTGAGAACTCTGGCGAAGCGCTATGGCATCAACCAAAAGACCGTGGCGAAGTGGAAGAAGCGCACAGCAGTCAAGGATTTGCCGACCGGGCCGAAAGACCCGCATTCGACGGTGCTGACCATTTAGGAGGAGGCTGTCATCGTTGCCTTCCGCCGGCATACGTTACTGCCGCTGGATGACTGCCTGTACGCGCTACAGGCGACGATCCCACACCTCACACGCTCGTCGTTGCATCGCTGTCTACAGCGTCACGGGATCAGCCGTCTGCCCGAGGTCACCGGCGACAAGACCCCAAAGCGCAAGTTCAAGACCTACCCGATCGGCTATTTTCACATCGACATCGCCGAGGTCCAGACGGCCGAGGGCAAACTGCGGCTGTTCGTTGCAATCGACCGGACGAGTAAGTTCGCCTTCGTCGAACTGCATCAGGAAGGCGGCAAAATGATCGCGGCGCAGTTCCTGCGCAATCTGGTCGCGGCCGTGCCTACCGTATCCACATCGTGCTGACCGACAACGTCCTATGTCGGGAAGCAGCGGCGGGTTTTGGCCAGCAGATATCCAAGCGCCGATAACCATCGGCGCGGCATGCATTCTGAGCCAGATGGCTCCCGCCGTCAACGGGATCGCTCCCTGCCATAGCAAACATAGGATCCAGCGGCACCGGGGCGGCCGTGGTCCTCACTGTCCTTAAAACGAGATACGCACCCAGGTGGAAGGCCCGAACATTATCTACAGGGTCGCCCGACGAGCGCCCTCACGGCACTTGGCTAGAGAGGGGGCCTTCCACCTGGCATCCGACCGTTCGAGGAACGGCCGGTACTCCGTCCCCGTCTTGACGACGGCGTGAGCCACGCGCGCCATCTTGGCGGTGAGCGCCGTCATCGCCTTGCGGCGACGGTCGGCATTGTCCGCGTGCCCGGCAGTGTACTGTCCGAGCTTGTCGCGGAAGCTGTTGTCGCGCTGACGCGCGGCGACCTGGGCAGCCATCTAGAAGGTGCGGCGCATGCGCGCGTTGCCGTACTTGGACAGCCTGGTGCGGCCTCGGAACGTGCCCGACTGACAGGTCGCGAGATCGAGGCCGCAAAACTTCCGGAACTGGCGATGATGGTTGAAGCGCCGCAGATTACCGGCCTCCGCCAGGATGGTCAGCGCGTTGATGGGACCGATGCCCGGAATGTTGCGCAGCAGTTGGTAATCGACGTCATCGGCGAGCCGGCTATGGGCCAGCCGCTCGATCGCGTCGCGCTGCTGGATGAGGTTGCGCCCCTGCGCGATGACCATGCGGAACATGGTGATGGCTGCTGAGTCTTCCGGCACCGGCAGTGCTGCCGAGGCGGACGCCGTCTCGTAGATGTCGTTGATGAGCCGTGCCTTGGAGACCTTGCGGCCGATAAGCGGCCAGGCCGCGGCCGAGAACGCCTCGCGGTCCAGGGCCGTGATGGTGGCCGGTGTCGGAAACCGCTCGATGAGCGCGAGAAACCAGTCGGACCGACTATTGCCTGCGAAGCGGGCGATCTCGGGGAAGTACAGTGGCAGGTAGTGGGTCAGAATCCGGTGCCAGGTCTGCGTCTTCATCCGAGAGATCGTCTCGTGGGTCTTCGAGATCTCCTGCAGGTCATTGATGCCCGCAGCGAGCGGGTCGACGTAGCGCTGCGTCGCGCCGATCCGCAGCATGTGCAGGATGACTTGCGCGTCCTTGGTGTCGTTCTTATCCCAGCCGTTGTGCAGCGCCTCGCGCGTTCGGGCGAGCGCCACCGACGAGATGAGGCGCAGCTCGAACTGAGAAGCCCCTAGTTTTCTAGGCGTTCCTGTCGATTTTCTGGCGAAACACGCTGTCCCACATGGCCAAGCTGGAGGCAAGCAACAGAATCGCGGTACTGGCGTGTCTCAGATAGCTGCCAAGATCGGGTTCGAAGATCGTAATGACAACGATATGTGCAAAAAACAGCGAAGACGGCCAGGATACGATTCGGTTGGCGCTGCGCATTCCGGAAAAGGAAAGCCAAAAGTATATGCAAACATTCAGGAAAAGGAAAATGTTGTTTGGTGCCAATCTATCAAAAGGAAGGTTGAGCCGAAAGGCGGCGTAAAAGAAATTTGCGATGAACGAAAATACGCCGTTGGGTTCAACAAGATTTAGGAATGCGCTTCGATTTCCTTCACCGGCGAATCCGGCACGTGCCATATTCACCATATCTCTTTGCATTTGAAGGGTGTCGTATACCTCCTTGGGAACGAGCGCCATGACGATCGGAATCGCGACCAAAAGCACCATTCGCCACGAAATTGGTGCTTCTATGAACAGAAGAAGGAAAAGCCATACCGGAATAATCAGCAGATAATATTGCCGGAATATCACGGCATAGGCGGCGTAAAACAGGGTTACGCCCGCCACTTTTACCCACACAGAAACACGCCCGCGGGTCAGGAGAAATGTTGCCGCGATCGCGAGTGGGATCGTAAACGTGTCTTTCACGAAGAACGGCAGATACAAGCTCAATGGCGCCAGAAGCATAAAGCCGGCGATTGCCAGCATGCGCGGCATTCGCAGCCACCACAGGAACATGGCGATCAGGACACCACCGAAACCGAAAAGGATTAGATTGCGCAGGCCAGCATTGGTGTGGGCGTAGATGAGCGACATGAAGCCATAGCCGTCGAACGCCTCGGGCGAGTCCGCGCTTCCCGCCATCGTCGCCACTGTCTCGGCGTCGCCGGCCTGGAGGGGAAACAATATGGGGACGACGATGATGGCAGCGATCAGCAACGCTCCGGACAGAACGATCGCCAGGTTGCGTGGCCAAAGCGGCCATGCCCGTACGTGACGGACAACATTCCTGGCGGATCGATGGGGGTGTATCGGGGTGGACATCGTCATTCTGCATCGTCCGGGAAAACAATGAAATTCCGGTTGCCGCTCAGGTGGCGCATGACAAGCTGCGACATGGCGAGGCCCTGGGGTAAGGCCCTTATGGGAAAAGCGGAATCACCCGTGCAAGACATCATTCTTCCCTTAAAGCGAACCGCCACATCATAGCACTGACGTCCTTAGCGCGCCCATGGCCTATTCAGGAAGCCAGGAAAAACGCCGGCTTAGCGATCACCGCCGGTCCCTTCTCGATCACGCTTTCTTTTTTGCCGAAAATGCCTACATGCAGGCGCCGTATTCGCGGATCATGGGCATGATCGGTCCATCTCATCTTTTCGCATCCCCACCTGTCACAAAACCGACGCTCATCTCAAAAATTGAGGTTCCGGCTGGAGGAATCAGTGTTTTTTCGAAAATTTTCGAAGTTCAATCCTTCATCATCTGTTTCCTACTTTCTATATTCGAGAGTATGGCAGGTCGTATCTTTTTCTGTGAACCTCGTCCTGATAACGACTGTATTTCGTCCTGTTGAACAGGGTTTCTATTACGCATTTTTGAACTTCATCGCCTATATGACGCTGGCAGAGTTCGGATTCAATTTCCTGCTTACCCAATTTATGAGCCATGAATGGGTCAACGTACAGGTCATCGATGGATGCGTACATGCTCCCGATCGCACCAAGGCACGCCTCGCCTCTCTTTTGCGCGTTGCCTCGATCTGGACATCGTTCATGATCGCCGCATCGATATTGGTGATCGGCGTGGGCGGGTGGGTGTTTTTCCGTACGTCCCCAAATGCCAATACGCTGACGTGGCAAATGCCCTGGGCGCTTCTGGTCCTGGCGATTTCGACGAACCTGATCGTCTATACGTTGCGCGCAATCTTGGAAGGCATGGACCTGATGCATCTGTCGCAGCGAGCGGCCTTCATTGCGACCGCGCTGTCGTGCATCGTCCTTTGGACCGCAATGACATGCGGGCTGGGCCTTTACTCGCTCGCACTGTCCCAGGCCTGCGTGTCGGTGGTGCTACTGGCGCTGTATGTTCCGCCACTTCTGCCGATCCTACGCCTCCACGGAACGAAGACGGCCGGCCATAACGTCATCAGCTGGTGGCGGGATGTGTGGCCCGTGCAGTGGAAGATCGGTGTGAGTTGGATCGCGAACTTGATCATCAACCAGTCGTTCGTGCCGTTCATCTTTCACTATCAGGGTGCAATTGAAGGCGGACGGGTCGGCATTCTCATCCAGGCCTATTCCTTCGCCAACATGGCGGGGCAGGCCTGGCTGCAAACCTCGATGCCGAAACTCGCGCAACTCTGGGCACGCGATGATGTCGAAGGTCTTCGTCGCATCGCCAGCCGCATCGTCCTGAAATCCACTGCCTTCACTTTTACGATTGGGGCGGCCGCCCTTGTCGCCGTCGCCTTGGTGAAGATTATGCTTCCCTTTTATGGGCAGCGCATCGGCAATCTTTCCGCGCTGGCATTTCTGATGGCGAGCTGCGTTGCCTTTCAGGCCATCAACGTTTTCTCCTATGCCGTGCGGGCCAACAAACGTGAGCCGTTCATTTGGCAGAACATCGTCTTCGCTATGTTGATTGCCACCAACAATTTTATGCTGTCGAGAGTGTCGAGCACGATAATGTTTGCCGGATTTCTCGCTGTTATCCTGTTTGCCATCATACCTTGGGTGCACAGCATCTGGCGGCGGGAAACTCAACTTCCCTCGCACAATGCGAGGCGAACGGCTTAGGTGTTCAGTCCCGGCATCTGGTGGATCGGGTCGACGATGAACCGGTCTGGCTCTGACGTCCAGATCTTAGCGATGTATTCGTAGGGTGTGAGCCTGCTGAGCGTCTTGAGCCGGCGGGCAAAGTTATAGGCGGCCATTAAGTCGGCGAGGTGCGTCCGGAGCTGGTCGTGGCTCTCGTAGTGGAAGCGTTTGACGGTCGCCTCCTTGATGGTGCGGTTCATCCGCTCGACCTGTCCGTTGGTCCAAGGATGGTTCGGTTTGGTGAGCCGGTGCTCGATGTCGTTTGCCTCGCAGATGATGTCGAAGCGCATTTGGCGGGACCAGGCGGTTTTCCGGTTGCGGGGCTGCTCAGCTGTACGCCTGTCAGCCTTGCCGACTAGAGCGGATTCTGATCAGTCTGGATCATAACCACAGGAGGTGAAGTAGTTGGCGCATTCCTGTGGTTGGAACAGATCGACCAACCTGCCGATGAGGGACCACAAGCCCGACACGGTGCGTTCGCCGGCCCTGCGCAGCATAGCCTTGAGGCGGGCGAAGGCCTTCTCGATCGGGTTGAAGTCGGGACTGTAGGGCGGGAGAAACATGAGGCGGGCGCCTGCGGCTTCGATGGCTTCACGGACGCCGGCACGCTTGTGGCTGGACAGGTTGTCCATGATGACCACGTCGCCGCGTCCGAGGTCGGGCACGAGAACCTGTCGGACGTAGGCCTCGAACCAGTCGCCGTTGATCGGGCCGTCGAGCACCATCGGCGCGATCATGCCGGTCATGCGCAGGCCAGCGACCAGCGTGGTCGTCTTGCGATGACCATGTGGGTAACCCATCCGCAGCCGCTCGCCCCGCCGGCAGCGGCCGTGGCTGCGGGTCATATTGGTCGCCGTCCAGGTCTCGTCGATGAAGACGAGCCGCGCAGGGTCGAGGTCGAGCTGGCCATCAAACCAGTCCTCACGCGCACTCAGGACGTCGGCGCGATCCTGCTCGATCGCATGCCCGGTCTTTTTTTGCGCGTGATCCCGTGACGGGCAAAGAAGCGGTGCAGCGTCGAGATCGCCACCGTCACGCCCGCCTGACCCAGCTCGCGACGCAGCTCGTCCAGCGTGATGTCGCGACGCGCTTCGTGCAGCGCCAGGATCGTGGGCGCATGCGCTTCGATCCGCCGCGACCGCGTGTCCCCGCCCTGCGGCTTGGCGGCATAGGTGCCCGTGCTGCGGCGCTGGTCGTGCCACCGGATCACCGTCGCGGCCGCCACACCGAACCGCACCGCCGCAGCCCGGCAACTCATCCCCTCGTCAACCGCGGCCAGCGCTCGCGATCGTAGATCCATCGACAACGGCTTGCCCATCAATGCCGGCCTCCATCCAGCCAGCACCGTGAATCAGATCAGCTCGGCCATGGGAATCCCCCGTCGACTCAGGTCGGCCGGAAAACGCTCTAGTTGAGTGACCGCGAACTTGCTCGTGCGGTCTATGCCGACGAACAGGTAGAGCTTGCCTTGGGTAGTCTGCACTTCGGCAATATCGATGTGGAAGAAGCCGATCGGGTAGCGTTTGAAGCGTTGCCGCTTCGGTTTGTCGCCTTCGATGTCCGGCAGGCGGGAGATCCCGTGCCGCTCCAGGCATCGGTGCAGCGCGGAGCGCGTCAGATGCGGGAGCGACGGTTGCAGGGCGTAGAGGCAGTCCCCCGCCTACGCGGGGGCAGGCCAGCTGCAGCAGCGTGTCGCCGGAACGCCACAACCATTGCCTCCTCGGCCTCGGACAGGGTTATCGAATGAGGGGCCTTCAGGTCCTCGACCGTCGCCCTCTTACGCCACTTCGCGACCGTCTCGGGGTGATCCTGAGCTGGCCCCCATTTCGACCGGACGGATTCAAGCCTAAGAAGGAGGCTTGGGGCTATCCCCTAAGCATAGGCTTATGTCCGTGTCCGAAATCATCACCGACGGCGGTCGTCGCCGTCACTGGAGCACGCCTGAGAAGCTGAGGATCGTCGAGGAGACGCTCGATGGTCGCGAGAGCATATCGGTGGTGGCACGCCGCAACGGCGTGGCGCCGAACCTGCTGTACCGCTGGCGGCGGCTGATGCTGGAGGGCGGGAGCGTCGCGGTCGCCGGCGACGACGACGTGACCAGCAATCGCCAGGTCCGCGAGATGGAGACCCGCATCCGCGAACTGGAGCGCCAGCTCGGCCGCAAGACGCTGGAGGTCGAGATCCTGAAGGAGGCGCTGGAGCGCTCACGCCCAAAAAAAGCGAGCTTGCTCATGCACTCGCCGTTGCCGGAGACTATCCGGTGAGCCTGGTCGCCAAGACGCTCGGGGTCGGGCGCTCGACGGTGTACGACCGCCTGACCGGCCGCACCCGGACGCGCGGGCCGTACGCCAAGGCCGACGACGCGGACCTGCTGCCCCGCATACGCCAGATCGCCGCGCAGCGGCCCACCTACGGCTACCGCCGCATCGCGGCAGTCCTCAATCGACAGCAACGCGCCGAAGGACTGGCGCCGGTCAATCACAAGCGCGTCTATCGCATCATGGCCGCGGACCGCCTGCTGCTGGCGCGGCGCTACACCGAGCGGGCCGACTATGGCCATGACGGCGTCGTGGTGGCGATCCGCTCGAACCTGCGCTGGTGCTCGGACGGCTTCGAGTTCACCTGCTGGAACGGCGAGGTCGTGCGCGGCGCCTTCATCATCGACGCCCATGACCGCGAGATCATCGCCTGGCGCGCGATCGCCAATGCGGGCATCAGCGGCTCGGACGTGCGCGACATCATGCTGGAAGCCGTGGAAACCCGCTTCGGCGGTATGCGCGCGCCCGTGCCGGTCGAGATGCTGTCCGATAACGGCTCGGCCTATACTGCCCGCGAAACACGCACCTTTGCCCGGCAGCTGGGCCTCAAACCCTGCTTCACGCCCGTTCGCAGCCCGCAGTCCAACGGCATCTCGGAGGCCTTCGTTCATACCCTCAAGCGCGATTACGTCCGCGTCTCGCCGCTGCCTGATGCTCCCACCGCGTTGACATCGCTTGCCGGATGGATCGAGGACTACAACGACAACCACCCCCATTCAGGGCTCAAAATGCGTTCACCGCGCGAACATCGCGCACTGGTTTCTGCAACCGCCTGAATCCGTCCGGTGAAACGGGGGCCAGATCAGATCCCCAACTCACGGCTCAGCGTCACGAGCGAAGCTTGGCGTGCTGTATTGCTGCTCGGACGGCGTGCGTGGTCGTGGCGCTTCCGTGACGTACCTGACCCATACGGCATCCTTCCTTTCCAACGAAGGGATCGCACCATCAAACCGTGGGACCAAACACTTCACGTCGTCGCTTTCGCCTGTATCATGATGAAACAAGCTACCGCACTCGCCGTAAGTTCATAGCAACCTCTAAAACCGAACCTGGGTCACCAATTTGCAGAACCGGTCGATCGTCATGCGGGCAATGACGCTGACCCGATCATCAATGCTATACGAGAACGTCGCGTGGTTCGCATCCACGATCAGACCAGCGCAGAATTCCGTCCCCTTCTTCTCGAAGAAAAACGGACGCGACATCGATAGCGGGCGCATGTCGCGATCGACGTGAACGAGCTGGCTGAGATAGTAAAATGGCATGAACTTTACGGAGGCACTGCGCAATTTCCGGCAAGCGAAATGGACTACGAAGACATAGCCATTTTCCCACTCTATAAGCTGGCTGGATCCACAAAAACCGGCTAGCTCCTCCGCTCCCTCATGTAATATCCCGGTAGCTCGAGGCTCGATGCGGGAAGGTTGCGTCATGTCATGGGGCAGGGGCAGCGCATAGGTTTCCATGCGAGCGGCGTCATAGACGATCTCGATGTTCCCATCGCGTACGAAAGGCATCCAATTCTTTTCACGTCTTTGCCCATGGGGCGATGAAACCAGGCAGAGCCCAGTGATTTTGTGACCTTCTATTCGACCTACGACCATTGTGTTGCGAACGTCCGTCCAGTCTTTGGAACGAACATTGCTCGCAGACCAGATTGCGTAGATTTGCTTATCGAAGATAAATATTCGGGGATCCTCAAGTCCGTTCTTCGCCTCTGGAATTGCCTTGCGGAAATTTCCCTCATCAAGCTTTTCGGTCGATTTTATATTCATATCTCGATCGAAATGGACGACCCAGTTTTCCGAATCGACAGAAGATGGCCCACCTACAACAGTAATTCTTTGAAGAAACCTCGATAAGGTGTAATTTACTGTGCGAACAAGCGCTAGGATTCCTAAATCTGTCTGAGCTACAGATAGATTATGCGGATGATAGTTGGACGGAATATCGACAACGATCCGCTTTTCGGGAGGATGATCCGAGAAAATCACTGCCGCCTCGCGAACGATATTATATTCGCGTCGGAGCGCCGGCTGAGACGAAATCCACACCCGAGCGGCATCGGCGACCATTGACGTTATTCGCTTCAACATGTGTGATGCAGATCCTAAAACTGGATAATCAGAAGGCACCGGAGGGGGCCGAAGGCGAAGGACGCCCACATATAGGGATCGTACACGGTGTCCTATAGCTGGGCCATTCCAATCCGCTATAGCGCTTATAGCCCATCATGGTCCCTACCACTTTGGTAGAAGAGTGATTGACGCTTTGTCCGGGGTGCGTCTGCAGTAAGGGCATTTCGTGGGGCGGAGAGCGTGCCAAGTGGATTAAGGATCGCTTGGCGGACTACTGGGAGGCTGGGTTGCGGCAGCGGCCCAAGGGATTTTCCCGTCCCGCCTTAGGCTCAGGATCTATAATTTGCGTCCACTCGTCGGTCGTCGCTTGAGGGTCTCTAGGATCTGTCCGCACTCGCCGACCTGTTGGTCGGTGGTGCTGTATCGGGTCTCACAAGGCCGGACGTTGCATTGACTCGAAGCGGGCTTGGCAGCCCATCTGATAACCTTCGCAGATCGTCCGTCCCTGCGTTCCCTCGCGGGACACCGCCATCGGGTCAGCTGGAGAGCGTCACCGCTGGCGAGGGGGGGGCTTACCGTATTTCAGGCCTCGAACAAGGTGCCGTCGCGCAGCATGGCATGCATGATGACGGCAAGGCTGCGGGCGAGCGCAACCCGGGCTTTCTTGAGGCCGCGCCGCTTTGCGATCTTCAGCGCCCAGGTCTTCAGTGCAAAGGTCTGCCGCGTGCGAGGCAGGATCGAGTTCGCTGCTTCGTATAGGAGCTTGCAGACAGTGCCGTCGCCCTGCTTGGTGATCTGGCCAGTCCAGTCGAGTTCGCCGGACCGATGGCGGCGGCGACCGCGGCCGAGGCCGAGGCCAAGGTCTGCACGCCGACGCCCGGAATGCTCATGAGCGCCTGGCAAGGCGGAGACGTGATGCTGATGGCCTTGAGTTCGCGGTCCATTTGGCGGATCTCATCAACCAGGCCGACCCGCGGCCGGAGCAGCGCGGCCACCGCCTCGCCGAGACCCGGGACAGCGATGGCGGCCTGCACCCGTACGAGGAACCGTGCCCCCTGGCCTGCCCCCGGCCTGATCCCGAAGGTGGCGCAGAGGCCGCGGATGGCGTTGTCGAGGCGGACACGTGCTTCGACCAGATGCGCGCGGGCGGTAATCACCGAGCGCACCCCATGCGACGTCGGCGATTTGACGTGCACTTCCTTGTAGAAGCCGGTCCGGGCCAACTGTGCGAGGCCTGCCGCATCATGTGGATCGGTCTTGTTCGCCTTCATCGCCTTTAGGCTTTGATGCGCCTGCCGTGCATCGACGCACACGATCGCGACGCCCAGCGCGTGCAAGCCCCGCGCGACCCACGGCGTCATCCGGCCGGTCTCGATCACCACGCGTTCCACGGGCCATGGCGTTCCAGGAGCGTGGCGTTCGCTTCCGGCGTGCTGTCCACGCCTTCCGCCGCGACCTTGCGCCCTTCGGCATCGACAATGCAGACGTGCGACGTTTCCATCGATAGGTCTATTCCGGCATAGTGCTTCATAGCTGCTTCCTTCCTTCGGGTCTGACAACCAGAAGGTGTGCCGCTCAGCCGGTCAGAGGAAGCAGCTACAAATTACGGGATGACTCAGGGCCGCGAGCAAAGCCTGCGATTGCTGTTTGCAACTCGGACGGCGTGCGTCGTAGTAGCGCTCCCGTGACGTACGGCCTCCTTCCATTCCAACGAAAGGATCTCATCATCAACCAAACATCAATGGTGCTCTTTCCATTTGGCAAGATGGTGTCATTCGAATCTGGCACCGCTATTCTAAAATTGATAATATTTCTTATGTTAAATATTCTGGCGCGGTCAGGGTGTTACGTATATTGTGCACAACATGGTGCACATCAAACGACAGTCAAACAACCGTAATAGCCTGATCGCAGCGCGAATCCGGTCTTGAGCCTCTCTGCAAGCGGCTGCGTCAGGCTCCCGCACCAGTTGCCCGCCGGTCACCCTATGACGCAGAGGCCGTCCATGGACGACCCATATCGAGCAGGAAATGAGGGCCCGAATATACGGCCAGGAATGGGACCCATCCGAACGTCGTGGTCGATCGCCGACCGCCTGGCGCGGTTTGGGTTTTCTTTTTCGTAAGATTTTGTAAAGAAGCATGGCTAACGCAGGCGAAGCCATTGTTTTCCAATGGGAAGATGTGTTTCAAAATAGCCAAAACTGTAACATGCCGCAATATGATTGTGTAAGTCCTTGACCCTCCAAGGACTTGCCTGGCGCAGTCATGGGCGTCGATACGTCCCGCTTGCCTCAGACTCCGTGCCACATGCGTTTGGCGAGGTTTCGTTCTTCGTGCCCCGTGGCGTGGGTGTAGATCGCGGTCGTCTTGATGTCGGCATGGCCGAGCCAGCGCTGGACCATGTTCAGGGGCACGCCGGACTGCACGGCGTTGACGCCAAAGGCATGGCGCAAGCCTTTGGGGGTCGCATAGCTTCCCCGGATTCCAGCGGCTTGCATGACCTCGCATATGCGGCGATAGCCGGTCATCCGGCACCAGGGGAATAATCGTTCGGGCGGCAGCTGGCCCTTTTCCAGCCCATGGCGCAACTTGCTGATGATCGATCGTTTGACCGGGACCGATCGGAACATGACTTTATCCCTCTTCTTCAGGCATTTGATGACGATGCACTGTTGATGGAAGTCGATATTGCTTTCCTCCAGCGCCAGCGCTTCGGATATCCGGCATCCGGTATAAGCAACGATCAGGCAGAATATTTCTATCTCGGGAGGATAGCATCGCGTCAGCTTGATGAACGCTTGCAGCTCGTCCCGCGTCAGATACTTCCGTTGACCCTTCGCGTCGTACATCGACCAAGGCATGTTCGAAGCCTCTCCCCGGTTTGAAGGTCCCGAAGATAGCGGGATTATGGTTTGAATTCTGTTCAATGGCTGACGACCCGGTTGTTACAGTTTTGGCTATTGCGTCACCGGGCGGCGATCTGCGGCGGATCGCGACGACAGGGGGGGAAGGTGGCGCGACATTCCGACGACGGGCCATGGGAGGACCGCGAGGATACCGGGGCCGAGCGCGTGGCGCTGGCCGAGCGCGGCGATGAAGGGGCTATGCTGGCATGCCCGTCGGCATCGATGGCGCTGGTGTGGCAACCCGTCCGCGACGTGCGGCCGGGCGGCGCGATCCTGTATCACGAAGGGCTGGTGCGCTTCCCCGAGACCGATGGCTGGGACGCCGCGCCGCACGCGACTCTGGCGATGATCGAGCGTTGCGGCGGAAGCCTGTCCTTCGACCGGCTCATCGTCCGCCGCGTGATCGAAGCGCTGCGGTCCGATCCCGTCGCGGTCCTCGGCGTCAACCTGTCCGCCGCCAGTACCGATCCCGATGGCTGGAGCGATGTGGTGGCGATGCTGCGGAGCGATCGCACGATCGCGCACCGCCTGATCGTCGAGATCACCGAAACCGCGCCCTTTGCCGACATCGACAGGGCTGCCTCATTCTGCACGCAGCTCCAGGCCTGCGGCGTGCGCGTCGCGCTGGACGATTTCGGGGCGGGGCATTCGTCCGTCGCCACCGCGCTGGCGTTGCAGCCCGCGATCATCAAGATCGACGGCGCGTTCGTGCAGCAGGCCGGGGCGAGCGCCACCGGCGCGGCGCTGTTCCGGCATTTGGTCGGCATCGCCCGGTCGATCGGCGCCTTGACCATCGTCGAAGGGGTCGAGACCCGCGAACAGGCCGATATCGCCCAGGACGCGGGAAGCCTGTGGCAGCAGGGCTATTTCCATGGCAGGCCGATGCGGCTGCGCCCCGCCAGGACCCAGGCCGATTTCATCGCGTGGAGCGACCCCGCGCATCGCGCCGGGGCGGGACTGTTCACCCCCATCTCCTGGCGATGATGGCGGCGCGGCCGCTTCACGCACCCGAACAAGCAGCAGGCGCGTCGGCCGGTCGCGGCGTGACCGGCGCGGGGCTGGGCGACAGCGCTTCCCATTCCTCCACCGCCAGCCCCGCATGGCGGTCCCCCGCCCCCGACGCCTCCATCACCGCGCGCAGGCAGCGGGTGGTGACGGGGGCGAAACGCACTTGCTGGAATCGCTCCACCCCGGTCGGATAGGTCCCCGCGATCCGCCGCCAGCCCCCCTGCCCCCAATATTCCAGATGCCAGGCGGCGGGCGGGGCGACGCCTTCGTCCGAACCTGCGGGATGATCGGCGAAGAAGCGGATGCGCGCGCCGTTCAGCGTCACCGGCCGGGGCCAGCGATATTCGATCCAGGCGCTCGCCGGGTTCTGCTTCGTCCAGTTGCCCCACATATCGGGCGGCAGCGGACTTGCCCGCACCACGCCGTCGTTCAGCGCGGCGATCCAGTATTGCACCGGGCCGGGCGCGTTGGAGGCGGTGGCCCATGCGCTCAG
Organism: Sphingomonas sp. SORGH_AS_0950; assembly: GCF_030818415.1. Lineage (NCBI taxonomy): Bacteria > Pseudomonadati > Pseudomonadota > Alphaproteobacteria > Sphingomonadales > Sphingomonadaceae > Sphingomonas > Sphingomonas sp. SORGH_AS_0950. The sequence continues at coordinate 49,203 of NZ_JAUTAE010000002.1, forward strand.
TGCCCGGTTGCGCGTCGGCGGGGGCGGCGGGGCGGGCGCCCTGCTCGGCTTTACGGGGCGGATCGCGGGCGGCGAGACGCTGTCGTCCCACGCCATCGGATCGAGCGCGACCGAGCGGCGGAAATGCCCCCCGCCCTTCGCATCCGCGGTGTGATAGGCCAGATACCAGCGTCCCTTGAACGGGACGGCCCCCGCATGCGAGGTGGTCGACGTCACCGGGGGCAGCACCACCCCGCGATAGGTCCAGGGCCCCATCGGGCTCGGCGCCGAGGCATAGGCCTGGCACGCATGATAGAGCGTCGGCGTACAGGCGCTGCCCGGCCCGGTCGTGTTGGCGGCGTAGAGCAGATAATAGGTGCCGCGCCGCTTCATGATCCAGGGCGCCTCGAAGAAACCCGTTGCGCCGGTCACGACCTGCTCGGGGCCCTTGGGGGTGACCATGTCGGGGGCCAGCTCCATCGCGCGCAGCCGCCCGAACGTGCCCCAATAGATATAGATACGGCCGTCATCGTCGATCAGCACGGTCGGGTCGATATTCTGGATATCGTTGGCCACCGGCACCGTTTGCGAGATGATCGGGCCCGAGGGGTGCGCGTCGCGCCACGGCCCGGTCGGGCGGTCGGCCACCGCCACGCCGATCGCGAACCGATCCTTCGCCCCGCCGTCCCGCTGGAGCACCGGCGCGTAAAGATAGAAGCGCCCGTCCCGCCCCTTCACGATCTGCCCGGCATAGGCGCGGCCCGGCCCGGCCCAGGCGAAGACGCGCTCGGGCCGGGCGATGGCGGGATAGTGCCGCCACACGCCGCTGGCGGGGTCTTTCGTGGAGAGAAGCTGCCACTCGTTCATGATGAAGTCGTTGACGCCTTTGGGCGCCTCGTCGCGCCCCGCCAGGATCCACAGCGTGTCGCCATCGACCAGCGGCGCGGGGTCGGTGGAATAGTAACGCCCATCGGCCAGGATCGGATTGCCCCGGCTGTGAATGGTTTCGGGGGCGAGCTGGGCGGCGAGGAGGATCAGCGGGATCATGGCGGGCATAGTGGCCGAGCCCGTCGCGTCTGTCGATATAGTATACCTTCTTCCTTTTCCTCCCCTGCAAGGGGAGGTGGCAGTCCGCAGGACTGACGGAGGGGTGTCACTCCTTTCGAGAGCGGGACACCCCTCTTTTGCAGGGGAAAAACGGCTATCGATTCAGCATCGCCGCACTCGGACACCCCGCCGCCCCCGCGCCCGCGCCCGGCCGATAGACCAGCCGCACCCGGCTCGGTCCGGTGGGCACGCAGGCGGCCAGGTGATAGTCGCGCGCCAGCACCTCGCGCAGCACCGCGCGGGTCGCCGGGTTGCCGAAGGCGAAGCGCGGATAATCGTCGACGATCGCGCCGGGCCGCGCGGCCAGGATGCGGCGGACCTCGGCGACGGGATCGACGCCGATCGCGGCCGCGCTCGCCTCGTCCCGGGTGGCGAGATGGCCCGGAAACACCCATTTCGACGGCAGGCAGCTGTGCGTCAGCATGTAGAGCGCGGGATAGCCGTCATAGACATAGAGACAGCCGCGCGCCGGGGTCGCCGCATTGGCGACGGCCCGCGCCTCGGCCGCGCCGCCCTTGGTCCGCTCGCTGAGGTGCAGCACGATCTGCCCCGCCGCGCCGATCGCGAGCAGGAAGGCCGCGATCCCGGCGCGGCGCCAGCGGGCCAGCTCGGGCGCGGCGACCAGCGTGGCGGGCAGCACGATGGGCAGCGCATAATGCGGGCTGCCGAACCGGCCATAGAGCAGGACCGCCGCGCCCGCGACCGCCAGCCAGACGAGCAGCAGGCGAAAGCCCTCGCGCCGCTCCGCCGGGACATGGCGCCAGGGCCGCCCGAAACCGATCGCCAGCGCCAGCGGCGACAGGATGCCGACACAGGCGGCCAGCCCCTCCAGCTCGTCGGCCAGCGGCCGCGCCGCCTGTCCGCCGAGCGAGACGATATTGGCGAAGAGCCAGGCCTGCCCCTGCCCCATCGCGGCATAGCTGCCCAGGGCGACCAGCGTCGGCAACAGCGCCAGCGCAACCCAGACCAAGGCCATCCCCGCCAGCCGCCCCAGCGGCACCCGCTCACGCCAGCCCTGCCAGAGCAGGATGCAGCCGAACGCAAACCCCTCGGGCAGCACCGAATATTTGACCTGGAGCGCCAGCCCCACCGCCGCCATCGCGACCGCGCCGCAGGGAAACAGCCGCCCCCGCCCCTCGACCGCGCGCAGCACCGCGCTCGCGGCGACCAGCATCGGCGCATTGTAGAAGACGGGCGACTGGCCCCCTTCCCCCTCCATCAGGTTCAGCCAGAGGATATAGAGGATCGCCGCCACGACCGCCGCCCCCGGCCCCGCAAAGCCCCGCGCGATACGCTGGATACCGAAGGCGGTGGCGATGACGAAGCCGGTCGCGACCAGCTTATAGGCGAGGAACCCGTCCCCCCCGAGCCCCCGCGCCCCCGCATAGAGGAGGAACAGCCCGATCGGCTTGCGATCGAAGATATCGACATAGGGCATCGCGCCATGGAGCATCCGGTCGCCGACCAGCAGATAATATTGCTCGTCGAACCCGATCACCGGATTCCCGAACGTCCGCGCCCGCACCACCAGCGCGACCAGCGTCAGCAGCAGCAGGACCAAAGCCTGCCCCCGCCACCCGCTTTGCCCCTGTCCCTTGCTCATGAGACGCGCGGGTGGGTCGCTTTGCGGGCAAAGGCAAGGATAAAGAGGGTCATGTCGAACGGCCCCGCCCCCGTTTGACGAAGGAAAGGGCATCGATCAGCATCGCGCCATGTCATCCCTCCTCTCGCGATTGAGTCGCGCAGCGATGCGCAAGCCACGGTGGCGAACACCATGGAATATCGTCGCAACAGGACTGGCCTGGCTGTTGAGTCGGTTGTCAGGCTTGAGCCGATGGCCTCTGAACCGCCATGATTGTCTTGTCGCCGCTGCGTTTCTGGGCGCGGGCCTGGCGGTGGATATAGGGGGTTTGCGGTCCGAGAGGCGGTAGGCGTCAGCCTGCGGTGTATCGTTCCAACATCGGCGGTCGATGCAGACACTCGGAGAAGCGGAAAGGTCGGGTGGATAGAGGGGCTATGTCGGCCGCGTCGGCGTGCAGCGGGTTCATCAAAATTATGTCGGCTTCGGGCAGGACGGCGGACTGGACGGCAATTGCGAGCGACCGCCGCTGCTTTGCCCAGGCGTCGACGAAAGCGACCTTTGCCTCGCGGCTCAATGCGTGGGGAACCCGCTCGACATCACAATCGATGGTCGTCCAACCCAAAACGAAATCGTCGTCGGAGAATGCCGGGGTGGCCTGGACATAGCGCAGTGCTACCAAGACCGCTAATCCCGGCTCACTTGCGAAGTTGACCAATGGGATGCCGGGCGATGAATAGCGCCCACCCGATTTCGCCGCACCCGCCCCATCGAGGGCGACATATTCTGGTCGCGTAAGCCGCCATAGTTTCATTCCACCGCGTTTATCAGGCACGAAGCGGTTGCCTCAATACACCAGCCTTGCCGATCGGAAACGACGAACGAGACGCTGTGGGCGCTTCCAGAATCGATCGGAAAAGGAGAATGCGAGCGGCTCCTCAAAACCCGCGGCGGATAGGGAAATGCGAACTATCGACGCACGGTGATCGTCTGCGATATATGGAACATCCGGTATCGAGACGGGGGTTGAACGGGGAGCAAGGGGTATGATCTACTCGGGCTTTATCATGATGCCGGCGATCCCCGCGTAATTGTTCCAAAGCGCGTCAAGGCGCTTGGCTGGACGATCAATGTCGGCCATCAAAGGGGCCGATTGGCTCTTGCCGGTGTCGGCGTGGCGATCCTGATAGCTGCCGCCTTGCAGTATGGATGAAAGCACCTGCCGGGCAGAATCTAATCCCTGTAGGGATCGAATATCAGGAATGACCGAGTTGGGTGGTTAGCTGCCGATCCGGTAATCAATTCCCGCTTCGATCTCGCGCCAACGCCTGACAAGATTAAACGGCAACAGGATTAGTAATGCCCAAGGTGGCGTTAGCAAAAGGCCAAAAACGGCGGTAAAGCCGAAGAACGTTGCGGCATCGAAAACGCGGGTGTCCAAGACGGTAAAAACATTCGCAGCCAGTGAAAGCAAGAACGGTAACGCGGTCCATACTACCACGAGGGTGGTGCGTGCTTTTGACTTCGTCAGAAAGCCGAGGCCAATCCCTACTGTCACTGCGGCAGCGGCGAGGCCGACCAACGTCGAAATAGGCAATTCATCCCACACGGATCTAGATTAGTTTCATGCCGAAGTGCCTGCAACTGGGTGTTAGCGGAATGTGTGATCGTGGTGGGCTGCGGACGGGCGGCTTTGTGGCTGGATCATCGTCAAAGCTGCCGCTAATCTCATCTGATGGACTTTTCCGGTTTCATCGCACTTCCGCTCGCCGCGATAATTACTGCCTGCTGGATCGTTGGCGCGGCAGTTTTATCGAAGGATGATCCGGGCTTTCGGGCACCCTTTCTTCTGTCCTATGGCCTTAGCGTCATATTCATGGAGCCATGGAATATAGCGGCATGGCAAGACCTCGGCATGTTCGCGATTACGCTCGTGATGCTCGCGGTCCCGGTTGCGGCCGGATGTGTCATTGGTGGCATTCCAACTGCACTCATCGTGTCCGTAGCGGCAAAGTCGCGCCAGCGCTTCCGGCATTAAACGATCGGCAGCGTCTTGGAACGGCCATGCCGGCTTTCGGTGTCCGACTCGGGCCGCTTCCAGCCATTCTCGTTTGGGAATGGCCGCGCGGGACGGCGTTGCTCGATGGGCCTGAGCACGCCTGCCTCCGCCGCTGGCGTCTCGCAATCCGGTCCCAGTGGCTCTTTCCCGAAATGGTGCCGGATCGACAGGCAACGGGGCGCCGCTGCCCCCCTCATCGCAACGATGACGCGCAAAGTCAGTCCACGACCGCGATCAGCGCCATCAGCGCGAAGCCGAACCAGGGCATGACCCAGCGCGCCCTGCCGGATGTCGGGGCGCGGGCGCGATGGCGTTGCAGGCCGAAGTGCAGGAAGGTGCCCGCGCCCAGCGCCAGGATGGTCGGCTTGGCCAGGGGCCAGGCCTGTTCCTGCCGTATTGCCACCGCCCCCAGCGCGACGCCGAGCGGCAGGGCGGCGATGAACATGTTCTGCATCGTCAGGGCCCTGCGGCGGGAGAGCGGGCTTTCGGTGAGCACCTGCGCCAGCGAAAACGACGCCGCCCCCTTGTGCGCGATCAGCGCGAGGAACAGCGCCAGGACCGCGGCTTCGCGCGACGTGGCGCCCAGGGCCGCCCCGGCCAGGAAGCTGTGCGCCGCCAGCGCGATGGCGGCCGCGAGCGCGGGGACGGCGGAGCGGCCGCTGCCCAGGGCCAGATGCTCGAGCAGGGCAAGGCCCAGGATCGTCGCGCCGCAGATGACGAAGGGCCAGGGATAGCCGGTGCCATAAGCGGCATAGCCCTGCGCCGCGTCCGGCAGCATGTGGATCAGGCCCGCGCCCAGGAAGATACCGGCGGCCAGCGCGTCGCCCGTCGCGGCGATCGGCGACCCGTGCAACGGGCGGCTCGTGCGGAACCAGGGTATCGCCGCGACCACCGCCACGACGACCAATGTCCCGGTCAGCAGGATCAGGAGAAGCTCCCGGTTCAAGCTGTCACGCCTCCCATCGCCCGTGCCCATCATGGATCGATGGCGATGTGATGGTGTATCATTGGGGGTCGGTCAACATGGCCCGCATCGGACCGCCGCCCCCTCATAACGAATACGTCACGACAGGGTATCGTTTTTCCCGCCAGTCATGCTATCGGCCGGAAATATGGGCGGGCTTTCGGTGGATCCTCTGCGGCGATCGGGGTGGACGGCGTTTTGCGCGTCCTGACCTTCCTTCACAGTTTCGAGCCGGGCGGGGTCGAGCGGATCGCGTTGCGGCTCGTCCGGCGCTGGCGCGATAGCGGCATCGATGCGCCGCTGTTCCTGGGGCGGACCGACGGCGCGATGGCGCGGGATGTCGGGGCGGGGCTGGACTTCGTCACGCCCCGGCGCCGCTGGCCGGGCATCGCGCATTGGGAGACGATCTGGATGGTCGCCACCCTGCCGCGCGCGGTGCGGGCGATGCGGCCGGACATGCTGTTCTGCGCGGGCAATACCTATGCCTTTGTCGCGGTGATGCTGAAGCTGATCCTGGGGCGCGACTGCCCGCCGATCGTCGCCAAGATCAGCAACAATCTCGACCGCACCGACGCGTCCTGGTTCTACCGATTCTTCTACCGCATCTGGCTGCGCATCCAGGGGCTGGCGATCGACCATTTCGTCGGCATGGAAAAGCCGATGCGCGCCGAGATCGTGCAATGCGTCGGCGTGTCGCCCGCCCGCGTCGCGATCATCCCCGACCCGGCGCTGTCCGAGGCGCAGATCATGGCGCTTCGGACGCCGGTGGCCGCGCGGCCGCCTGTGGCGGGGCGGCGCTTCGTCACCATCGCGCGGCTCGCGCCGCAGAAGAACCTGGCGCTGATGCTGCGCGGCTTCGCGGCGGGCAGCGATCCCGCCGACACGCTGACCCTGTTCGGCGAGGGGCCCGAGCGGCCCGCGCTGGAGGCGCTGGCGGCCACGCTCGGCGTCGCGGACCGGGTCGATTTTCGCGGCTATGTCACCGATCCGGCGGGGCGGCTGGGGGCGTATGACATGCTGCTGCTGTCCTCCGACTATGAAGGCGTGCCCGCGGTGATCCTGGAGGGGCTGGCCGCCAATATCGGCATCATCGCCACCGATTGCAGCCGGTCGATGGCCGCGCTGTTGCAGCAGGGGACGCTCGGGACGCTGGTGCCGGTCGGCGACGCGGCGGGCTTTGCCGCGGCGATCGCACAGGCCCGGCCGGGGGCGCAGGACGCGCACCGCACGCTGCACCAGGCGCGGCGCTTCGCCATCGAACAGGGCGCGGACCATTATCTGCGCGTGATGCACAGCGTCCTGCGGCGTCGCGCCGCGCCCGCCCCGCTCTGCGGCGAACCGGTCCTGCCGCTCCTGTAAGTGGCTTCGATCAGGGGGGAATTCCGGATCGGGCGAGAGGCCCCGCCGGATAAGTCAACCCTCCCGAAAAATTCGCCTTAATTGTGACATCATCGCCACAGTATGAATAACCCATCACGTCAGCGATGGGAGTGGCTGGACGATGTTCTACAAGGGGAGCGCGCGGCCCGGGTGTCGCGCGGGATGGTCGACGATCGCGCTGGCCTGGGGCCTGGCGACACCGCTCCAGGCGCAGACCGCGCCGCCCCCCGCCGCCACCGACATCCCCCCGCCCGAAGTCACCGTCACCGGCAAGCGCATCCCCGGCTCGGTCGTCGGCGCGGTCGAGCCGGTCGCGGTCCTCGATGCGCAGGCGCTCGACGCGCTGGGGGTCAGCAGCCTGAGCGACCTGCTAAAGAAGGTGAAGGCGCTGGCCAGTTCGTCGGGCGGGGGCGATCCGGTCATGCTGCTCAACGGGCGGCGCGTGTCGGGCTTTTCCGAATTCCAGTCGCTGCCCTATGAGGCGATCGAGAAGGTCGAGGTGCTGCCCGAGCAGGAGGCGGCGCGCTTCGGCTATCCGCCCAATGTCCGGGTGATGAACTTCATTACCAAGAAGAAATTCCGCGCGGTCACCGTCCATGTGCTGCCCGGCATCACCACCGAGGGCGGGGGCGGCACCCAATATACCGAAGTTACCTCCGCCCGGATCGACGGGCCGCGCCGCCTGACCTTCAACGTGTCGCATCTGCGCCAGGACCCGGTGCTCCAGAGCCAGCGCGCCATCGTCCCCGATCCCGAGACGCTCTATGCGACGACCGGCAATGTCACGGGCGTCAATGGCGCCAGCCTGGACCCCCGGCTCGATACGCTGGCGGGGCGGGCGGTGACGGTGGCGGGGGTGCCGGTCGATCCGGCCGCGCGGGGGTCGCTGGCCGCCTATGCGAACAGCCCGGCCGGGGTCACCGACCTGGGCCCCTATCGCACGCTCCAGCCGCTGAGCGACACCATCCATAGCGAGGCCAGCCTGGCCGCGCCGCTCGGCAAGACCATGTCGGGCTCGCTGATCCTGTCGATGGAGGCGGTCCAGACCAAGGGGCTCAACGGGCTGGCCCCCGCCCTGCTGCGCGTGCCGGGCGGCGCGGGGAATTTTCCCTTTGCCAACGACACGCTCCTCTATCGCTATCTGCCCGGCAGCGTGCTGCACCAGCGGACGACCAGCATGGCGCTGCATGGCGGGGGCACGCTGACCGGCGATGTCCGCCGCTGGAGCTGGGCGATCACCGGCAATTACGACCGGATGGTGTCGCGCGGCACCTCGGAGACGGGGGTGCCGCTGGGCGCGCTCCAAGCGTCGATCGATGCCGGGGGCGATCCGATGGCGGCGATCGATCCCGCCCTCGCCGCTGAGCGCAACCTCAACCGCAGCCGCGCGGTGTCGGACACGCTGGGGGTCAAGGCGACCGCCAACGGTCCGGTCGCCCACCTGCCCGCGGGCGAGGCGATGCTGACCGTCACCACCGACTATGCGCGGGTCGACAGCGATGCGCGCACCAATCTGGCGCTGCCCGCCGACGGCATCGGGCGCACCACGCGCGGGGCCAGCGTCAATGCCAGCGTGCCGCTCGCCTCGGCGCGCGAGGGCTCGCTGGGCTTTCTGGGCGAATTGCAGCTCAGCGGCATGGCGGGCGTATCGCAGGTGTCGGGCTTCGGGCGGCTCGGCACCTCCAATCTGGGGCTGAACTGGACGCCGTTCCGCCCCGTGCAGCTGGGCGCCTCGGTCAATGTCGCGCAGGCCGCGCCCGCCGTGACCCAGCTGGTCGCGCCGGTCGTGGCGACGCCCAACACGCCCTTTTTCGATTTCGTCACCGGGCGCAGCACGCTGGTCACCACGATCATGGGCGGCAATCCGAACCTGGCCCCCGAAAAGCGGCGGGTGACGACGCTGGGCCTGGCGGTGCAGCCGATCAAGGACAAGGAGATCCGGCTCAGCCTGGACTATCTCGACACGCGGATCGACAACCAGGCCGCCTCGCTGGGCGGGGCGACCCCGGCGTTCCAGCGCGTCTTTCCCGACCTGTTCGCGCGCGACGCGCTGGGCGCGCTGACCCGCGTCGACCTGCGCCCGGTCAATCTGGCGTTCGAGCGGGAGCGCAAGCTGCGGCTGACCTTCGACGTGCAGACCCAGCTGGGCAAGAGCCCCCCGCCCCCCGCCGCACCCCCCGCCCCGGATGCCGGCAAGACCGCGCCCCCGCCGCGCCCGCGCAAGCAGCCCGGTTTCCTGATGGTGTCGGCGACGACCAGCTACCGGCTGGAGGACCGGCTGACCCTGCGCGACGGCGGGCCGGTGCTCGACCTGCTCGACGGGGCGACGCTGAACGGCACGGGCGGGCGGCCGCGCTGGGATGTCGAGCTGAACGCCCATGTCTCGAAGGGGGTCGCCAATCTGGGCGTGTTCGGCCGCATCCAGGGCCCGACCCGCATCCGCAGCGACATCGCCGCCTCGGACCTGCATTTCTCGGGGCGGACCTGGCTGGTCCTCTACAGCTTCATCAAGGTCGAGAGGATCATCGACAAGCCCTGGGCCAAGGGGCTGAACGTCAGCATGGCGGTCGAGAATCTGCTCAACGACCGGATCAACGTCACCGACCGCGACGGCCAGACCCCCAACCGCTTCCAGCCCGCCTATCTCGACCCGATCGGCCGCTCGATCCGGATCGGGGTGCGGAAATTGTTCTGAGGGGGGCGAGGTGGGGCGATGTGCGCATCGAGTGGACGTCGGTCGAACGAACCTCTACATCTGGCGTTGGAGGATCGATATGCGCGTGAACACCAGCACTTCGATGCGGCTGGCCCGCCGGGTCAAGAACCGCTTCGGCACATGGCAGGCCGTGCGCCAGGCGTCGCGCATCGAGAACGGCGTCTATGTCGTGCGCTCCGCTGGGACCGAAAGAGATGAGAAGGACGGGTCAGGCACCTTGACGGCCTGAATGCCGTGGCATTCAGCTATTCTCTCTTCCTCGTACTTTTGCTGATATTTCCAGGGCTTTGCTTCTGGGCGGGCTGGAGAGCCGGTGAGCGCACCGATTTTCTGAGCCCCTCTCCCGATCGACCCAATTCGACGGTGACGCTGTTCATCGTCGTTTTCGGGACGATCGCCGGACATTTGCTCGGAACGGGCGCCTTCGCCGCGCAGTCGGCCTGGTGCCGCTGGACCGCTCGATGCTTCGATGTCGGTTTCGATCCGAACGTCTATCGGGCCTTGCTGGGCGGCGCTTCGGGCGCACGCCGCGCATCCGACTTCGCGCTCGAAGCCTGGCTTTTGGCCATGCTGCTCATCGGCCTGGCGACGGGAGCCTTGGCGCAGTGGATGGCCCAGCGCGAGGCCGTCACCGACAAAACCGATCCGATCGCATTCGGCTGGCTCAACCCGGTCGTTCAAGCCGTCAAGCGCGGCGACTCGTTCGTCGTCGCCTATGTCCTGACCAAAACCGGCCATGACGGTTTTATCGTGGCCTATGAAGGCACGGTGCAGCAGCTGGCGCTTGACGAGGACCAGTCCATCAAGCTGGTCGTCCTTAACGACGTCGATCGCTTTCTGGTCAAGATTTCCGAAACCGGGGTGGACCGCGTCGACAGCAGTTCGAGCCCGATCACGCAGTTGCAGGTGACCGCCGCAGAAATAGCCAATATCGCGCTGGAAGTCGTCCAGGCCCCGCCTGGCGATGTCGCCGCAGTCGCACGCGAGGTGGCGACGGAGCGCGCCTGAGGCGTGCCCGCGTCTCCAACCCGACATTCCTGAACGCCAGAGAACAACCGCGTTCAGCCTCGCGAAGCACGGCGCGTGATACATCCGTGCCATGCCCGGTGATGGGCATGGAGGGACCAGTCATGAAGGTGACGCGTATCATTGTCGCCGGCCTCGCGATCGCAACGCTGGGCTTCAGTGCAAATGCCAGTGCGCAGGAATGGGGACCGCCCCCGCCTCCGCCGCCTCCCGGCTGGGGTCCCCCGCCGCCCCCACCCCCACCCCCGCCCCCTCCGCCGCCTCCGCATTGGGGTGGCTATGACGGGGGCTATGGCTGGCGCGATGCGGGCTATGGCTACCGGCCCTATCGGCCGTATCGCCCCTATCGTCGCTGCTGGACCGAATATCGCGGCTGGGAGCGGGTGCGGATCTGCCGGTGATGGAATTCCTCCCCTGCAAGGGGAGGGGGACCATGCGCAGCATGGTGGAGGGGTGTCCCGCTCGCGAGAGGGTGACACCCCTCCGTCAGGCCTTCGGCCTGCCACCTCCCCTTGCAGGGGAGGAATGGGGAGCGATCAGTCCGAGCCGAAGATATCCCGCGTGAACAGCTTGCCCGCGACATCGGCCAGTTCGGGGTCGTTGCGATTGGCGATGATGACGTCGCAATCGGCCTTGAACGCGGCCAGGTCGCGCACCACCCGCGAGCCGAAGAACGCGTCTTCGTGCAGGGACGGCTCGTAGACCACGACCTCGATCCCCTTGGCCTTGATCCGCTTCATGATCCCCTGGATCGAGGATTGGCGGAAATTGTCCGACCCCGCCTTCATCGTCAGGCGGAAGATGCCGACGCGGCCGGGCTTCCTGGCGATGATCTGGTCGGCCAGGAAATCCTTGCGGGTGCGGTTGGCGTCGACGATCGCGCGGATCAGGTTCTGCGGCACGCTGGTATAATTGGCCAGCAGCTGCTTGGTGTCCTTGGGCAGGCAATAGCCGCCATAGCCGAAGCTGGGATTGTTGTAGTGCGTGCCGATGCGCGGGTCGAGGCCGACGCCCTCGATGATCTGGCGCGTGTCCATGTCGCCCGCGATCGCATAGCTGTCGAGTTCGTTGAAGAAGGCGACGCGCATCGCGAGATAGGTGTTGGCGAACAGCTTGATCGCCTCGGCCTCGCGGGTGCCGGTGAACAGGACCGGGATGTCGGCCTTTTCCGCGCCCTGGACCAGCAGCTCGGCGAAGATCCGCGCCCGCTCCGACTGTTCGCCGACGATGATCCGCGACGGGTGGAGATTGTCGTGCAGCGCGCGCCCCTCGCGCAGGAATTCGGGGCTGAAGATCACCTGTGTCGTATCCAGCCGCGCGCGGACATCGTCGACGAAGCCGACCGGGATGGTCGACTTGACCACCACGGTCGCTTGCGGCGCATGGGTCTTGGCCAGGGTGATGACCGCCTCGACCGAGTGGGTGTTGAAGCTGTTGGTGTCGATGTCGTAATTGGTCGGCGTCGCGACGATGACGTAATCGGCGCCCGCCAGCGCCTCGGCCGCATCGGTCGTGGCGGACAGGTCCAGGTCGCGGCCGGTCAGGAAGTCCTGCAACTCGGCATCGATGATCGGCGAGGTCCGCGCATTCACCATCGCGACCCGCTCGGCCGAGATGTCGACCGCGACGACCCGGTTGTGCTGGGCCAGCAGCACGGCGTTGGACAGTCCGACATAGCCCAGGCCGAAAACGGCAATCTTCATTTCAACATCCCCAGACGGGGCGGGCCATCGGTCCGTCCGTCAGCTTGCGTTGCACCTTGTCCCGCGTGCCATGCATGAGCGGTCCCGCAATCGCAAATGCCGTGGCGAAGGAATGCGCCCCCCTTTCCTCCCCTGCAAGGGGAGGTGGCAGGCCGGGGGCCTGACGGAGGGGTGTCACCACTCGCGAGAATGGGCGCGATCACGACTGGGGTCACCCCTCCACCATGCTGCGCCCTCCCTACAACCCCAGCGCCTTCCGCACCTTGTCCCAGCCGACATATTTGAAATTCTGGGTATCGGGCGCATTGTCGCCGTCCTGCGCGACGAACAGGCCTTTGGGGTAAGCGGGGCCGAAATCGCCCAGCGCCAGCTCGATCCCGTCGGTGTCGCTGGTCCCGTCGATCGCCCCTCCGCCGATGCGGAAGCGCCCGGCATAGATCACGCCGGGCAGGCGATAGAGCGTATAGGCATTGTCGCCCTGGCTGGAGACGACCAGATAGCCGCCCTTGGCCCCCCGTGGCGCCAGCGCCAGCCCCTCGGCATCGGCGACCAGGGTGCGGTCGTCGACCCGCGCGATCGGGGTGGCGGTGCCGGGCGCGGCGGGGTCGGCCGCGAAGCGCCACAGCCCGACATCCTCCTCCGCCACATAGAGCAGCCCGGTCCGGTCATCGACCACGCACCCCTCGGCCTGGCTGCCCAGCTTCATGCTGCGCACGGTCTCGACGCGCGGGGCCGCGCCGGACAGGTCGATGCGGACCTGGTCGATCCGCCCGTCCTTCAGCACGACAAAGCCGAACAGCGCCTTGTCGCTGGCGCGGGTCCACAGGCACATGCCATAGGCCTCGCCCGCCCCCACCGGATAGCGGCCCATCGGCACCAGCCGACGCGCCACGGTGTCGAGGGTGAACAGCGCGACATGCGCCTGCGCCTTGTCCGCGCGGTCGCTGGCCGCGACGATCACCCGCCCCCCCGTCTCGCGCAGATCGACATTGTTCAGCCGCGCGGCCGGGGTGAAGGACAGCCGCCTGCCCGCCAGGTCATAGACATGGATGCCCGCCTGCTTGTCGGTGCCGATCACCAGGCTCGCGGCCGGATTGGCGGCGTTGCGCCAGATGGCGGGATCGTCGGCCGCATCGGAGGTGCTGTCGACCGGATCGGTCTCGGCGCTGGCCGCCACGGTCGGCGCGGCGATCGGCGTCGCGGCGGGCACGCCGGCACACCCGGCGAGCAGCAGCGCCGTCAGCGCCGCCCTCACAGCTTCACCCGCAGGCCACCGAACACGGTGTAGCCGAACTTCTCATATTCATAGGTCCGGTAACGCTGCCCGAAATAGCGGACGCCCGGCGTGTTGGTCAGGTTCTTGCCCTCGGCGAACAGGTTGATGCCGCGTGCCAGCTGCACGCTGCCCGTCACGTCGAGCTGGCCGCGCCCTTCCCAATACAGGTCGAGCGCGGGATTGTCGGCGTTGATCTCGTCCAGATAGTCGCTGCGCTTGGTATAGGCGACGCGCAAATTCACCGGCCCGCGCTCGTAGAAGACGCTGGCATTCCACATATGCGTCGACTGGCCCGGCAGCGCGAAGCGGCTGCGCCCGGCATAGCTCCCGTCGAAGCGTGCGCTCCCCTTGGTATAGGTGTAATTGGCGAACACGCCCAGCCCGCCCAGCACGCCGGGCAGGAAGCTCAGCTGCTGCTGCCAGTTCAGCTCGACGCCGTACAGCTCGCCACGCCGCGCATTGACCGGACGGCTGAGGATCGCGCCGCCCACGCCGTTGTAAAAGCCCGTGCTGGTCAGCGTGTAGCGATAGTCGGACAGGTCCTTGTAGAAGCCGTTGACCGAGATCACCCCCAGCGGCCGGATGTAATATTCCAGGCCCGCATCGACATTGTTCGACAAGGTCGGCTTCAGGTCGGGATTGCCGAACTCGACCCGCACCGTATTGCCCTCGGTCGTCTCCAGCACGCGCGGCGCGATCTGCGGGAAATTGGGGCGGTTGATCGCGCGGCTGAGGGCGGTGCGCAGGATCAGGTTGGGGGTGAAGGCCTGGCGCAGCGTCAGGTTCGGAAAGACATCGGCATAGCCATTATGCCCCCGCGCGGTCGTCACCGCGCCGGTGCGCGAGACGCTGGGCGCGCTGCTCTCGAAATCGGTGGTCTCGACGCGCAGCCCCGCGATCAGGGTCGTGCCGTCCTTGACGTATTTGGCCATGCCGAACAGGCCGAGGATCTTCTCCTCGGCGGTATAGTCGGCGGTCAGCGATTGCGGCAGGCGACGCTCGGACGCCGCCTTGGTCGCGTCGAAATAGGCATCGACCAGCCCGGTGTCGAAGCGCTGGCCCAGGCCATAGCCGAAATTACGCGACTCCTGGTCGGACAACAGCCCCGCCAGGCTCTGGCTCGGCGCGGCGGACGAACGGCGATCGCGGAACCGCTCCTCATCGGCGTTGATATGCCGCGCGCGATATTTGCCCCCGGTCGAGAAGGTCACGAGATCGCCGACCGGCAGGTCGGAGCGGACGGCGACGGTGAATTCGTCATTCTTCGTCGTGTTCGACCGATAGGCATTTTCGCGGAAGCTATAGGTGCCGAGCTGGAGATGCTCCTTCGAGGTGAACAGCGAATAGCCGGGCAGGTCGGAATCGCTGAAGTCATAGGACAAGGTCGGCCGCAGCGAGGAGCGGAACAGCAGTTCGTCGCGACGCGGATAGGTCTGCGAGCTCTCGCTATAGGCCACGTCCGCACGGATCGTGCCCTCGCCCAGCCGCTGCTCAATCCCGGCGGTCGCCGACCAGATCTCGTTCACCTGTTTGCGGTGGCGGACCTGCTTTTCGATGCGGGTGTTGCGGTAGGTCGCGGCGCGGTCGGTCGATCCCGACTGGAGCGTGCCCTCGCTCCACAATATGCCGATACGGTCGCGATATTCGTCATCCTCGAACCGGGCATAGGTGCCGCGCACCCAGCCATGGGTCAGGTCCGAGGGGCGCCATTCGAACGCGCCGGTGCCCGCGATACGCTGGCGCTTGGTGTCGTAATCCTTAAACAGCGTCTCGGTGACGCGCAAGCCGGCGGGCGTCTGGCTCCAGGTGTTCTCGACATTGTCGGGCTGGCGATGGGTCATCGAATAGCTGCCCGAGAGCAGCAGGCCAAACTGGCGATCCGGGCCGAAGGTGTCGCTGACCGCGGCCGACCCGCGATAGTCGCTACCCTTGCCATATTGGTTGTAGCTGGCCCCCGCCATGCCGGTCAGCGCAAAGCCCTTGCGGTCGAAGGGCGAGCGGGTGGTGATGTTGACTGCGCCCGCGATCGAATCCGCATCCTGATAGGGGAGCAGCGACTTGGTCACTTCGAGGTTCGCGACGATGTCCGAGGGCAGCGTGTCGAGGTCGACGGCGCGCGTCGTCGGGTCGACCGAGGGGATCTGGATGCCGTCGACCGAGACGGCGGACCATTCGCTCGGCGCGCCGCGCACATTGATATAGCGGCCCTCGCCCTGGTCGCGCTCGATGCCGACGCCGGGCGCGCGCTGGAGCGCCTCGGCGATGTTGGGATCGGGGAAGCGGCCGATCGCGTCCGACGAGATGATGGTGACGGTGTTGTCGGCGGTCCGCTGCTGGTTGAGCGCGCGCGCGGTATTGTCGAGCAGCGAGGCGCCGGTGACGACGACCTCATGGTCCGGGCCAGCGGCGGGCGGCATGGTCAGCACCACCGGGCGACCGCGATCGGCCGCGGGTACGACATGGGTCACCGACGCGCGGCCGAGATAGTCGATGCGCAGCGTGACGTCGCCCGCCTCGTCGGGGGTGACGATGCTGAACGCGCCCTGGAGATTGGTGGTCGCCTGCGCCTCCGTCCCCTCGACGGTGACGCGCGCGCCGGGCAGCGCGACGCCGGTCGCGTCATAGAGGCGGCCCGACAGGATCGGCCCCGACGCAGGAACGCCCGCCGGCGCTCCGCCAGGAGCTTTGGCCAGAACGGGCGAGGCGGCAAAGCCCAATGCGATGAGCGAGGCCCCCGCGAAACCGCGGATGCCGAAACGGATGGCGTGCATGATGCTTCCCCTGGGCGCTTGGTCGTGCCGACACCCCCCGGCGCCGGTCGTTCCCGCCCCCGTGGCGGGGGTTTGTTACGAAGCGATGTGACAGCGATGACGATTGGGTGACGCGGGCGTCACGCAATCGTTTTTCGAGGCGAAGGGCGGCCCGGCACAGGCTGATCCGAAAAGGGATAAGGCGGCCATTCGGCATCTGGACCGCCGCCCTCGACGCGATAGCATGGCCCGATGCGTATTCTCGTCACGGGTGGGGCCGGTTTCATCGGGTCGGCGCTGGTCCGCCATCTGATCCGGAATAGCGGCCATGAGTTGCTCGTCCTCGACGCGCTCACCTATGCGGGCACGCTGACGGCGCTGGCCCCCGTGGCGGCGGATCCGCGCTATCGCTTCGTCCGGGCGGATGTGCGCGACGGGGCGGCGGTCGCCGGGGCGATCCGGGCGTTTCGCCCCGACATCATCACCCATCTGGCGGCCGAGAGCCATGTCGACCGCTCGATCGACGGCCCCGCCGCCTTTATCGACACGAACGTCACCGGCACCTTCACCCTGCTGGAAGCGGCCTGCGCCTATTGGCGGGGCTTGCCGCTGCCCGAACGGGCGATGTTCCGCTTCCACCATATCTCGACCGACGAGGTGTTCGGTTCGCTGGGCGAGACGGGCCGGTTCACCGAGGCCACCGCCTATGACCCGCGCTCGCCCTATTCGGCCAGCAAGGCGGCATCGGACCACCTCGTCAGCGCCTGGGGCCATACCTATGGCCTGCCGGTGATCGTGACCAACTGCTCGAACAATTACGGTCCCTATCACTTCCCCGAAAAGATGATCCCGCTGATGATCGTCAAGGCGCTCGCCGGAGAGACGCTGCCCGTCTATGGGCGCGGCGAGAATGTGCGCGACTGGCTGTTCGTCGAGGATCATGTCCGCGCGCTCCAGGCCGTGTTCGAGCGCGGCACGCCGGGGCGGCGCTACAATATCGGGGGCGATGCCGAGCGGCGGAACATCGATGTGGTGCGCACGCTCTGCGCGCTCCTCGACCGCCTGCATCCGCGAGCCGACGGGGCGTCCTATGCCGCGCAGATCGGCTTCGTCGCCGACCGCCCCGGCCATGACCGGCGCTATGCGATCGATGCGACGCGCATCCGCACCGAGCTGGGCTGGACGCCGCAGGAGAGCTTCGAGAGCGGACTGGAAAAGACGGTGCGCTGGTATCTCGCCAACGAACCCTGGTGGCGCCCGATCCTGTCCGAACGCGCGGCCGACCAGCGACGCGGGCTGGCCGGATCACCCAACCCGATCTTCAATGCCTTGTGATAGGATGCGCGTCATGAAAGGCATCATCCTGGCGGGCGGCACCGGTAGTCGGCTTCATCCGGCGACGCTGGTCGTCAACAAGCAGCTGCTGCCGGTCTATGACAAGCCGATGATCTATTATCCGCTGTCGGCGCTGATGCTCGCCGGTATCCGCGAGATCCTGATCATCTCCGGCCCCGACAGCCTGCCGCATTACCGCACCCTGTTCGGCGACGGCAGCGCGCTGGGCCTGCGCATCGCCTATGCCGAGCAGCCACGGCCCGAGGGGCTGCCCCAGGCGTTCACGATCGCGCGCGACTGGCTGGCCGGAGAGGCCGCCATGCTGGTGCTGGGGGACAATATCTTCTTCGGCAACGGGCTGGGGCCGATGCTGCGCCGCGCGGTCGCCGATGTGCGGGCCAGGGGCGGGGCGACGGTCTTTTCCTACCGGGTCGAGGATCCGGAGCGTTACGGCGTCATCGCCTTCGACGAAGCGGGGCGCGCCATATCGATCGAGGAAAAGCCCGAGCGGCCACGGTCGCGCTTCGCCATGACCGGCCTCTACCTCTTCGACGCGGCGGTATGCGACCATGCCGCCACCCTGACCCCCTCGGCGCGCGGCGAACTGGAGATCACCGACCTGGCGCGCCGCTATATGGAGGCGGGGACGCTGCGTATCGAAGCGATGGGACGCGGCTTCGCCTGGCTCGACACCGGCACGCATGACAGCCTGCTCGAAGCGGCGGAGTTCGTCCGCACGATCCAGCGTCGCCAGGGCATCCAGATCGCCTGCCTCGAGGAGATCGCCTATCTTCAGGGGTTCATCCCGCGCGAGCAGGCCGAGGCGCGGGGGCAGGCGCTGGCCAGGACCGCCTATGGCCGCGCGATCCTGAGCGCGATCGAGGACGCCCCCGCCCCGCTGCCGTTCGGCGAGCGGCGCCAGGGGGACAGGCGGCAGGGCTGAGCCCTCACCCCCGCGTCAGGTACAGCGCGCGCAGCTTCGCAATCTGGCTCGCCCCCAAACCCAGCTCGTCCTTGAGATACCCCATCGTCCCGCCCGGATGGCGGTCGGTCACCGCGAACACCGCGTCGATATAGCGGCGGTCGACCCCGGCGAAGGCGCGCGCCGCCTCGGGCGAGAGTTTCGCCCAGAAGCCGGTCGGGTGGGCGGGCGGCGGGGCCATGTGCTGGTTGGAGAGGAGGTAATCCTCGACGATCGTCGCCCTCGGCACGCCCAGCGCGGTCAGCAGCAGCGCGGCCGCGACGCCGGTGCGGTCCTTGCCCGCCGTGCAGTGAAAGGCCAGCGGCACGTCGCCCGCCAGCAGCTCGGCGAACATGCGGGCATACTGGCCGCGAAACTGGTCGAGCAGCTTCGGATAGGTCGCGGTCATCGCCGTGACCACCTGCTCATGCGTCCAGGTCGACGGATCGCCGGGCAACATCATGCCGCTCATGTCGAGCGCGTAATCGTCGCTCAGCGCCTTGGGCTTGCGGCCCGCGGGCCAGAGCGTCGGCTCGCCCGCCCGCTCGCGCGTGTCGCGAAAGTCGCAGACGGTGCGGATGCCCAGCCTTTGCAGATAGGCATGATCCGCCGGGGTCAGGTCGTGCATCTGCCCCGAGCGATAGAGCAGCCCCCATTTGACCGTCCGGCCATCACTGGTGCGATAGCCGCCCAGATCGCGGAAATTGCGGCCGCCCTGAAGCGGCAGCACGCGGTGGTGCACCGCCCCCGCCACCGGGGCGGGCGCCGAAGCCCCCAGCCCCGCCGGGACCGCCAGCAGCATCGCCAGGGCGACCGCGCGGCGCATCAGAACTTCACCGTCGCTTCCAGCCCATAGGTGCGCGCCTCGTTGAAGAAGCCCGACACGCCGGTCGCGGTGTTCAGCGTCTTGTAGAACAGATGCTGCTCGTTCAGCAGGTTGCGCGCCCAGGCCGACACGCTCAGCCGCGCGCCGGTGTCGTTCAGCGCGATGTCGGTCACGCCGATCCGGCCGTTGACGATGAAGCCCGGATCGCCCTTGGGCTGGTTCACCCCCGGCGCGGGGTCGTTGTAATTGGCATAGAAGCCGCTGTCGTAATTGGCGTCGAGATGCGCGACCAGGCTGTAATCGCCCATCTGCCGCTCATAATCGATCGCGCCGCTGGCGGCATGCGCGGGGGTATAGACCGGATAGATCTTGATCGGCGTGGCGACGACCGTGCCGTTCACCCCCTGCGGGAAGGGGTTCACCGTCGCCGGGATGGTCAGGTCGTTATAGGAATAGCTGGCGGTCAGCGTCAGGCCCGCCATCGGCGCCACGGTCAGCTCCGCCTCGATCCCCTTGGCGCGGCCGGTGCCGGGCGCATTGGTCGTCTCGATCGTGGTGCGGGTGGTCTCCAGCAGCTTGCCGTTCGCATCGAACTGCAGGTAATTGGCCTGGAAGTCGATCTGGATCGACTTGTACGCACCGGTATAGGCGGCCAGGTTCAGCCGGACGCGGCGGTCGAGGAACTCGCTCTTGGCGCCGATCTCGAACATCGACAGCGTTTCCGGGTTGAACGGCGCATAGGTCAGCGAGCGCGAATTGGCGCCGCCCGACTTATACCCCTCCGACCATTTGCCATAGACATGCACCGCGTCGGTCACGTCATAGGCCAGCGTCACCAGCGGATCGACCCGCGACCAGGCCGCGTCCAGCGCGCGCGGCGCGACCACGCCGTTGACGCTGGGGGTCTTGCCGTTGACGATGAACAGCTCGCCCCGCTTCATGTCGCGGGTATAGCGCGCGCCTGCGGTCAGGTGCAGCCGGTCGTCGGCGATTCCCGGAGTCCAGGTCGCCTGGCCGAACGCGCCGATGCTGCGCGTCGTGATCCGGCTGGCGCGGTCATAGGGGACGGTGGCGATATTATAGGTGGCGACCGTGGCGGCGGTGCCGTCGGCGTTCCACACCATCGAGTTGAACGCCTGGGCATTGTCCTCGGTATGTTCGCGATAGGCCATCGCGCCCAGGACATATTTCAGGCGCGGCGTGTCGCCGATCAGCTGGATTTCCTGGCTGAACTGGTTCTGCGCGAACCCGGCCAGGCTGTAGCGGCTGAACGCGCCGTTCGGCTTGTAGGTCGAGCTGTTCTGCCCGCCATTGTCATACTGGCTCTGGTTCAGTTCGCGATAGGCGGTGATCGACTTGAGCTGGAGCCCCGGCGCGATGTCCAGGCCCAGGGTCAGGCGGTGGCCATGGGTGCGGCCGATGCTCTCCTGCTGCGGCACGCCGATGCTGGCGGTGCGGACGCGGTCGGGCTGGAGCGGCAAGGCGGGCGCGCGGGCCAGCGTTCCGGCCGTGATCGCCTGGAGATAGAGCGGGGTCGAGGCGTCATAGGAGGTGTCGAAGGCATAGTCGGCGCTGACGCCGCTTTCGGGCTTCCACAGCACCTCGACATGCGCGCCGTGCCGGTCGAAGCCGTTGAAGTCCGACTGGCCGGGCAGCGGGTTGGCGACCAGGCCGTCGCGCCTGGTGACGATGCCGTCCAGCTTGACGCTGAAATTGTGCCATTCGGGCAGGTTGAGATGCGCCTCGGCCTTGTGGCTGCCGAAATTGCCGATGCCCGCGGTCGCGGTCAGGCCGAACTGGCCGGTGGGCTTCCTGGTCACGATGCTGACCGCGCCGCCCTCGGTATTGCGGCCGAACAGCGTGCCCTGCGGACCTTTGAGCACCTCGATGCTCTCGATATCGTAGAGCGCGGTGCCCAGCCCCTGGGCGCGGCCCAGATACACGCCGTCGATATAGACGCCCACGCCCTGGTCGCGCGCGGGCTGGTTGCTGTCGGCCAGCACGCCGATGCCGCGGATGTTCATGATGAGCGCCGAGTTGCGCGAATAGAAGGGCGCGACGCGAAGCGACGGGATCGCGCCGTCCTGCAGGTCGACCAGCGACTGGACGTGGCGGTTCTGGAGATCCTCGGCGGACAGAACCGAGATGGCGATCGGGGTCTTCTGCAGGCTCTGGGGGCGCTTCTCGGCGGTGACGATGACCTCGTTGAGCGAACCGTCGGCATTGGTCTTCTGGTCGTCGGGCGCGGCGGTCTTGGCCGGTTCGGGATCAGCCGCAAAGGCGGGCGTGGCAAGCAGAAGAGCCAGCGCGCTGGACGCAAAGAGCCGCCCCGCGAAACGCAGGTTGAACGAGGTCATGATATGGATTCCCCCCAAAGGATTATGCGGCCGTCCCTTGGTACCGGATCATTGCGGGATGATGACGTTTTGCGGGGATGCTGCGGTTTTTATGATGACAATGGTGTCATCTGGAGGACTGGTGAGGGGGGCGGGTCAATCCTACGCCGAGCCCGGCAACCCGAGAATATCGCTGCGATCCATGCCGTCCATCGGCAACGTCGCCTTCAGAACAGGCGGTCGAGGTCGCGCACGCCTTCGACAACCGCAACGATCTCGACCTGATCGGCGTCGGCGTCATGCTCGTAGAGGATCAGATAGCGCCCATGAACGAGCGTGCGGGCGCCTGGTCGGATGTCGTCGCGGGACGTGCCGATGCCGGGGAAATCCCGCAACCTTTCGATCTTGGCGTCCAGCGCCAGCAGCAGCCTGTCGGCAGCATGGTCGTCATCCCGCGCGATATAGGTCCAGATCCGTTTGAAATCCTCGCGGGCGCGACGCGATAGGACGATCGCGGTCATCTCAGCCCGCAGCGTCGGCTTCGCCTCGGGCTTCTGCGATAATCGCCTTCATGTCGAGTGGACCGGCAATACCGCTGGTCTTGCCCTTGTCCCATGCGTCGCGCAGCAGCCGCAATTCCTCCGCACGAAAGGCCCGGCGCTCGTTCCACAGGCGCATCGCATCGCGCACCACTTCGCTCGCCGACGCATATTCCCCCGCCGCGATGGCGGCATGGATCGTCTCCGCCATCGGCTCGGGGACCACGACGGTCATTCTGGCATATTCACCCATCGTAGAACTCGCATCCATCGATGCCGTTCATAATAATTCATACCGGCAGAGCCTGCAAGGATATCGCCTGCCCGCTCTGTGAGGAACAAGGGGTGGAGCAACATGGCCCGCTCCACCCCCGGTCGATCAGAAGCGCAGGCGCAGGCCCGCCGCGATCGTTTCCTGATGATCGTCGCGGCCGGTCTGCGCGCTGCCGGTCGCATAGAGGTCGATCCCGTTCGCAAAGCGATAGGCGACCCCGCCCGTGGCCGTGCCGACCAGCGGCGCGCGTGCGGCGCCCAGCGCGACCAGGCCCAGGCCGCCCCCGGCATAGCCGCCCAGCGCGACCGCGCGGTTGCCCTCGATCTGGTAGCGCGCGCCCAGCGTCACGAACGGGCGGAACGGCGCGTCCGACGCATCGCTGCGCCCGACCGTGATCCCGGCATCGGCAAAGCCCGCGACCAGATCGCGCCGCGCGACGATGAGCGCGAAGGGGCTGCCCCCCGTCTCGCCCACGCCCGCCCGGCGGGTGCGCAGATAGGTGATCCCGGCGCGCGGGGTCAGCGCCCAGCCCTCCGGCATCTTGGCGGCATAATGGACCGACAGGTCGCTGGTCCATGTGTGCAGGCCATAGCGGCCGAAGCCCGAGGCCGTGCCCGGCAGCGCGCGGGAGGTCCGCGCCTGCGCACCGTCATAGACGATCGACGCGCCGAAGCCGAAGCCGTTCGGCATCGCATAGCGGCCGTGCACGCCCGCGACCACGCCATCGGCCCTGGTCGAGGCGGCGAGCGGGGCGATCGACTGACGCGTGTCGAGCCAGCCGCCGAACGCGCCGATCATCCACTGGCGATCGCCGTAACCGACCCCACCCAGGAAGCCATAGCCGCGCGTCTGCGCCGTGCTGGTCCCTTGGGCCCGGTCGGCGCCCAGCGTGTGCCACTGGCCGAGCGTCTGGGCGAAGGTGAAGACGCCGGCATCCTCACGCGTGGTGGCGAAGGCGGGCCCGCGCGCCGCCTGGACCAGTCCCAGCGCATTGTCGACGCCGATCTGCGATGCCGAGGCATAGGCCTCCGGCGTGATCTGCGCGAAGCCACGCGGATTGGATGCGCCCGAGGCGGTCAGCAGCGACGGGAGCGCGGCGAACAGCGTGCTGGTCGCGGGCTGCTTGGCCAGGGTTGCATTGGCATAGTCGATGCTGCGCGCCACCTGCGGGCTGAAGGCGGCATCGCCCAGGAACTGGCCGAGCAGCTGGATGCGGTCGGCACGCTGGACGATGAAGCCGAACAGGTCGGCGGGCTTCAGGACATTGGCATAGCTGCCCGAAATCCCGCCGCTGGCGACGATCAGGTCATAGGAGGTGCCGGGGCGCAGCGCGCCGCTGGAGACGATCTGCAACGTCGATCCGCTGCCGATGGTCATCGCGCCGTTGACGATCAGCTTGTCCGACACGGTCGGGGTCAGCTCGAAATAGGATAGCGAGCCGCTGGCCAGCGTGACGTTGCCGTTGACCGTCATCATGCCGGGCGACGCGCCGGGGCTCAAGGTCCCCGCGACCGTCACATTGCCGTTGACCGTCCCCGCCGAACCG
>NZ_JAUTAE010000003.1 GCF_030818415.1 Sphingomonas sp. SORGH_AS_0950
ATGCTCGCTGCCGATCAAGAAAGCTGTCGCACGGTCCGAAACGCCCGCCCCGTTCGATCAACTCGGCGAACGCTGCGCGCACTTCTGCGATCAACGTCGGGTTCAAATCGGTTTCGCTACCCCAGACTGGAGTAGTATTGAGATCTATTGGGTAGACATTTCCCTGGTCATCTAAGACAAGGTCCAGCGCTGCGAAGTCGACGCGTAGCTCGCTCGCCAAGCGATGTGAAATCGCTAAAGCGTTGTCAGGTGCTAGGGGGAGCTGGCTCGCGTCCTGCGTCGATTGCAGCCCGCAACATAGACGCTGGTCCATTTCTTTGACCAGCCGGTCCGAGTGTGATGTGGCGACTGCAACGTAGTCGCCAACGACGTATGATCGTTGAAACGTGCCCGTGACGTTACCGATGTAGCGTTCGACTGTGATCCGACTGTCGTGCCAGTATTCTTGCGGCAGGTCTTTGCGTGCAAATTGATGGACCCGCTCGGGATAAGGCCACAGCGGGGGAACCATGTCTTGCGTCAATTCGGCGGGTAACAGCCTTTCGTAGCGTCCATAGTGGTTAGCGCGAGCCTTTACGACCAGCAGCTCGTCAGGATCGCCGTCGGGGCCAGTGCGGACGATGGGGAGCCCGGCTGCGGCACAAGCGGCCTGCAGCGCCCATTTATCGATACTTTCGAAGTATCCGTTCAATACCGGGCGACCTCTGGCTTCCAAGTCCGCTCGCCACTGAACGAAATTTGGAAAGGCTGCTGCTGGGCGGCTCAGATTAACGTGGATCATTGCCGCTTCGACATCAGAGTCGGCCATTCTCAGTTCGCTTCCCGGCTCGACCGTGATGGCTTTCGCATTGGGAACTGCGTGGGTGATCAAAAATCTGTCCCAGGCGTTCCATTCGAATACGGTCAGTTGCGTCATGCCAGCGGAACCCCAGCCGCGCGGCGCTCTCACGGCTCGCGCAAATTAATCCACTACACTCATCGCCTATGTGAGCGGAAATGACAAGAAAAATTGAAGTTGCTATTACTTGATGCAACGACCGATTCAGGACCCCAAAGAAACTGA
Organism: Sphingomonas sp. SORGH_AS_0950; assembly: GCF_030818415.1. Taxonomy (NCBI): domain Bacteria; kingdom Pseudomonadati; phylum Pseudomonadota; class Alphaproteobacteria; order Sphingomonadales; family Sphingomonadaceae; genus Sphingomonas; species Sphingomonas sp. SORGH_AS_0950. The sequence continues at coordinate 1,064 of NZ_JAUTAE010000003.1, forward strand.
TTAGGGCACCCCGCGTGAAAATTTGGAAACTACATGCGCTCGGCAATCATTTTGTTTTCGTTCAACACCTTGACGGGTTGAATTATCCTGAGCTGGCTCGCCTTCTTAGCCGTACCGCCGTCTCTGTCGGTTCCGATGGCCTGCTTATGATCGATTGCGCTGTGAAGCCCCCTCGGGTGCGCATGTGGAACCCCGACGGGTCGGAAGACTTCTGCGGGAACGGCATGTGCTGTGCGGTGCATCTGCTAGACCGGCTCGGATTTGGACCGGTATCGAAGATTGACACGCCATACGCTGCTGTGCCTGTGCGCATAGAGCAGATTGACCGAGCGCAGTCGCAAGTCACGATCGAGATCGGCAAAGGTATCTTCGATCCAATACAAATCCCCTTGGCGGTATCGTATGCAACGCCCAACTCGTTCGGTTTCGACGTTTCAGTCGCTGGCGAGACGCTGCAGCTCGTTCCGTTGAACAACGGTAATATGCACAGCGTGATTTTCATCAACGAGCTTCCAGAAGACGACGCATTCTTCCGGTTTAGTCCGCTGATCGAAAATCATCCACTGTTTCCGGCACGGACTAATGTACTCTGGTGCGTTGTCCGGGACGGTGAGATATATATGCGAATTTGGGAAAGGGCAGTTGGCGAAACATTAGCATGCGGGACCGGATCGGCGGCGGCCGTCGTGGCCAGCGCACGTGCAGGCATTCCGCTCCCGGAATCGGTGCAGGTAATTATGCGCGGCGGACGAGCAGCCGTGTCACTGAAACCAAACACCGTTGCTTTGACGACCCGCGTTAAACTCGTTTTCGAAGGCGAACTGATCCAAGATATTTCGACAGCATTGGTGGCCCCCCGCCGTCCAGCAATCATGTAGCTTCGGGCCGGTCCATGCGTCGCCAAAGCCCAACCATCAATATTTGTTGAGGCAGTCGGCTTTGCCCGACCGTGAACGGGCTGCTTATGAAGGCATGGCTTCGCACAGAAGTGAGTTCCGTCGCGATGGTCTTAATCAATTTCGCCTTTGAGGCTGCCATCGTCGCACAGGTCCGCTTAGCCGTTGCCCTTGACGTGGTCGCACGCCAGCATCTACCGGACGCGCGGTACGGCAAGATCGATGTTGTTGCCCCCTAAATGGCTGACAGGGCCTCGCGTGTTGTCGCGATGAACTCGCGGGGTGACCTGTAGCCGAGGGCGCGGTGTGGATGCACCTCATTATAGTGGTCGAGCCAAGCTGGCAGCTGCGCGATGACGGTCTGCGCGTCGGGCTTGGGGTTCACGCGGACGTAATCGCGCTTGAGGGTGCGGACGAACGCCTCGGCCATGCCGTTGGACTGCGGGCTGCTGACCGGGGTGGTGCGCGGCACCAGCCCGATGTCGCGAGCAAAGGTGCGGGTGTCGCGGGCGGTATAGCAGCTGCCGTTATCCGTCAGCCACTCGATTGGCTGGGGTACGCGGTTCACCCGACCGTAGCGGTGCTCGACGGTGGCGACCATCAGGTCCTGCACATCCTCGGCGGTGATGCCGCTCGTGGTTGCCACATGCCCCATTGCCTCGCGGTCGCAGCAGTCGAGCGCGAACGCGACGCGCACCTTCTCGCCGTTGTCACAGGCGATCTCCAGCCCGTCGGAGCACCAGCGAGTGTTGCGCTGGTCGACGGCGACACGGCCGTCGTGACGGCGCTCCTCGTGCCGTCCGCCGCCTCTTTGGAGCAGCAGTCCATGCACCTTCATGACGCGGTAGACGCGCTTGGGATTGGGAGCAGCGCGACCGGTCTGCTCGGCTTGGCGGCGCAGCAGGGCATGGACGCGGCGATAACCGTAGGTGGGCAGATCGGCGACAAGCGCCCGGATGTCGGCGACTAGGTCGGCGTCCGGCAATGGTGGCCGTCCGCGCGGTCGTGGCGGTGGTCGGTTGCGCATCGCAGACAGATGCGGGCGGGCGACGCTGAGCGCATCGGCTACCGCGGTCACAGAATGTCCCCGGGCAGCGAGGTCGAGCGCAAGAGCAGTTTTTTTGGGCCTGCGGCCCGGGACACGGCCTCACGCAGCAGCTCGTTCTCCATGGCCTTCTTGCCGAGCAGCCGCTGCAGTTCGCGCACCTGCGCCTCCAGCGCCCGGTACTCGGACGCTGGCACCACCTCCTCGCCGGCTGCCGCGGCGGTCAGCGCGCCCTGGTTCATCAGGCGCCGCCAGGTGAAGACCTGGCTGCCGCTGATGCCGTGCTGGCGGGCGACGAGCGACACGCTCATTCCCGGAAGATACGTCTCCTCGACGATCCGGACCTTCTCCTCCGGTGTCCACCGCCTCCGGCGCTGGACACCGGAGAGGACCTCGCCGTCATTGTAACGCCTGGTCGTACCGTCAGTCATATGCCTCACTCTTATCCAAGAGCGAGGCCCTGTCAGGTCATTTGAGGGGCCACCTCAATCGATGAAAGCAAGTGGCCTGCGATCTCGCCGTCCAGCAGTCAATCGCAGGTCCTCAAAAATAGATCACTTTCGAAATAGCAGCCGATACTCGCTAGGGTCAAAACCCAATCAGCATCTTGAGGGATGATGGTTTTCTTGATTCACTGGTGCGTGGATCAGGAGGAGTGAGGCATGGCGCTGTTCTGGTTGTCTGATGAAGCGTGGGCAGCGATCAAGCCGCATCTGCCCAAGAACCAGCATGGTGCACGGCGGGTAGACGACCGGCAGGTGATCTCCGGGATCGTGCATGTGCTGAAGGTTGGTTGCCGCTGGTGTGACTACCCGGCCGATTACGGGCCATCGACCACGATCTACAACCGAATCAACCGTTGGTCGCGCCATGGCTTCTGGCTCAGGCTGCTCGATGCGCTGGTGGATGTCGGCGTGGTTACCAAAGGCACCGGGGACTGTCAGGATTTCCGTGTGTGAGCGGGCATAATGGGTACGAGGAGTTCTCCCTATGTCACGACGCAAAGAACCGACGATACCGAACGAACTGCTCGATCAGCTGCTGGCTGGCGGCGCGGCGAGCGCTGCGTTCGAGCAAGGCGGCCTGCTGGATTCACTGAAGAAGGCGCTGACCGAGCGCGCCTTGAACGCGGAGATGGACCATCACCTTGCCGGCGATGACGGCGCTGGCAACACTCGGAACGGTTACGGCCGGAAGACCGTGATGACCGACACCGGCAAGCTGGCGATCGACGTACCGCGCGACCGCCAAGCGAGCTTCGACCCGCAGCTGATTGCCAAATACCAGCGCCGCTTTCCCGGCTTCGATGAAAAGATCGTGTCGATGTACGCGCGGGGTATGAGCACCCGCGAGATCGTGGGGCACCTGCACGATCTGTACGGCATCGACGTGTCGCCCGATCTGATCAGCACGGTTACCGACGCGGTGCTCGACGAGATCGTTACCTGGCAGCAGCGACCGCTCGATCCGGCCTACCCGCTGGTCTTCTTTGACGCGCTGCGGGTGAAGATCCGTGACGAGGGCATGGTCCGCAACAAGCCTGTCCCGAGCATGTCGAGGGGGCCATCCACATCGCGCTGGGCGTCCGCGCCGATGGTGCCAAGGAGGTGCTTGGCCTGTGGCTCGAACAGAACGAGGGCGCCAAGTTCTGGCTGAGGGTGATGAACGAGCTTCGCAACCGCGGCGTCGAGGATATCCTGCTCGCCGTCGTCGACGGCCTGAAGGGCTTTCCCGACGCGATCACCGCCGTGTTCCCGGATGCAATCGTGCAGACCTGCATCGTCCACCTGCTCAGGAACTCAATGGACTTCGTCTCCTGGAAGGACCGCAAGGGCTTGGCGACCGCGCTGAAGGAAATCTACCGCGCAACCGACGCCGATACCGCTGAGAAGGCGCTGACGGCGTTCGAGGCAGGCCCTTGGGGCACCCGCTACCCCGCCATCGGGCAGAGCTGGCGGCGCGCCTGGGCCGAGGTGATTCCGTTCTTTGCCTTCCCCGACGAGGTCCGCCGGATCGTCTATACCACAAACGCGATCGAGGCGCTGAACTCCAAGCTCAGGCGGGCCGTCCGAGCCCGGGGCCACTTTCCCAGCGACGAGGCCGCCACCAAGCTGCTGTACCTGATCTTGAACCGCTCGAAAAAAAAGAGTGGAAGATGCCACCACGTGAGTGGACCATGGCCAAGGCCCAGTTCGCCGTCATCTTCGGCGAACGCTTCATCAAGGCCATGGCGGCGTAATGTTCAACCACCCGCTCACACACGGAAATCCTGACAGTCCCAAGGCACCGCGATCGACAGCACCTACATCAAGGCGCAACGCGCAGCCTTCGGCGGAAAAGGGGGCACCGGACCCAGGCCATTGGGCGCTCGCGTGGTGGATGGACGACCAAGATCCATGCGCTCACCGATGTCATCGGCCGTCCCTATGCGTTGATGTTGACGGCTGGCAATGTCAGCGACGTAAAGGCAGCGCCCGCACTCCTCGAACGTGCCGGCCGGATGCGATACCTTCTTGCTGACAAAGGCTATGATGCCGACCGACTACGCCGCTCGCTGCGTGACGCCGGAGCCGTTCCTGTCATTCCAGACCGGCTCAACCGGAAACGCGCCATTCGATACGACAAGGACCGATACCGTGTCCGACACCTAATCGAGAACGCTTTCTACAGTCTCAAGGACTTCCGCCGTGTCGCCACCCTCTACGACAAACTCGCCGCCACCATGCCCGAACTCGCCGCCCGGCTGCTTCGAGAGCGGCAGGTCGCAGTGCATCCGGCATCCTTGTCGCGTTTTCTCAAGGCGGCAGAATTCACCGTCAAAAAGATGCTACTGGCGAGCGAAGCCGGACGCGATGACGTAGCGCGGGCGCGCCGGACATGGCGGTCGGGCCGCCAACCTCGAATGCGCCAGGAGCCGCACCGGCTGGTGTTCGTGGATGAAACCGCGACGACCACAAAGATGGTCCGGCTGCGGGGGCGCGCTCGTCGCGGCCAGCGTCTCAAGACCAGCGCTCTCTTTGGTCGCTGGGGTACGCAGACCTTCATTGCAGGTCTGCGATGTGACGGCCTGAGCGCCCCCTGGCTCATCGACCGGCAGATGAACCGCGACATCTTCGAGACACGGGTCGAGACCCAGCTCGCTCCCACCTTGTCGCGCGGCGACATCGTCATCCTCGACAATCTTTCCAGCGGCAAGAGCCCAAAAGCCGCCGCGATCCTCAAGCAGCGCGGCGCCTAGTTCCTGTTCCTGCCGCCATACTCGCCTGATCTAAACGCCATCGAGATGGCGTTCGCCAAGCTCAAAGCCCATCTCCAGCGCATGGGGGCCAGAACCATAGATGCCCTCTGGCAAGCCGTCGGCCACATCTGCGACCTCTACTCGCCAGATGAATGCCGGAACTACCTCAAGGCCGCTCGATATGCGCCAGATTGAACGCTCGATGCTCTAGCGCGGCATTCATCACCTTGCAGATACTGTCACGCTCTGATGACGATCGTTCACTGCGTTCAGGATCGCGCGGCCATAGGCCGTTCTGGCAAATTTCTCGCCCGCCGCGCGCGCTTGATCCACTGAGATAAAGCCCTTTTCGAGTGCGATTTCCTCCAGACAAGCGATCTGGATGCCCTGCCTGCGCTGCAGCGTACGGACGAACTCGCTGGCTTCCAGCAGGCTGTCGTGGGTGCCGGTGTCGAGCCACGCATAACCGCGCCCCATCTGCTCGACGTGGAGGTCACCAAGCTCCATGTAGAGCCGGTTGAGATTGGTGATCTCCAGTTCGCGGCGCGCCGATGGTTTCAGCTCGCGGGCCATATTCACGACGCGATTGTCATAAAAATAAAGGCCGGTCACCGCATAGTTGGACTTTGGCGCGGCAGGCTTTTCCTCCAGCGACAGCGCTTTGCCGTCCACGCTGAGCTCGACTACACCATAACGCTCCGGGTCTTCGACGCGGTAGCTGAAGACGGTTGCGCCTTGGGTTCGTGCAGCCGCGCGCGCGAGTAGGTCCGTCAGGTGTGCGCCGAAGAAGATATTGTCGCCCAGCACTAGCGCGACGTTATCGTCGCCGATGAAATCCGCGCCGATCGTGAACGCCTGCGCCAGCCCCTCGGGGCGTGGCTGCTCGGCATAGGCGATCGACAGCCCGAGGGCACTGCCGTTGCCGAACAACCGCTGGTAATTGCCCAGATATTCGGGACTGGAGATGATGAGCACATCGCGGATTTCGGCCAGCATCAGGACCGACAGCGGGTAATAGATCAACGGCTTGTCATAGACCGGCAGCAATTGCTTGTTGATGGCCAGCGTCGCCGGGTGGAGCCGCGTACCCGATCCACCCGCCAGGATGATGCCCTTCACTTGCCGTTCTCCTTGGAGCCGATCAGTTCGTCGAGGATGTCGCCGAGTGCGTCCTGCCAAGGACGAGAGGTGATGCCATAGGCGCGCTGGATCGCGTCGTGCGAGAGCAGCGAATTGGCCGGACGCCGTGCCGCGGTGGAATAGTCGCTGGTCGCGATTCCCTCCACGCTGGCGGTGGCACCGCCGCGCACTCCGGACTGGCGGAATATTTCTTCGGCAAGGCCCGCCCAGGTCGTCGCGCCGGCGTTGCTGAAATGGAAGGTGCCGCTCGGCGCGTGTGGATCGTCCGCCAGCCGCACTGCGATTGTCACCAGCGCGGCGGCGAGGTCGGTAGCACTCGTCGGGCTGCCATGCTGGTCGGCGACGACGCGCAGATGGCCCCGTTCGGACCCGACGCGCAGCATCGTCTTCATGAAATTGTTTCCGTGCGCCGATATCACCCAGGCGGTGCGGACGATCGCATGGCGCGCGCCACTGGTGCGCACCGCCAGTTCGCCGCCCAGCTTCGACGCGCCATACACGCCGAGCGGCGCGACCGGATCGTCGACGGCCCACGCACCCCCACGGTCGCCGGGAAAGACATAGTCGGTCGAGACCTGCACCAACGGGATACCCGCACAGGAGCAGGCCGACGCGAGCGCGGCGGGGGCGAGTGCATTGACCTGCCACGCCGCGACCTGATCGCTCTCGGCTTTGTCGACCGCGGTATAGGCGGCACTGTTGACGACCGCCGCCCAAGACCGCTCTGCCACTGTGGCCGCGATCGCATCGGTGTCGATCAGGTCGAGCATGGTACGGTCGAGCGCGACCACCCGCCACCCCTCGGGCAGCTTTGCGCGTTGCAATTCCTGCCCGAGTTGTCCGTTCGCGCCGGTGACAAGCAGGTCACGCATCACGCGATTCCGCGTCGCTCGGTCGCCTTGGCCGCGACCAACGGACGCCACCATGCTTCGTTGTCGAGATACCAGCGCACCGTCTTCTCGATCCCGCTCTCAAATGTTTCCTGCGGCTGCCAACCAAGTTCGTCGCCGATGCGGGTCGCGTCGATCGCGTAACGCTTGTCATGGCCTGGGCGATCGGCGACCGAGGTGATCTGCTCGGCGTAGTTCTTGCCATCCTCGCGCTGGTGCAGCCGGTCGAGGATCGCGCAGACGGTGCGCACCACCTCGATATTCTGCTTCTCGTTATGCCCGCCGACATTGTAAGTCCGCCCGACCGCGCCGCGCTCGAACACCGCCTGCAATGCGCGAACGTGGTCCTCGACGAACAGCCAGTCGCGCACCTGATTGCCCGCGCCGTACAGCGGCAGCGGCTCACCCGCGAGCGCCTTGACGATCATCAGCGGGATCAGCTTTTCGGGAAAGTGATACGGCCCGTAGTTGTTCGAGCAATTGGTGATGAGCACCGGCAGGCCATAGGTGTGGCTCCAGGCTGAGACGAGATGGTCCGACCCAGCCTTCGACGCCGAATAGGGCGAGCGCGGATCGTAGGGTGTCTCCTCTGTAAACAGCCCGGCGTCGCCCAGCGACCCGTACACCTCGTCGGTCGAGATATGGTGGAAGCGGAACGCCGCCTTCGCCTCGTCATCCAGCGACAGCCAATAGGCGCGCGCCTCGGCGAGCATCACATAGGTGCCGACGACATTGGTCTGCACGAACGCGCCCGGCCCGTCGATCGAGCGGTCGACATGGCTTTCGGCGGCGAGATGCGTGACGATATCGGGGCGGAACTCAGCGATCGCGGCGCGCACGGTTTCGGCGTCGCAGATGTCGCCCTGTAAAAAGCGATAGCGGCTGGACTGCGCGACGCGCTTCACCGTCGATAGCGTGCCGGCATAGGTCAGCTTGTCGAAGTTGAAGACCTCATGGCTCGTATACTCGATCAGGTGGCGGACCAAAGCCGAGCCGATAAACCCAGCCCCGCCGGTGACGAAGATGCGCATCGCGATCCCTCAAGCCAAAGGAAGGAGGGGACGGCCGTCGTAAGAAAAGGGGCTTTCGAACGCATTAAGTGTAGGCAGCTCCTTGTCCTTCTCGCTTAACTCCGGCGCCGTGCCAGTGGGCATCGGCCAGTCAATCCCGGCGCTGTCCCAAAGGATACCGCCGTCGTTTTGCGGCGCATAAAGCGCCGAGCATTTGTAGATGACCTCGCAATTCGGCTCTAGCGTCAGGAAGGCATGGGCGAAGCCGGCGGGGATGAACAACTGGTGCCCGTTCTTGGCGGACAGTTCCGCACCGACCCATCGGCCATAGGTCGGCGACCCTGCGCGGACATCGACTGCGACGTCATAGACCCCGCCAGCGATACAGCGCACTAGCTTGTCCTGCGCATGCGGCGGTGTCTGGAAATGCAGTCCGCGCAGCGTGAAGGCGGGCACTGACAGCGAATGATTGTCCTGCACGAACACACAGTCGATGCCGAGCGCGTGGAACGTCGCCGCGTTATACGTCTCGGTAAACCAGCCGCGCGTGTCCTCTAAGCGACGCGTCTCGATCAACTGGACCCGACTCATTGTATCGCCCTTCCCCCTCTGGATAAGTGCGCTGGCCATAAAAACTTATATATGCCGTTGTCTCGCGTTTGCTCGACGCAACGTCCAACCCTTGCGCAGCAGCCTGCGCGGGCAGTGCTACTGATTAATCGCACGAATCGAAAATACGCCATTGATTTAACAAATCCAACGAGCAGCAACCTAATCTGCCGCCATAGTTAGAATTGATCAAGACGGCGTGTCATCGCAATGTCAGAGGCGGTTTTAGAATTTTGGAGGCTGGAACCTGGCGAGGACGGTTTTGAGTACGTCGCGAGAGGTAAAAAATGAAAGAGGGGCTGGGCGTTGTAAAAATAACTTAAGTTTGAAGAAGTTGTACGCGACATGGTCTAAATTGAAGATGTATGGTGGAGGATAGAGTAACTCCATTAACGCATTAACGAACGCTACAAACGTTGGAATTAGGCGGGTTGTGGCATGCGATGATGCTGCCGTGTCGCTTTTATTATGAATTCACTGTTCGAGACTATTGAAAGGTGAGGCTAGTCCTGGGCGTCTCGATTTGAGTTAAGCGCTGACACCAGGGTGCCGCTGTCGCGCTCACCAGTGAGATCGCGTTGCTCTGCTGGTACCTGCTGACCAGGGGGGCAATTATCGATGAGCGCGCCCGGCACTGATCGCGACGAAGCGCCGTGCCATGGAATTTCACTCCAAGTTTTTGATCCCACGGTTTGATGGTGCGATCCTTTCGCTGGAATGCAAGGATGCCGTATGGGACAGGTACGTCGTGGGTGCGCCACGACTACGCACGCCGTCCGAGCAGCAATACAGCACGCCAAGCTTCGCTCGCGACGCTCAGCCGAGAGCTGGGGATCAACCCCAAGACCGTGGCGAAGTGGCACAAACGGGCGACGGTAGAGGATCTTAAGACCGGGCCGCAGGCCCTACATTCGTCAACCCTGTCTTGGCTGAGGAGGCAATGATTGTGGCGTTCCGGCGGCACACGCTGTGAGCTGCTGCCGGTTCCACGGACACGAGGTTAAGCTACCTGCGCTTGCCTCTCGAAGTCCATGGGGCTGAGGTAGCCCAGGGTCGAGTGGCGTCGCGTGGGATTGTAGAAGCGCCCGATGTAGTCGAACACGTCTGCCTTTGCGTGATGGCGCGTGCGGTAGGTTTTATGTCCGATTCGCTCGGTCTTCAGCGAGGAGAAGAAGCTCTCCATCGCCGCGTTGTCCCAGACGTTGCCCGACCGGCTCATCGAGCAGGTCACACCGTTGTCGGCCATCAGTCGCTGGAACTTCTCGCTCGTATATTGGCTGCCCTGGTCCGAGTGGTGCAGCAGGGCGTCGGGCTTTCCGCACCGCCAGATCGCCATCATCAAGGCATCGGTGACGAGCTGGGCGGTCATGCTGTCGCTCATCGACCAGCCGACCACACGGCGCGAGAACAGGTCGATGACGACGGCGACGTACAGCCATCCTGCGGCGATCCACCGCTGGTTGGGTGCTTCGGCCGTGAACTGGCGATCGAGGAGGTTGTCGGCGATGACGGATCGCAGACCGTCGTCCTTCGGCAGACCACGACGCCGGGGTCGAGCCTTCAGGCCGTGAACACGCTTCAGCCGTTCGACGCGATGCAAGCTACATGACAGGCCTTCGGCCAGACGGTCGTGCCAGACGCGGCGTGCACCGTACGTCCGATAGCTGGAGATAAAGCTGGCCCGCACCTTGGCGCTGAACTCCTCGTCGCTATGGGCGCGGGCACTGGGCGTACGAACGAGCCAGGCATGAAAGCCACTACGCGAAACACCGAGCGCTTCGCAAATCCACGACACCGGCCAGATACCTCGGTGCTTCGCAATAAACTCTCATATCAAGTCCCTGGCGAAGTAGGCCGCCGCTTTTTTTAGGATGTCGCGTTCCGCCTTCATTCTGGGAAGCTCGCGGCGCAGCTGCTCAATCTCCTGTTGCTCTGGCTTCATCACGCCGTGCCCAGGGAACGCCGACCCCGTGGCCGCCACCTGCTCCCGTACCGACTTGCGCAGAACGTTCTCGTGCAGGTCCAGATCGCGCGCGGCCTGCGACACCGACACCCCGCGTTCCCGTACCAGCTTCACCGCCTCGAACTTGAACTCACGGCTGATCTTCCGTCGTTGCATCTCCACCCTCCGATCTCAAAAACACCTTATCTCGGTGTCCACGAAACCGGCAGCAGCTCATTTCTCCGCTGATTTGAGTTAGAAAACTTTGTCGGCGGCTGACAGAGCGAACTTTGCGTGGCAGACTGTTTAGAGTATCTACCGCCCAAATCATGCCTAGACCGGCTAGCCTATTCGAGGTCAACCATGGCCGATGCCAACTCCCAGTTTCTTTACGCAACAGACCATATGACCTATGCAAAACGGCACTATCTCTCCCAATTTCTGCGAGAAAAGACGGATTCGACGGTGCAGCGTGGCATTCTTACTGGCTACCGCATCGGTGACGTCCATTGGGGTGAAGCTGCGGTCGGCTCTTGGTTGCTGGGGACATACGAGGTCCAGGTTTGCGCACTGTTGGATCGACTCGCTTCTCCTGGCCGGCTACTTTTGGATATTGGAGCTGCAGACGGATTGTATGGCATAGGATTGGTTGCCGTTGGAGCATTCGGTCGCAGTATCTGTTTTGAGGCAAATTCGACTGCCCGCGACCGGCTGTCCAAGCGAGCAGAAGAGCTGGTTCTGGCTGAGAAAGTGACCGTCTATGGAGCGGCCGAGCAGGATAGTATTGCCGCGCTTTTGGCTTCGGAAGGGCCACTCGTCGAAGGTACGGTGGTACTATGTGATATCGAGGGAGGCGAATTCGATCTATTGACTTCAGAGGTGCTCGCCCTGTTTGCAAGATGTCACGTTATCGTGGAGTTACACGATACCTTGCTTTCGCCCCCGGCCCAAGCCCTTTCGCCATTGCCTGCATTGAAGGCGAGGGCAGAAGAGTTTTTCCATATATACGAAATTCGCGATGGCCTTCGTGATATGCGTGGAATCGCGCTGCTGGAGGACTGGAGCGATGCGGATGTTTGGTCGCTGTGTATGGAAGGGCGCAAGCGGATGATGAGTTGGCTTTATCTCGTGCCAAATGACGAGCCGGCGCTGACCGAAGCCGATCTCGACTCGGTCGTTCTGACCTATCAGCGTAACCTGAATGGGTGAATTTCTATTGCCGAGTTGGCGCGATGGGCTTTCTCAATTACCGTTAATTTGAGAACTCATTTTGCCGCATCAACATTGACTCGGCCGCCGCTGCTTAGCATGCTATCCACCGCTGATCGACAAGCAGGAGCAGTGACGATGGATACGACCAACAAGATCGAAAAGCTGACCAAGAAGCAAATCGAAGAAGTGAAGGGCGGCCTTCTGAGCCAGTATCGTTCCTTGCAGCAGGAAAACACCAAGACCGGGGGCGAGCAGAACAAGGCGCTCTGATTATCGGACGCGGTGGCCGTAGGCACGGTCGCCGCGTCGCGGGCGCCGCGAAATTTATGACATTCCCGAGGTGGCGCGCATCGTGAGTCGGTTTCATTGTGTGGTGTCCTCCGCTGGCGACATCGCGCATATGCGGCCCGATCAATGGCCGCGTTGCTTTCCGCAACTCGGTAGCGGCTGGATTTTCAGCGACTGCGGACGGTTTGCGGTCCATCTTGCGGCACGTGCCGCAGCAGATACGCGACAGCGTGCGTTCCACCTGTCGATTGGGCAGGGCGAGACCGCCGATATCGTAATCGACCTGGCAAGCGATCGGCTCACCATCGAGCGCGGTCATCTGGGCCGGGAACGCGTCCATTTCTTCCAGACGGACGCCTTGACGTTACTGTCCAATTGTCTGTCCGATATCCTCCACAGTGTTGAAAGCCGCATCCACTACGGCTCGGCGCTTCATTACCTCGCTTATGGCACGCCTCTGCCGGGTCAGACACTTGTGAACGGCGTCCGCTCGCTCGCCGCCGGGCACGCGCTGACCCTGTGCCCGTCGGTATTGCCGGTCCAACGCCGGACGTTCGAATTGCTATCGGCCACCGAACCCGTGACGCCCGATCCGGATCAGGTGACGGCGATCGCCGCCGCCGTGGATGCCGCCATCCTTCGATCCTGCGAGGGGCCTGGCCGTGCAGCGCTATTGCTGTCCGCCGGGGTCGATTCGTCCTATATGGCCGCCGTACTGGGTGAGAGAGTCGACACCTGCTACACATCTTGCTTTCCGGACCTGGACCAGGCCGGCGAATTCGAAGATGCAAGTCGTTTCTCGCGTCTGACGGGACGGCGTCACCACCCGATACCGATTCGGATCGCCGATGCGAGGCAAGGGCTGGAGCGGGTGCTGGCTGCGGACGAACCGAAAAGCGCCTGGTCCACCATCGTCCACGACCTTATCTGCCAGGCGGCCGGTAGCGACGGGAATAGCCGTTTGCTGTCGGGGCTCGGTGCCGACGAGGTCTTCGGCGGCTATTTCCATTATGCACGATCGTTCCGCGATGTCTGGGGAGAAGCGCTGCGGATCGACCCGGGCGGCACGCGCAATCCGCTCGACACGGTGCTGGGCAGCCCGCGCTCCTATCGTGGACGCCTGTTCACCGGCATACCATCCTTCTTCGATTCTCGGACGCTCCGGCGTGCGGTGGCCCCACGCCTGCGTCATTGGGATCCGTATCAGAGCTCGGTGCATTTCTATCGCGAAGCGCTGACCCGGAAACCTGACCTTCATCTGTTCGAGGCGATGATCGCGCATGAGGCGCAGCATCGCATTCCGGACCTGCTGATCGCCGGGTTCGAGGCCTTCTCGCGCGATCAAGGCCTGGCCAGCGGCTATCCATTCCTCGATGTCGACGTGATGCGCAAGGCCGCGGCGCTCGGAGCCGAGATGCGGTTTCGCCACGATGCCGCGGAGGATCGTACCTGGAACAAGCTTCTCTGGCGGGAGATGGCCGGGCGACGTCTTCCTGATTTTGTCATGGCTCGACCGCCCTCCGCCTATGACGCGCCGATCCACGACTGGTTTGCCGATCGCCGCTTCCTGGACATCATCTGCGATGCGATCAGCCTCCAATCTCTCTTGGATCTGGATGTGCTCTCCCGCGCTTGGATCGAAGGTTTCGTGGACAGGTTGCGAGCCGAAGATCGCTCCACTGGCATGATCGAGCAGGCCTGGGTGCTGGCTACCTTTGGGGCCTGGCAGGACCGCATGCTCGACAAGGGCTGATCGCATGAGTGGAATGATTTGCCTGACCATGATCGTGCGCGACGAAGAGCGTGTTCTGGCGCGCTGCCTGGCCTCGGTGGCGGGGCTGTACGACGCGCTGGTGATCGTCGACACCGGCTCGACCGATGGCACGGTGGCGATCGCCGAACGCCACGGCGCCACCGTCTATCACTATGCAGGCGCCAACGGCCCCGATGGCCTGATTCATGATTTTGCGGATGCGCGTAACTTGGCGCTGTCGAAGGTGCGCGGCGATTGGATCTGGCAGATGGATGCCGATGAGGTCCTTTTGGACGGCCATGCCGCAGTCAGGCGGATCATCGCCGGAGCAGCGGCCGACGCCATCGCGGTCCGGATGCGGTCCGACGGGTCGGAATGGCATAGTGCGCGTCTGTTCCGGCGGTCCGCTGTCCAATTCTATGTAGGGCGCATTCATGAATATCTTCAACATGACGGGACCACCCTAAACAGCGATGAGATCGTCGTGGCCAATCTGCCTGACAAGGCCGGGAAGGAAACCGCCTTTTGCCGAAATACGCGCATCGCACAGGCCGAGATCGAGGCGGGGCGGGGAACGAGCCGCCTGTGGCACAATCTGGGCAACGAGCATTTTCGCGCCGGCGACTTCGCACAGGCGGCTCTATGTTACGACATGTCCTTGGTGCTAGGGGGATATCCGATAGGGCGGTTCCATGGCTCTTTCTATAAGGCGTCGTGCCATCTCGTGCTTGGGGAGATCGACGCGGCCTTGAGGGAGGTGGAACGCAGCCTGAGGCTCGGTCCCCATTTTGCGGAAGCCCATTGCCTGCGCGGCGACTGCCTTTTCATGCAGGAGCGCTATTCCGACGCGGCCGAGAGCTATCGTGCCGCGCTTGCATGCAGGGGGCGGCGCCCTGACAGTCCCTTTCCGGCGCAGCCTGCCATGGAAGAGGAGCACCCGACCCGCCAACTGGCCCTGATCGAGCTGCTTCTCTGATCCCCCGTGTAGAGCCAGATGCGCTGAACACGATGCAGATCGACAAGATCTGCATCATCGCCGCGACGACTTGCTTCCTCTTGACGGTCTTGCCGACCAGGACCGTTTTTGCCACAAGGTGGTCCGCGCGTAAGCGAGGATGCACGGATGGGCCGGGCGACATGAGAACAGCATGATCCATCGTACGGGCATCTATGTGATGGTTGAGGTTGGGACCGATCTAATATTTAACTCGCGTCTGGTCGGGCGAAGGCAAGAGTGAACGCACCACTTTTTCGCGAGGAAGTGCTACGGCAGCGCACCGATCGTCTGCATGGCAACGTCACCATCGCCACCCCCATTGCTTGGCAGGTCGTTGGCCTGCTGCTGCTGATTGCCCTAGTCGCGACGGTCGTATTCCTATGTCGTGCATCTTATGCCCGCGTTGAGGTCGTAGCCGGGTGTCGTATCACTGGATAAAGGGGTTCCTGCAATCGTGCCGAGCCGGTCGGGTATCGTCGAGGACGTATTGGTGCGAGAGGGTGATCGGGTAAGGCGGGGCGAGCGCCTTGCCGTGATCCGCGCGGATGAAAGCGGGATCGATGGCAAGGACTCGTCGCAGCGGACGAGCGCCGCGCTGAAACAGCAGAATGACCAACTCGCCTATCAGGCTAAGCTTCTCGTCGAGGCGGCGGCGGCTGATCAGCAACGGCTCGCCGCCCAGATCGAGGGCGATGTCGCTACGATGTCGCTGCTATCGCGGCAGATCAAAGACCAGCAGGAATTGATTGGAACGGCACAGGCGGATTACGACAATGCCGTGCGGGTCGCCGCCCGAGGCTTCATCAGCAAACGTGACCTGGATCAGCGGCGGGCGACCATCCTGACCCGTAGTCAGCAGCTGGCCCAGTTGGAGCAGTCCCAGTCGGACAAGCTCGCCGAGATCGCGCAGGCACGGCGGGCGATGGTGCAGGCCGATATGTCGGCAAAGGCCCAGGCGGCCAACGCCCGCTCGAACCGCGCATCCGTCTCGCAGCAGCAGGTTCAGGCCGATCTCGCCCGCGGCTACGCCCTGACGGCGCCATTGGAAGGGGTCGTCACGGGATTGACCTTGCGGGCCGGACAGCCGGTCTCCCCTGGGCAGCAATTGATGATGGTCGTCCCGCCCAAGGCCAAATTACGCGTGGAACTCTACATTCCGACCAGCGCGATTGGATTCATCCGTCCGAGGCAGGAGGTGCGGCTGTCGATCGATGCGTTCAACTATCAGATGTTCGGGACGGTGACCGCGCGTGTCGACACCATATCGCAAGCGACGATCATGCGCCCGGGGCCGAACGGGCCGGTGCCGATTTACTTGGTGACCGCGACGATGAACCAGCCCTGGATCGAGGCCTTCGGGCGGCGGCAGTCTCTGTTGCCGGGTATGACCCTGTCGGCGCGGATCATCACGGAACGACGGACTTTGGTCCAATGGCTTTTCGCGCCGTTGTTCGCAGTCCGGCGACGGTAGGCGCCATGCTCGATTTCAGTCTATGGCGACGGCAGCGTGTCGCGCTTGTCCGGCAGAGCCAAGCGGCGGAGTGCGGGCTCGCTGCGCTCACCATGATCGCCAACTTTCACGGGTTTAATACCGATCTCGGCACCATGCGGCGGCGTTTCGAGCCGTCTTTGCGTGGTGCCACGCTGACATCGCTGATCGGCATGGCGGACGAAATCGGTCTGACACCGCGGGCCGTCAAGCTGCCGCTGGATGGCCTTACAGATCTGTACCATCCTGCCATTCTGCATTGGGACATGAACCACTATGTGGTTCTGGAAGCGGTCAAGAACGGCAAGGCGCTCATCCACAATCCCGAGGGGACTTCGAAGTGGTTGCCGATCGAGGCCTTGTCGCCCCACTTTACCGGTGTGGCGCTCGAATTGCGGCCCGCCGATGACTTCGTTCCTGTGGTGGAACGGCAGAAATTGAAACTATCGCAGTTGTGGCGACGGATCACAGGGCTAAAGCGCGCGATACTGCAGACGATCCTGCTGAGTCTCGTGCTCGAAGCCTTCGTGCTCGCGTCGCCCTATTACATGCAGGTGGCGCTGGACGACGCCCTGCCTGCACTTGACGGTGACTTGCTGACGATCCTTGCGCTTGGTTTCGGCCTGTTCACGGTCATCAATGCGGGGGCGTCCCTTCTACGGTCCTTCGTGCTGCTCTCGACCGGGACCTCGATCGGTTACGCCATCACTAGCAATGTCGCGCGACGGCTGTTCCGCCTGCCCATATCATGGTTCGAAAAGCGGCACGTCGGCGATGTGCTGTCCCGCTTCCAGTCCGTCACGCCGGTCCAGCAGTTCATGACCGAGGGCGCAGTGTCCGCCATCATCGATGGAACCCTGACAGCATTCACGCTAGCGCTCATGTTTTTTTATAGTGGGACCCTGACCTTGCTCGCCCTGGCGGCCTTTGCATTGTACGGTGCCGTACGGGGACTATCATTTCCGGTCCAGCGGCGAGCCCAGGAGGACGCCATCGTCGCAGGGGGCCGGGAACAGCTTGCGATGATCGAGTCGCTGCGCGGCATCGTCACGCTCCGGCTATTCAATCGCGAAACCGCCCGTCACATGCTCTGGCAAACCCGGCTGACCGATTCGACCAACGCCACGGTGTCTCTGGCGCGCATCCGCATATGGCAGACCACCGCCAATACGCTGATCCTCGGACTGGAGACGATCGCATCGGTGTGGCTGGCCGTCCGTCTCGTAATTGACGGCGGGTTCAGCATAGGAA
This sequence comes from Sphingomonas sp. SORGH_AS_0950, assembly GCF_030818415.1. Classification (NCBI taxonomy): domain Bacteria; kingdom Pseudomonadati; phylum Pseudomonadota; class Alphaproteobacteria; order Sphingomonadales; family Sphingomonadaceae; genus Sphingomonas; species Sphingomonas sp. SORGH_AS_0950. The sequence goes on from NZ_JAUTAE010000003.1 coordinate 18,824, forward strand.
TGGTATTCGCCTATATGGCCTACAAGACCCAGTTTCTGCAGCGTGGGGGGTCTCTGATCGATCAGTGGATCGGGTTCACGATGCTGGGCTTGCATCTCGAACGACTGTCGGACATCGCACTTACCGAACAGGATCGCGGGATCGGGGAACGGGCGCAACCGGCTAGGCGGCTTATCGGCAAGGTTCAACTGATTGATGTGAGGTATCGCTATAGCCCGACCGATCCGGTGGTGCTGGAAAATGTCACCTTCGATGTTCAACCCGGCGAGATCGTGGCAATCACGGGTCCGTCAGGCGGAGGCAAATCGACGCTGGCCAAGGTGCTGCTTGGCTTGGTCGAACCCGATGAAGGCGAAATGCTGATCGACGACAAGACGTTGCAAAGCTTTGGTTACCGCAATTTCCGAAACCAAGTCGCGGCGGTACTGCAAGAGGACAGCCTGTTCGTCGGGTCACTCGCCGACAACATCGCGCTGTTCGACGACGATCCCGATTTCGACCGGGTCGTGACGGCCGCAACGGCGGCCGCGATCCATAGCGACATCATGGCTATGCCGATGGCCTATGACACACTGATCGGCGATATGGGTTCGGCTTTGTCGGGTGGGCAGAAGCAACGCGTGCTATTGGCGCGTGCGCTGTATCGGCAACCCAGGATGCTCGTCATGGACGAAGGGACGTCGCATCTCGATACCGAGCGGGAAAGGATGGTCAATCAGGCAATCGCCGGGCTGGGCATCACCCGCATCATCATCGCGCATCGGCTGGAAACCATCTTGTCGGCAACACGTATCTTCGCGATGGAACATGGCCGCATCACGGACGTGACCGAGCGGTATAACCGGATGAGGACGGGCAATTGACGGCGGCCGGGCGTTCCAGGTCCCGTCATGCGCATTCCTGATTGCTATGGCCGACCCGTAATCGCGTGGGCAGTTCCATGTTTGGTGAGAGGCGTTCGTCGATGGCGGACAGGCGCCGCGCAATAATGGCGGCGAAGTGCGGAGAGGCGATATCTGGGTCTTCGTCCATACGCTTCTTGGACGCCTCGGGCGAGAGGTGGCTGTCAGATTGCGAATGTCTGGCCAAGACATGGTCCGGCAACGGGGGTATCTCGCCAGGCGCCCCTATGGCTGTCAGGACCATGGCCAGAGAGTCCTGCGGGTGCCGGACAAAATCGTCATAGTCGAGTGCGCCCAACCAATGCGCCGCGCGGCCCTCGTCGAGATAATGACGGACGGGCCCGGCCCAGAGCATGGCCATGAGGTCATAGCCGTCAACCGGGCCTTCGCGTTCGCGCAGGATCGGGGCGATGACAGACCAGGCCTGCCGCTCGTCATCGCTCAGTACCCATGTGGCGAGCGGGCGCCCCGTCAGCCGGGCGTAGGACCGCGCCACGGCCGTCGCTTCGCGATAGAGGAACAGGCTGCGCGATGACGGCGCGGCCGAGGCTATATAGGCGGCATGCTCGCAGGAAAGGCTGCGAAGCTTGAAGGCGACCGGCGCGGTGTGGCCGCGCGTAAATATCCGCAGGAAGGCGCCGTACAGCGACCGGATCGCCGCTACGGCCTCCTTGTTCTCCGGGCGCCCCAGCATCGCCAGTTGCGAGAAGACATCGGGTTCCGACCATGTCGTGACGTCCAGGCTGCGCAACGCCCGCGCCAGAAGGGTCGAGCCGCACCGTCCTGTCGAATGGATCAGCAGGGCCACGGGGGGCGGTGGCATTTCTTCCGCGATCGTTACCAGGCTCTCCATCGGAAGTGCATGGATTCGCGTGGCATATCGATATTGGGCCTCATAGACGAACGGCATGGAGGTGAGGTCCAGATCATCGGGGGTCTCGACCAGCAGGACATCGCCGGAAATAGGGTCGATGCAATAGGGCGTGACCGAAGGCCGTGCGAGCAGCGCGCGTGCATCGGAGGATGTGGGCGCCGGGGTCAGATGGAAATCATCTCGGGCGGCAATTGCGATGGGGGTGCTCTTGACCCGCGCCGCGATGTCATAGGTGGACGGGATCATCAGGCGGTCCGGCTCGCGGCCAGAACGGCATGTCCGACTCCCGCGTCGGTCGCAACGAATTCCATAAGTGTCGAAGATGTAATCGGGTCGCCCATGAGTTTGGCCATGTTTTGATAATGATAGAAGGCGGGCAGGGATGCTCCGGCAAGCGGCATGCCCCAGCTCGGGAAATTCCATTCCACCGGCAACGGGGTGATCGCGGTACCGAGGCGTGCCGCCGCAATGGGAAGAGCGATCTGGTCGAGGAAGCGGTCGCGCAGCACGGTCGGAAGGTCGTTCAACGCCCGTACGCGCCGCGCACAGTCGGCCCATTCGTCCGCCAGCTCGCCGGCCATGGCAGCGACGCAAAAGACGAAGCCCGCGTTGAAATAGGGTCTGGTCCATTCGTCCGAGAGAAGAGTCCGCATGTTCGCCTCGGGCGTCTCCAGGCCGCAGGCGGTATAGCAGCGCGCCCAATCCTGCGAGGAAGCGGGCGACAGGCTTGCCGGGACCGCGCCGATCGCGACCGTGCGAAGCGACCTCAGGTCGGGCGGGCGCATCACCAGCATGTCGCTGTCGACGAAGACGAGACCGGCGCGGTCGCTTTCGATTGCCAGACAGTCGATCTTGTTGGCGATCGGATAGTGGGGCGAAACGCGATTGACCACCGAGACTCTTCGCACGCCGAGCCGATCGAGCGTGGCGATGGTGTGGTGCGAAAGCGTGCCCCACAGATGCTCGGGCCACGGCACGGCGGCGATTAACTCGTGCTCGTCGGAGAGATGGCGGCGCAACGAGGCGGCCAGAAGCAGGGCCTTGGCCTCGATCGGGCCCGCTTGGCAGACGAATACGAAGCCCAGTCCTTCCGTCGACTTTATGACGACCTCCTCTCAAACCGCTTGTCGCTCCACCAGCATAGCGGCATGAAAAAGCTCTGTCCGCTCACAAGATGCACCGGGAAAGGTGGTATCCCCCATGAAATTGCTCATAACCGGAGGCGGCGACCTGGCCCAGCGGGTACTGGCTGGGCTGGCCCGCGTGCCCGCATTGGTTGAGGTTCTGATCGCGGTGGGACGTGGGCAGGGCCGTGCGGCTCCTCTGGCCCGGCTATATGGGGCGGGGCTGGGCGTGCCGACCCGCGGTACGGAGGTCGAATGGGGGAACCCTGCCGATATCGCGCCGCACTTCTGCGGCGTGAGCGCCCGGATATGATCTTCCACGCCAGCGCGTTCATCTCGCCGTGGTGGGCCAAGGATCGCGACACACCGGCGGCGCGCGCGCTGGTCGGTGCCGGGTTCGGGATCATGGCATCGGCGCAGTTGCCCAAGATCCGGACTCTGATGCAGGCCGTCCGCGATCTTGATCTAGGCTGCCCGGTCGTCAACGCATCCTATCCAGATCTCACCCATGCGGTGCTGGCCGCGGACGGACTGGCGCCGACGATCGGCGTCGGGAATGCGGGCATGATCTTCCTGTGCATCCTGCGCGCCCTGAGGGAGGGGGCGCTGGCAAGGGACGGCATCCCTCGACTGTTCGCGCATCATTCTCAAGTGACTCCTTTTGCGAGGGATCAGATCGATCGGCGGGACGAAAGCCCGTGGTTGTTCCTCGGCGATGGCGAAGTCGAAATCGCTCCCCTGATTGACGGACCGCTGCCCGAAGGCATGCCGCTCAATGCGCTGACCGCCACGCACGCCATCCAAATCATCGGTGCTCTATCGGGGGCGGGTATGCTGCGGACGGCCGCACCCGGGCCTTTTGGTCTTCAGGGCGGCTGGCCCGTCGAAATAGACTCTGGTGGCGTCCGGCTCGACCTTCCTCCGGGTGTCGAGATGGCGCGCGCTGTCGCTTTCCAGAGCCGCGCCGCTATCCATGACGGCATTGCCGATATCGACCACGATGGCACGATTCATTATACCGAGAAGACGCGGCAACTCCTCGCGGCAGTCGCGCCCGATCTCGCCGAACCGCTGCGGTTGCAGGATGCCTCCAGACGCCTCACGCGTGTACTGGAGTTGGTCGCAGCATAACTTTGGCGGGCGGCTTGCCCGACCGCCGGGCTTTTGCTGTATAAGGCGTTGGGGGCAGGAAGTTGCGGCATGTCTGGCAGTCATGCCGCCGGCGCTATTGATGGAAAGAGCGGTTTGAGAAACGTGCTGCATGAGGCCCCGGCCGCCAGGAATATCGAGACGTGGTTGCCTGCGCTGACGCAGTCCGCTGCGGCGGTCCGCCGATCGATCGCCGAGACGCTGTTCCATACGGGCGGAGGTCATTACGGCGGCAGTTTCAGTGCGGTGGAGTTGCTGGTGACGCTCTACGCGCGTCATCTCCGCATCGATCGCGATAATCTCGGCGAGCGGCTGCGCGATCAGTTTATCCTGTCCAAGGGACATGCTGCGGTCGCCCTTTATGCTGTTCTTTCCCAGCGGAATATCGCGGATCTGGACCTCAATGATTATGCGACCTTCCGCTCCCCGCTGGCCGGACATCCCGACATGACCGAATTGCCTGGTGTCGACTGGTCCACCGGCTCGCTGGGCCAGGGCCTGTCGGCCGGTCTAGGCATGGCGCTCGGCCTGCGGCGGACGGGGCACCGTGTCTGGGTGATGCTGGGCGATGGGGAGTGCCAGGAAGGGCAGGTCTGGGAGGCGGCGATGCTGGCCGGTATCGCCGCGCCGGACAATCTCCACGCCGTGGTCGACCTCAACCGCCGGCAGGAATTCGGGTGGCATGTGCCTGGGCGCGCGATCGGCCCCATCGATCCCGTGCCGGACATGGCAGGCAAGTGGCGTGCCTTTGGCTGGCGGGTCCTGGAATGCGACGGGCATGATATCGAGGCGATCGACGAGGCATGCCGCATGGCGGTCCAAGGCCGTGGTCCATCCGTGATCCTCGCCGCGACCCGGAAGGGGCAGGGAAGCACGCTCGCGCAAGCTGACCCGGCGCGCTATCATTGCACGGACGTGTCCGTCGGGGAGCATGCGGCGATCATGGCGGAACTCGCCGAAGGATGAAGCTCGCGGATCATCTCGGCGACCTGCTGTGCGATTATGCCGTCGACGACGACGCCCTGTTCGTGCTCGACGGGGACCTGGCGGACTCGGACGGGGCCTATCGCTTCGCCGCGCGGTTTCCAGACCGCTTCCTCATGGCCGGCATCGCCGAACAGAATCTGGTCGGGGTCGCCGCTGGGCTTGCCAGTACGGGCAGCAAGCCTTGGGCCTTCTCCTTTGCGGCCTTCCTCGCGTACCGCGCCTATGACCAGATCCGCATCGGACTGGCCCAATCGCATCAGGCCGTGGTACTGGCCGGTTCCCATGCCGGCGGCCTGCCGGGCCGCAACGGCAAATCCCATGCGGCTCCGAACGATCTCGCGCTGATGCTGACGCTGCCGCACCTCCACGTCTTTGCGCCCGCCGACCGCCTTGACCTGGAATGGGTCACCGATACGCTAGTGCGCGAGCCGCATGGCGCCTATGTCCGCCTCTTCAGGGCGGATGCCGACGCGCTCTCGGCGCTGCCCGGCGCGGCCCGGGGCGCTGCGGGGCCGGTCCGGGTGATCGCCGCACCCGCGCCGTGCACGATCGTCAGCACGGGCTTGGCGACGCATTGGTGCGCAGCCCTTGTGCAAGCGCTGGCCGCGGAAGGCAGGCAGGTCGGCCTGATCCACCTGCCCCGATTAAAGCCGCTTCCCGATCTGTCGCCCTGGCTGGCGGGTGTGCGTTCCATCGTGGTGATCGAGGATCATGTGACGTTCGGCGGGCTGGGGTCGCTGTTGCAGGCTCAGGCTTACGGGCCTGCCGTCCACCTGTGGGGCTGGCCGGTCGAGTTCGCGGGTGCATCGGGTGCCGATGATGACCTGCGACGGGCGCATGCGCTCGATCATGACAGCCTGATGAGCAGGCTGCGTGACCTTATGGATGACGAGGACGAGGCCCCATGCTGACTATCGTGGTGACCTGGCGCGATCGCGACGAGCTTGGGCGGGCCATGCCATCCATGGTTGAATCAGCGCGCTCGGTCGGCGGAGAGGTCGTCATCGTCAATTTCGGCGGGGACGCAGACCGTCTCGCCACGCAATTGCGCGACGTGTCGCCGCCCTACCGTGTCATCGGCGGACCTGAGCAGCGCTATTTCCACAAGGCGGTCGCGAATAATATCGGAGCCCGCTTCGCCGCCAGCCCAATCTTGTTCTTCTGCGATTGCGACATCATCCTGCCGGATGGGCTGGTTCGGTCCCTGGTCGACCGACTGCAGGCTGCTCCCGGGCATTTCGCGACGCTGGCTGGCGTGCGCGAGACCGAAGTGAATGCCCGCGGTGGCCGTCACGTCGTGTCCTTCGGCTATCAGCTCGACATTCGTACTGCGGACGGCCGGCGTCTCCAGATCGTCGATAACGAGGAAGACGCGGAGAATGGAACGCGGCAGGCCCCCGGCCTGCTGCTGGTCACGAAAAGCGACTTTCTGGCGATCGAGGGGTATAACAGCCAGCTGCATGGCTGGGGTTGGGAGGATCAGGACATGATCTCGCGCCTTACCCTGGGCGGTGGCCTGACGCGCATTACCCAAGGCTATGCGCTGCACATCTCGCACGACGATGAAGGGCGGATCGGTGCCTATCCCCCGGTGGCCTCGCGCTGGGAAAGCCGCGATCGCATGTTCCGGACCGCCCTGGCCAATTATGACGAGGGCCGGTTCATGGGGAGCTATTCGTCTGACAATGAAACTCATTGCAGTTTTCGCGAAGTCGCTCCTTCCCCAGCCTGCTAGGTCCGGTGAAGCCAATCCCGATCGATCGGCCTAGCCATAGACCCACTTGGCGAAGAGTGGATCCAGGTCGCGGCCGCTCGCTCGTTCCATCGCCCGTTGCAGATCGTGGCTCGTCACGACGCCGCCCGCATGGGCGCGGGTATAGAGGCGAAGGCCCGCCCAGAAGGCCTTGTCCCCCAAGGTGCTGCGCAACGCGTCCATGAACAGCGTTCCCTTGCTATACTGGATCGCGCGCCGCAGGCCGAGTTTAGGATAGGTGCCGTTCCAGGCCAGCGGCTTGTCATAACCCGCGTCACGCGCACGGGCGAGCGCTGCACGGGCGTGCTCCATCTCGGCGTCATAGGCTGCCCGGCCATAGCGATGTTCTTTCCAGGCCGCCGACATGAACGTCGCGATCCCTTCGTTCAGCCAGAATTCTTGGATCGTGCCGCAGGTGAGGAGATTACCCCACCATTGGTGGGCCAGCTCATGCGCGATCGCCCAATCATCGTCCGGATCGTTCGGGCGATCGGGCACTGCCCGGTCGCCCAGGACCGCGTAGGTGGCCGCTTCCTGCGCCTCGTTTCCCTTGACCAGCAGTTGCGCATAGCGACGAACGGGCAACCGATACCCGGCCTTGTCGGCGTAGAAATCGACCATGGCGGGGGTATCAGCGAAGCGCGCATTCAAATTAGCCGCATCTGCGACGTCGCTGAAAAAGGGGAGCTGCGTTGAACCGGCCTGGATGAAGCGCCCGACGGCAAAGCCGAATAGATAAGGCGAATAGGGGCGCGGAGCCCGCCAGCTATGGATTTCGCTACCATCGGGGCCGGGGCGGCGGGACGTCTGCGTGCCGACCGATACGGTGGTCATGCCCAACGGGACCCGCAGCCGCAGCGCGAAACGGCCCTTGTCGCCAAAGGCGTTCTGACGGCAGATCATCCAGTCGCAGGCGAAGTAGCTAGTGTACAGCGCGTTCGCGGAGGTCGCAAAGCCTCGCGCGGGTTGCCCATGATAGGTTACGTCCAATTTTACCGTCCGGCCCCGACGAAGCGGTTCGGGAAGCGTAAAGGTGAGTGCATCGCGCTCCGAACGCACGGGCAAGGCGACACCATTGAGCGTCACGTAGTCGATCGTCAGCGCGTTGGGTGAGAAGCGAAGCTCGGTCAGCCCGTCCATGGTGGCGCGCAAGGTGAGTATTTCGTGGCCAGCCAGCGTCTTGTTCGCAATGTCTGGCGTCAGTGCAAGGTCATAGCCGATCACATCGAAAGATTCGTCCGGCGTAGCGGCTTGGGTCGAAATCGGCTGAAGCGCGAGCAGGATGCCAAGCCCCACAATACGCAAAGTTTTCATCACCGTGTCTCCGCATCCCGCTGGTTCTACATGTCCATGACATGAGCGATCTTGCCCGTCTACTTGGCAAGTGGTCATATGCATCACGCGAGAGACCATGCGTGTGACTTCTGGGGAGCGGCGTGATGCCGCTGGCATCCGGTCGGTATGCGCCAACGTTGCACACGACACGAAGCCATTACCTGTCCTTAATGCCAAACTGGCAAGTCTGAAGCGCTCCGGGTTTCGCGGGGGCTCCGCCATATGACTAGGAGTAACCGTAATGGGCAAGACGACGAACAAGTTTTCCCCTGAGGTGCGAGAGCGTGCGGTTCGGATGGTGGGCGAGCACCCGAGATCACGCCTCGGAATGGAGAGCGATCACCTCGATTGCCAGCAAGTTCGGTTCCATGGCGGAGACGTTGCGCTGCTGGTGCCGGGACGCGGCGTGCGGGGCCGACCGCGCAGGCGGCCGATGAGGGCGAGCGGCTAAGGCTGCGGGAGCGCGAGATGCAGGAGCCTCGCCGTGCCAACGAGATTCTTCGCAAGGCGTCGGCCTATTTTGCGCAGGCGGAACCCGATCGCTACGGGAAAGGACGATCGCTTTTATCGACGACCATCGTGCGGAGTTGGAAGGCGATCCGATCTGCCGGGAACTGGCGATCGCCCCCTGCGCCTATCGCGGGCATGTCGCACGACGCCTCGATCCACAAAAGCGCTCCGCCCGGACGCGGCCCAACGACGACTCGAAGAGCCATATCCGGCGCATCCATGTGGCAAGCTTCCGGCTCTACGGTGCATCCAAGGTGTGGCGTCAGTTGCTGCGCAAGCAAATCAGGATTGCCAGATGCACGGTGGAGCGGCTGATGAGGATCATTGGGGTGGCGGGCGTTCGGCGAGGCAGGAGCTGCATCACCACGCTGCACGACCAGAAAGCAACGTCCTCGCTCTATAAGGTCAACCCCACATTCGGGTCGAACGCCCGAACGCGCTGTGGGTGGTGGACTTTACGTATGTCCATATCTGGGCGGGGTTCGTCTACGTTGCCTTCGTCATCGAGGTCTTCGCGCGGCGGATCGTCAGATGGAAGGTCAGCGTACCCGCGACGGAGGGCTTTGCGCTCGACGCGCCGGAGCTGGCCATCCCTACCAGGCGGCCGATCGGCAGAGTCGAACCCGTGCATCACTCGGACAGGGGTTCGCAATATAATTAGATTTTAGATATATCCAGGATGATTTGAGTAGGTGGTGAATCTACATATAAAATATTGATGAGTTGTTTAAAATTGACGATAATTGGCTTGATTTTTTTGGTGACTCTAGGGGGGAGGCATGCATTCGTAATATCCGACGGTATGCCGACAAAAACCTCAATGAATTCGCCCTCGGGTAGCAGTGTGTATAGCATGTCGCGCTCAGCCTTGAGAGGCGAGATGAAGGTGGTCAGCACGATCAGCCCCGCGTCAGCCATCAGCTTGGCGACCTCGCCCACCCGGCGGATGTTCTCGACGCGGCCCGCCTCCGAGAAGTCGAGATCGCGGTTCAGGCCGTGGCGGATATTGTCGCCGTCCAGCAGGAAGGTGTGGCGGCCCATGCTATGTAGCTTCTGCTCGACCATGTTGGCGATGGTCGACTCGCCTGAACCCGACAGATCGGTGAACCACAGGACCTTGGGGGCCTGTCCCTTTTGCCGGGCATGGGCCTCTCGTGTCACCACGGCGGATTGCCAATGGACGTTCTGGGCGCGGCGCAAGGCATGGTCGATCATGCCCGCCGCGACCGTCGCATTGGTCGCGCGGTCGATCAGGATGAAGCCGCCGAGCGCGCTGCCCTTTGAATAAGGCTCGAACACGATCGGACGGTCGGCATAGACCTCCGCCAGCCCGATATCGTTGAGTGCCAGCGTGTCGGCAGGACGTTCCTCCTGGCTGTTGACGTCGACGACATGGCGCGGCGGCTGGACGGTCGCGCCGACCAGTTGCGTGCCGAGCTTCAACGAATAGCTGCGCCCCGGCACCAGCGGCGCATCGGCCATCCAGACGATCTTGGCGCCGAACTGGTCCGCGATCTCGGGCGGGTTTTCGGCCGCCGCGATCACGTCGCCGCGCGAGCAGTCGACCTCCTCGGCCAGCACCAGCGTCACCGCCTCGCCCGCGATCGCCTGCTCCCGGTCGCCGTCATAGGTGACGATCCGCGCGATGCTGGTCGTCTTGCCCGAGGGCGTGATGCGAACGCGGTCGCCGACCGACACCCGGCCGCTGGCGATCAGGCCCGCAAAGCCCCGGAAGTCGAGGTCGGGGCGGTTGACCCATTGCACCGGCATGCGGAACGACGCCGCCACCGCGCGGTCGCCATCGATCGCCACCGTCTCCAGATGCGGGAGCAGCGCGGGGCCGTCATACCAGGGCATGTCGGGGGAGGGCGTGGTGACGTTCGCGCCGGTCAGCCCCGACAGCGGGATGGCGGTAAAGCGCTCGATACCGATGCCACGCGCGAAGGCGGCATAATCGGCGACGATCGCGTCGAAGACCGACTGGTCATGGCCGACAAGGTCCATCTTGTTGACCGCCAGTACGATCTCCTTGATCCCGACCAGATGCGCCAGATAGCTGTGCCGCCGCGTCTGGGTCAGCACGCCTTTGCGCGCGTCGATCAGGATCACCGCCAGGTCGGAGGTCGAGGCCCCGGTCACCATGTTGCGCGTATATTGTTCGTGGCCGGGCGTATCGGCGACGATGAACTTGCGCTTCTCTGTCGCGAAGAAGCGGTAAGCCACGTCGATCGTGATGCCCTGCTCGCGCTCGGCGGCGAGGCCATCGACCAGCAGGGCGAAGTCGATATTCGCCCCCTGCGTCCCGACGCGGCGGCTGTCCGCCTCCAGCTGGCTCAGCTGGTCCTCGAAGATCGTCTTCGAATCGTAGAGCAGCCGTCCGATCAGCGTCGACTTGCCGTCATCGACCGAGCCACAGGTGATGAAGCGCAGCATCGACTTGGCGGCGTGCGTGGCGAGATAGGCGTCGATATCGGCGGCGATCAGCGCGTCGGGTTGATAGGCGGTCATCTCAGAAATACCCCTCGCGCTTCTTCTTCTCCATGCTGGCGGCCTGATCGTGATCGATCGCGCGCCCCTGCCGCTCCGACGTGGTGGCCAGCAGCATCTCCTGGATCACCTCGGACAGCGTCGCCGCCTCGCTCTCGACCGCGCCGGTCAACGGATAGCAGCCGAGCGTGCGGAAGCGGATCGAGCGATCGACCGGCACCTCGCCGGGCTTCAGGCGGAAACGGTCGTCATCGACCATCAGCAGCATCCGATCGCGCTCCACCGTCGGGCGGGGGGCGGCGAAATAGAGCGGCACGATCTCGATGCCCTCCTGCAGAATATACTGCCAGATATCGAGCTCGGTCCAGTTGGACAGCGGGAAGACGCGGATGCTCTCCCCCTTGTGGATACGGCTGTTGTAGAGGTTCCACAACTCCGGCCGCTGCGCCTTGGGGTCCCAGCCATGCGCGGCCGAACGGAAGGAGAAGACGCGTTCCTTTGCACGGCTCTTTTCCTCGTCGCGCCGGGCGCCACCGAATGCCGCGTCATAGCCACCGGCCGTCAGCGCCTGCTTCAGCCCCTCGGTCTTCCACATGTCGGTATGGCGGCTGCCATGGTCGAAAGGGTTGATGCCCAGCGCCTCGGCTTCCGGATTGCGGTGGACGATCAGTTCCATCCCCGCCGCCCCGGCCGCACGGTTGCGCAGTTCGTACATGGCCTGGAATTTCCAGGTCGTGTCGACATGCAACAGCGGGAAGGGCGGGCGCGCCGGAAAGAACGCCTTCTTGGCCAGATGCAGCATCACGGCCGAGTCCTTGCCGACCGAATAGAGCATCACCGGACGCTCGGTCTCGGCGACGACTTCGCGAAGGATATGGATGCTCTCGGCTTCGAGGCGTTGCAGGTGGGTAAGGCCAGTCATAATTTCGGTACTAAGAAGGGGGGGATTATTTTGCGAGCAATCATACCGAATACCGATTTTGGCAATAAACGATTATAACATGCTGCAAAATTCTGCTCTGGTTCGGTAATTTTCCTGAAAAGATAATTTTTGCAGATTATGTAAATATATGACCGTGGGTATTTTAATTGCTCTAATTTTGCAATGAGGTCGGCGAGAGGAAGGCTAACATTCAATTGCATTTTTTTGGATCAGATATTGCCTGGCGACTAGTGAGAAAATGCTACTGCGCAGGTAAATCCCTTCGCTTGGTGTCGTCATACCATGCGCGTACCGTTACCGGCGAGAGCTGTGACACCAGTGACAGCACCAGCAGTGTTGTTGCCCTTATTCAAGTGAGAGTACCTCGGGGGTTATCGCGATGAACTCGCGGGGGTGTGCTGTAGCCGACGGCGCTGTTTGGAGGCATCTCGTTATAATGGTCAATCTAGGCTGGCAGCTGCCGTTATCCGTCAGCCACTCGATCGGCCGGGGCACGCCGTTCACACGACAGTATTGCGTCCACAGAACCTCCCCCGGCAGCGAGGTCGAGTGCAACAGCAGTTTTTCAGCCTGCGAACCGGGACGCAGCCTCGCTTAGCAGCTCGTTCTCCATGGCCTTATTGCCTAACAGCCGTTGCGACTCGCGCACCTGCGCCTCAAGCGCCCGGTATTTCGACGCCGGTACCGCCTCCTCGCCCGCTGCCGTGGCGGTCATCGTTAGCACCGTCATAGGATGCGCGTCCTCGTTGCCGAGGAAAGCTATGGCACTGGCGACCCGTCGACAGCACATTCAGTGCCGTTTCTATCTAGCAGAGTGGTGTCATTTGTATTTGGCACCTACATCCTTCAAATTTGATAATATTTCTTATGTTAAATCGAGAATCCTATCGGCGTCGGGTGCGCTTACCGGGACCACTGGTGGCGGTCCGTCGAACCCGGTCGCAGGCTGACGCGACATGCACAACACTAAGCCCGTTCCGCTCGGGCCGATAGCTGAAAGTGCCTTGACCATGTAGCAAGACGGCGCCGGCCGGTCCAGCGAGCTGCGAGCACGCCGCTAGCCACAAGGTAGATCGCATCGAGGAACCTTCGGGATCGCCCCCTTCGTGGGGGCGTCCCATAGAACGGGCACAGATATACATTTTGGGCATTGATGCTGGCAGCATCGGTGTTTCGCGTCGTGTGCGCTGCCTCACTTGCGTGAGATCGTGCGGTAGCGTCGGCGTGTTGCTCCGGGCACTGCCTAAAGCCTGCCAGTCGGAAGACAATGACAGAGTTGGAAACCGATAATCCTATCGGTTTCAAAGACGTATGGCCGGAAAGTTGATCGCTTTCTCACGACCGATGGCGAACACGCCGGAAGGTAACCGGCTGGCACCATTTGCGGCTGTTGATTGATCTACGGTAATGGGACTTGGAAACGATTCATTCCAATCCCGGGTGATAAGTCATGCAAATGTCACAACTGGAACATGGTCCGAATCTTGGGGGCATCTCTTGCCCTGCTCTCGATGGATTGCCGGGCGCTTCTCGGCTCGAGGAGCTTTCCGAACGCCAACGATGCTACCTTCGCCTAGTCCTCCAGCTCAAAACTTCGAAGGAGATCGCCGCAGCGACGGGGACCAGCCCCCGCGCAGTCGATAAGCAGTTGCTTAAGGCCAATTCTTTGCTCGGAGCCTCAACGCGATTCCAGTCGGCGCAGATGCTGGCGGCATTCGAACAGGGGGTAGAGCCTTTGCCCGGGGCAACCGCTCTACCTATCCCCGCCGCTGATTTTCGGCTGTCCCGGCCTTGGCCAACCGCAGAGGCGGCCGTGAACATGCTCCCTTGGAAACAGGTGGCGGCCTGGATCGTGATCGTATCGATCGCAACCCCGGCCGGCCTGACTACCGCCGGGATGGCATATCTCACGGTGCTCTTCCTGCTCGGCCATCGACCATATTAAGGGCGGCATCGCCCGAGGAGCCGGAATGCAAGCACCCGAAGATACCAGCCGCGTTGTTGCTGACGATCTGCGCAAGGCTGAACGTTCGATCAATATCGCCACGCGCGACACCGCGCAGTTTTTGCTCACGACACTGGATGCCACGGAAATGCTGCGGCTTTCTCCTGCGATGACGCAGCGGACGGTCAAAGCTACTGTTGCTGCCCTGGGGGCCTTGGTGGAGGGGCAGGAACAGATGGCCATGCGCGCTCATCCGTCAATTCAGAAGGTGGGTCTACAGCTCGGTCTGAGTGAGACGAGCTGGGGTGAGCCCAATGAGAAGCCAGGTTCGGCGGTGCTGGGAGACGACCTTCTCAGAAGCTCGCGGGTTTCTGAAGCGTCGTAATGATTTCGAAACTGGCCCTTACCGTCCTGTTTGATTCTGTATGCGCAATCGTGTGCGTGACTTCGTTACTCCGGGGCGGTCGACCAGAGCGCTTCGAAGCAATGATTAACCTGACGGCGGTCGCGTTGACCTGGGCGCTGCGGCATTGGGACGTGGAGCACTTCGCCCCGGCCGACGTTTCGATCTTCACTATCGATCTTGCCGTAGCGGCGGGCTTTTTCTGGCTGGCCGTTACAACGATCCGGTTCTGGCCGATTTGGGCTGCCGGCTTTGCACTGTGCGACCTCTTCATGAGCGTTCTGGGCGGCCTGCTGCCCAGCGTTCCGCTCTTCGCCTATCACACCCAGCTCGGCATCTACGCCTATCTGGCGCTCGGTGCGCTCGCCATCGGCACGTACTGCCTGCCGCGAAATGCCGAGCCTCACATTCGCAATGGATCAAGACGATCATGGCTACAGCATCTGAAGGAGACGAACTGATCGACGTCGTCGTCCGACTCCCACGACAAGCGATCGAAGACATGCTCCTGTCGACGACGACGGCTGCTGACCCGGACCAGGCGGTTGCTGATCGGCGTTACCATGAAGCGAAGGCGCTCGTGACGGGGCGCAGACGCCGAGCAGCCTGCTTCGATGGCCTGCGCTTTTGCGATCCGGTTTGGGACATGATCCTCGAGCTCTATGTGGCGACGCGGGAGGGACGCCGCTTATCCGTCACCCAATTGTGCAGCCTGAGTGGCGGTGCGACCACCAGCGCCATTCGCCATGTCGACCATCTGCAGGCGTTAGGGTACATCGCGCGCGATCTCGACCCAGAGGATCGCCGTCGCGCCAATGTGTCCATGCTCGCACCGCTCCAAGAGGCTGTCGAGCGCTGGCTTGATTTGCAATTCGCCGCCTCGCGGATCGGTGCCTGAGCCAAGCCGCCGGATCGACCACTCCGGAAAGTCGCCAAGGAAGGCTTCTGATGCTCCGCAGTGACGTCCGGCGCGACGGGACGATCGATGGCGGGCTGCCAAAGGGTTTTGATCCGCTCAGCACGATGCTAAACGCAATTGCATGACCTTCCTTCGCCTCCATTCAAACCTTCCGGCGTCGCTGGCCATCCCCCCGCACGGTCCGCGAAAGCACGAACGGACGCGTGCCTGGAGGCTTTTTGCTCCCACGGACGGAGGGAAATCGATCCGCCTTCGTGCTTTCGCGGACCACCTGCCTTCCCCTTTCGTGCTTTCGCGGACCAAGGCGTCACCGGCGTGAGCAACACCTCCTCAAGCCAAGGCGACCTGTTCGTCCTCGACAGCCCGCTGCTGACGGAAGTCCGCGGTGAGCATTCGCTCATGGCCTACCCCTTTTTCGCGCTGACCAAGACGGCGACCAAGCGCTCACTAGTCTACAAGACGGATACAGTCGCGATCGAGATAGGCCCAGGGCCTCGGGGCGTAGCGACCATCTACGACAAGGAAATTCTGCTTTATATCGCCAGCCTTCTCGTGTCGAAGATGGACGCCGGTGAGCATGTGGCACAGGACTTTTATTTTACCGCACATGACCTATTTCGGGTAACCGGCGTCAACGGCTCGGCCCGATCTTATTCGCGCTTGGCGGATGCATTAGAAAGACTGCAGGGTACGCAGATCAAGACGAACATTGAGGCCGGCGGTGAAGGGCAAACTGGCTTTTTCTCCTGGCTCTCCGAGGCTCAAATCCAATATACGAAAACAAGAGGTGGCGAGCCGCGCATGAAGGGCGTGAAGGTCAGGCTATGCGACTGGCTGTACCGCGCGATCCTTAAAGACCGCCGGGTTCTCGAATATTCTCCCCAGTATTTCCAACTCGGGCCTGTCGAGCGGCGCCTGTATGAAGTGGCCCGTTCTGCCTGCATCGATGGTCCAGTTCAGGTTGGTCTGGACGAGTTGCGTCTCCAACTCGGCTATCAGAACACCCTCAAGCATTTTAGGCATGCCTTGCGAGGCATCGCCGACCTGGACTCGATCCCCGACTATCGTGTGGTCCTAAACGAACCTGAGTTGCCTGAAAACGGCGGACTTAAGCGGCGTCTCGTGGCTCCGACTGTCGTCACGCTGACGCCGAAGAATTCGCCTTCATTGGATTGAGGACGCTGTACCCGACTCTGCATTAGCCGATTCGCTAATCGGTCCGCGAAAGCACGAAGATCGGTTCCTGGGGCACCGCATACCGTCCGCAAAAGCACGAATGCCGGTCCGGGAAAGCACGAATCGCGGTCCGCCAAAGCACGAACGCGAATGCGGCGGGTCCGCAAAAGCACGAACTTTTCCTTGCCTTGGTCCGCGAAAGCACGAGTCGTAACCGCTTCCGAGCGACGCCGCGCGCTGGCATCTTCTGCTTGTGTTCTCCCCCGTCGACGAACGACGGGCGTGGGAGGAGCAGAAAGGGTGGCCGTGAGCACATAAACGAATGCCCGGCACGAAGGCCGGGCACCCAGAGATTGCAACGTGGTAGCGTCGCCAAACGCTGACCGGTCACGAGAAGACCTTCCACGTACCAATTTCCGAGCCTCGGTTCAAGGGAGCGCGCTTCGCGCCACGCCTCTGTTTTGCCTGCTGACGGCCCCTCGACCTGAGGGGACGAACGATGACCTACACTCAAACCGCTTTCACCGGTGGGACCGGCGCCCGACCGATCACGGCCTTCTCGCGCCAGATCGCGCGCGCACTCGAAGCAAGGCTGGAGGATGCGCCCGCTGAGGTCGACCGCAAGGCCGTTTTCGCGATCGTGAAGCGCGCGGCGCCGGCGCTTGGCATCGGAATCGGAGCGCTTCAGACCCTCGAGCATCTCATCAGCTTTACCCGCGCCGATGACTGGAAGGCGGGCCGAACTCCGATCGCATGGCCGAGCAACATCACGCTCGCTGAATGTGCTGGCAAGACGGTCAGTGCCATCAAAGCCCGACTGCGTCAGCTTCGCGCCCTCGGCTTGATCGTCGCGAGGGATAGCGGTCATGGTCGCCGAACCGGTCGTCGCGATGACACCGGCGCGATCTCGACCGCGTTCGGACTCGACCTGTCCCCCCTCCGTATCCGCTTTGAGGAGCTGCGCGAGCTGGCCGACGTCTATTCGGCGCAATCGCGATTGTTCAAGGAGGGGCGCCAGGAGATTGCTCGGGTACGACGCATCGTCGGCCAGGCGCTCGCACAAGCCGCGGATATGCGCCTGACCGGTCCGCACTGGCTGGCGCTGCAGGACGCGATCGAGCGGGTTGCGAGCGCGGCGGCCCATGCTCGATCACTCCGCGATAGCGAAGCCTTCACC
Source organism: Sphingomonas sp. SORGH_AS_0950 (assembly GCF_030818415.1). Taxonomy (NCBI): domain Bacteria; kingdom Pseudomonadati; phylum Pseudomonadota; class Alphaproteobacteria; order Sphingomonadales; family Sphingomonadaceae; genus Sphingomonas; species Sphingomonas sp. SORGH_AS_0950. The sequence continues at coordinate 36,508 of NZ_JAUTAE010000003.1, forward strand.
GCTGCGATCGCGCAGCTTGCAGGCGTCGAGGATCAGGTGTCCCAGACCATCGACCGCTTTATGTTTCCTGAAGATAATAGAGGGTCGGGGTCAAAAAATGAGCCCTTCATACATATACAAACCAACCCTCACCCCATCAATGATGTACAGGCTAAGCGGGCTTGTAGTTCTGATCTGGACCCTCGAGCTTCAGCATCAGCCGAGCTCCCAGCCTCACCGTCCAATAGTCGTTTCAATGCCCGGCCGTCCGAACTGATGGAGATGTTTCCGACTACCGCCATGTACGTCGACGCACAAAGGCCTGCCTGGTCAGACATTCACCGGGCTGCCTCACGGCTTCGCCACGATCTTGGGATCCGCATTGGCGTCTATGTCGATGCGCTTGAGAACCTCGGTCCCGACGCTGCTGCGATCGCGATCATGATAACGGCGGAGCGTCACGCACGCGGTGAAATCCGCCTCACTCCCGGCGCATACTTCACCGGAATGGTCGGGAAGGCAAAGCGCGATGAACTCGACCTGGCGAGGAGCCTTTGGGGCTTCCGGACTGAGCGCGTGGCCACACATTGAGACGATGGATGTGGCGTCTGATATCGTCCCGTGGTATATATGGACTATGCTGCGCGGTTCTCGCCACGCCGACATCCGGCCCCGTTGTAAGGACGACGGGTGAGAGGCCGCGCGCTTCTGGGCGGTGCGACATTGCTCGCGGCGATCACCCTTTGGCACCGACCGTCATCCGATCGCGGCCTGACCGGGGCCGATGCCTTGGGATGCAAGAGATCTGGTGATGGCTCTGTCTGCGACGCTATGGCTGGCCTGCGCCGGGTGGTCGACATGGCCTTCATCCCGCTTCGTGATCCGTCACGCCTCCCGCCGCCCGACGTGCCTGGCGCGGTCGATCCTACGATCACGCAGGCGAACATCGGCCGGACCATCTGCCGACCGGGTTATGCTCGATCGGTGCGCCCCGCCTACGCGATCACCGGACCGCTCAAGCGGCGGATGATGGCCGATCAGCATCCCGGTGAACCCCTCTCCGCCTATGAGCTGGATCACCTGATCCCGATTTCGCTTGGCGGAGCACCGCTCGACCGTCGCGATCTCTGGCTTCAGCCGCGGCAGGGGCCGATGAATGCCGATGACAAGAATGTCCTCGCTTATGTCCTGTGGCGCCTGGTGTGCACCCGGCAGGTGCCGCTCGACGTCGCCAGATATGACATCAGTCATGATTGGACCCGCGCGTACCAACTCTATGCCACCCCTGCGAACATCAGGAAATATCACTTCCGGCACGGTGAACAGGATCGCCAATAGTAGACCCTGCCCCTGCCGCCCCGGTCTTCCGCCTCAAGACAGGAGAGTATGATGCCCCAGAATATCGCGGAGTTTCGGATCATTGGTCGCGTCGGCAAGATCACAGCCCGCGATCGCGTCACCTTCGTCAGCGTCGCGGCCAACTATAATCGGCGCGACGGAGACGACTGGAAGACGGACACGCACTGGAACAGCGTCGTATGTTTCTCGAACGTCGCCACCCAAGTGGAAGCCGCTGGAAAGGGTGATCTCGTACATATCACGGGGCGGGTCCGCGAAAACCAGCACGGCGGAGCCGAGGGGACGGATACGACCTATCGGACCGAGCTGATCGCCGACACCTTCTCGATTCTGGCGAAGGCCTCCACAGACGATGCAGGATGAGGGACATGGGCGACCTTCGGCACGGCTCTGCGCGGCATCGCCGCAACCGAACCCGTGAGCCCGGTTTCTGCCCTGCCGGGTCTCGATTCTCGCCTGTGCGGGAGGGGCGAGCCTACGCCCCCCTCCCCTATAAGGTCGAGGCGATTTTCGTCTCGAGCCGCCCGGCCCACGCAAGGATATGGCTCATGACTCCCAGAGCCTCCGGGGTCCTGGCGAACGGCGCAGACCTGCGATCCGCGGACACGCGGACCCGGGCGGCGGAGCCTCCCCAGGAGGAGAGGGAGCGGTCTGATCTCTGGTCCGATTTTGCCGGAGACACTCATGACAGCCATCCTTCAGGCCCACAGGACGTTCCCGATGGCACGGCTGCCGCTCGACGCTGAAGTCCGCGCCAAGGCCATCGTCGAACGCCTCGGCGGAGTCTGGCGGGGAACCCACGGCGAATGCCGCTGTCCCGCCCATGACGATACCACGCCCAGCCTCAGCGTCCGGCTCGGTGATCGTGCGATCCTCTTCCACTGCTTCGCGGGCTGCTCTTCGACCGAGGTGCTCAAAGCCCTCCAGCGCCGCAATCTCCATGATCGCGGCCCGCTATCGATGCCCGAGGCCAAGCCCAAACGGGACATGGGCGCGCTGGCGCAGCGCCTCTGGAGGGCGAGCCAGCCCCTCACCACGACGCTCGCCGAGGACTATCTGCTTGCCCGCGGCCTGTCCGGCCCCTACCCTAGGTCGCTGCGCTTCAATCCTGCCACGATCCTAGGGTCCGGCGAGACGAAGCGCATCATGCCGGCGATGATCGCGGCGTTCGAGAACGACGAGGGCCTCGTCGCCGTCCAGCGCACCTTCCTCGATCCGCTGGATGTGCTCCGCAGGCCGATCCCGAAACCGAAGGTGTCGCTCGGCCTTCTAGGGACAGCCGCCATCCGTCTCGCACCCGCGACCGACGAATTGGGCTTGGTTGAGGGCACCGAAGATGGCCTTTCGGTGATGGCATGGTTCGGCACGCCGACCTGGGCATTGGCCGGTGTCGAGCGACTGGCTTTCGTCGCGATCCCCGAGAAGGTCCGGCGCGTGACTGTGTACAGCGACCGCGGCCGAGCGGCCGAGCGGCTGTTTAAGAAGTCGCGCGACCATCTGGCAGCAAACGGCCGGGAGGTCATCAACCGTCCCCCGCCTGACGGCTTCGGCGACTGGAACGAGGCGTGGCGGGCGCGGCTGCGCGCCCAGCAGCAATAGATCGACGGCTCTGCGGGGATTAACCTCCCGGCACGAGGCCGGGCACCCGACCATGAGAGGAGAGGAAGCCTTCGGCTTGTCGGTCCGGTGATGAGCACCGGGCGACAGAACGGAGGCCCTCGATGCGTACCTCAGCCGCAGCTCTCGAACTCGATTTCACCGAACCCTCGATCACGGCCGCCAAGGCGGTTGCGCACACCATCGCCCGGAACGGCACGCTCCAGCGGGACACGCTGCTATGGATTATGGAACAGGCTTATGGCGTTTCGTCGGCCGATGGTCGCTGGTCGATCCGCGATGCCTATGATATGCTCGAACTCGCCGAGGTCATGCACCTCGCAACGGCCGATCTCCCTGTCGCGCCCGATGCCTGCCTCGCCGCGCTCGTTGACCTGATCGCACACCTGCCGACCCATAGCGTCCGCAGCGAGGAGCAGATCGCGCTCCAGCAATTCTCCACCCCTGCCCCGATCGCCTATCTCGCCGCCCTGGCTGCGCGGATCACAGCTACCGACCTGGTGCTCGAACCATCGGCCGGCACCGGCCTGCTGGCCGTCTTCGCGCGCCGCGCCGGTGCCCGGCTCGTCCTGAACGAGATCGATCCCCGCCGGGCCGAGATGTTGGAAGCCGCCTTCCCCGGCGTTCCCGTCACGCGGCACGATGCCGAACTGATCCACGACCTCCTTGCGCCGGCGATCCGGCCGACCGCGGTGCTCATCAATCCGCCCTTCTCGCGCAGCATCGGTCGCCACGCCGACCCGCTCGCGGCCTTCCGCCATCTCCGCGCCGCGCTGGCACGCCTCTCTCCCGGCGGGCGCTGCGCTGCGATCCTCCCCGACCGTGTCGATACGTCGAGCCGCGCGTGGGCGAAGGCCACGGAGGGGTGCACGCTGACCCTGCATCTCGAGCTGCCGGCGAATGCCTATGCGAAGCATGGCACGAACCAGACCGTGAAGATCATGGTGCTGGAAAAGGGCCGCGGCGACGAGGCCGAGCTGTTGCGATGCGCCACCCTCGGCGACGCCGTTGCTGCGATCGCCGCTGCGACCCTGGCGCAGGCAACCGCGTCGGCCCCGCGCCCGTCCACATTTCTGGCCCGTCCCGCACCGCAGTCCTCGCTGCTCGGCGGGCTCGCTGGCAGACCGCGCTTGAGCGCGCCGACGCCGAAAGTCGCCCCGGCCCTAGCCCCGAAGCCGATCGACTATAGCGTGTTCGCCGAGCCGCTGCCGACGGGCGAGGCGGTGGGCGTCTATCTTCCCTATCGGCCCAGCCGCATCGCGATCGCCTGCGCCGCGACGCATCCCACCGCGCTGGTGGAATCGATCGCGATGGGGTCGATCATGGCACCGCGGCCGTCCTATGTCCCGACCCTGTCCGCGGCCGTCGTCGACGCGAAGCTGCTGTCCGACGCGCAGCTCGAGACGCTGATCTATGCCGGCGACGCCTTCGAGCGTGACCTTCCCGGTCTGTTCAGCCCCGCGCAGGAGGGCCTCTCGCTCACCCCCGATCCAGAGGGGCGCCGCTATCGCACCGGGTTCTTTCTCGGCGACGGCACCGGCGTCGGCAAGGGGCGGCAGATCGCCAGCATCATCCTCGATCAATGGCTGCGCGGCCGTCGCAAGCACATCTGGATTTCGAAAACCGAGACGTTGCTGGAGGATGCGCGGCGCGACTGGACTGCGGTCGGCGGTCTGGCCCTCGACATCCAGCATCTCAACCAGTGGAAGCTCGGCACCCCGATCGCCGCTGGCGAGGGCATCCTGTTCCTGACCTATGCGACGCTGCGCTCCAATCGCGGCGACAAGGCCACCCGGCTCCAGCAGATCCTCGATTGGCTGGGCGACGACTATGAGGGCATGGTCGTGTTCGACGAGGCCCATGAAATGGCCGGTGTCGCTGGTGGCGAAGGCCGGTTCGGCACCAAGGACGGCTCGGACCAGGGCATCGCCGGCGTGCGGCTCCAGAACCTCCTGCCGCGTGCGCGCGTCCTATATGTCTCGGCGACCGGGGCCTCCGACGTCAACAATCTGGCCTATGCGACGCGGCTCGGACTCTGGGGGCCGGGCACGGCCTTCGCCGACCGGCGCACCTTCGTCGACTCCCTTCGCCGTGGCGGGATCGCGGCGATGGAGCTGATCGCCCGCGATCTTAAAATGCAGGGTCTCTACGTCGCCCGGGCGCTCAGCTTCGCGGGTGTCGAATATGACGTCCTCGAACACCAGCTCACCCCCGACCAGATCGAGGTCTATGATGCCTATGCCGACGCCTGGGCGGTCATCCATGCGAACCTGCGTGCGGCGCTCGAGGCGACGCGCGTCACCGACAGCTTCTCCAAGGAAACCTATAATAGCGGCGCCAAGGCGGCCGCGCTGTCGGTCTTCGAATCCACCAAGCAGCGGTTCTTCTGCCAGCTTCTGCTCGATATGAAGCTGCCCGCGCTGATCCCCGCGATCCGGGCCGACGTCGACCGCGGCGAGAGCGCGGTGATCCAGCTCGTCTCGACCTCCGAGGCGATGCTCGACCGGGCGCTGGCCGCGCTCACGCCGGAGGAGCGCGCGAACCTCGACATCGAACTGTCGCCTCGCGAGTTCCTCATGTCCTATTTAAAGGCCGCCTTCCCGGTGCGGCAGATGAAGACCTTCGTCGACGACAACGGCAAGACGCGCTCCGAACCCTTCTCGGATGCCGATGGGCGCCCGGTATTCAGCCAGGAAGCGCTCGCGATGCGCGACAATCTGATCGAGCAGCTTTGCGCCCTCCCCGTCGTCGGCTCCGCGCTCGACCATATCATTGCGCATTTCGGCACCGACGCCGTGGCCGAGGTGACGGGGCGCAGCCGGCGCATCGTCGTCGATGCCCATGGCCGGCAGCGCGTCGAAAGCCGCTCGTCCCGCACCAATCTCGTCGAAACCGATGCCTTCATGCGCGGCGCGAAGAAGATCCTGATCTTCTCCGATGCCGGCGGAACTGGCCGCAGCTACCATGCGAGCCTGACGTGCGAGAACCAGACGCGCCGCAACCACTATCTGCTCGAACCCGGCTGGCGCGCTGACGCCGCCATCCAGGGGCTTGGCCGTACCCACCGCACCCATCAGGCGAGCGCGCCGCTGTTCCGGCCCGTCTCGACCGACTGCCGGGGCGAACGGCGCTTCATCTCGACCATCGCGCGCCGTCTCGACAGCCTGGGTGCGCTTACCCGCGGTCAGCGGCAGACCGGCGGGCAGGGCCTGTTCGATCCGCGCGACAATCTCGAGAGCGATTATGCCAAGGAGTCGCTCGTCCAATGGTTCCGGCTCCTCGCCGACGGCAAGCTGCGTTCGACCAGCCTGGCCGAGTTCCAGCGGCTCACCGGCCTCGAGCTGGAGGGTGAAGGTGGCGGCCTGAAGGAAGATCTGCCGCCCATCCAGCGCTGGCTAAACCGCATCCTGGCACTGCGCATTGCGCTCCAGAACGCGATTTTCGACGAGTATCTCGGCCTGATCGAGGCACGCGTCGAGGCCGCCCGGGAGGCGGGCACGCTCGATCTCGGCGTCGAGAGCATCAATGCCGAGCGCATCACCATCCTCGATCGCACCGTCATCCGGCGCGATGCGACCAGCGGTGCCGAGACCGAAATCCTCCGGCTCGAAACGGAAGAGCGCTACAAGCCGATCGCACTCGAACGCGCCGCGCAGATGCTCGGCGACGATGCCCGTCCGATCGTCAACCGGAAGTCGGGCAAGGCCGCGATCCGGTGCAACACCTATTCGCTGACCGATGACGATGGCGAGATCGTTTATCGCTACGAGCTGATCCGCCCGACCAGAACCGAGCGGATGCGCCAGGACCTCCTCCTCGAAACCATGTGGGAGGAAGTGGACGGGGACGAGTGGGCGGCCTTGTGGGCGGCCGAGGTGGCGGAGATGACCGGCAAGACCCGCACCAGCACGCTCTACCTCGTCACCGGGTTGCTCCTGCCGGTCTGGGACCGCCTCCCCGACGATCATGTCCAGGTCTGGCGCCTCAATACCGACGATGGCCAGTCCCTGCTCGGCCGCATCGTGCCGGCGCCCCTCGTCGCGAAGCTCGCCGATGCCTTCGGGATCGCCGCGACCATCAACGTCTCCGGTGCCGAGACGTCCGCCCATGTCCTGTCGAGCGGTGAAATCGCCACCATCGGTGCGTACCGGCTGAAGCGCAGCCTGGTCGGGGGCCAGCAGCGGCTCGAACTCCTCGACTGGCCGCATACGCGGCTCGCCGAGCTGAAGGCGGCCGGATGCTTCACCGAGATCATCCAGCACAAGACGCGGATGTTCGTGCCGGTCGCGACCGCCGCAGCCGTGATCGACCGCATCGCCGCCTGACCCCCGAAAGGCTCTCTTCCCGCCCCGGCGAGGGAGGGGAGGGAGCCTTCGGCTTGATGAGCTTGGCGGTGCCGGGCTCGCGCGACCGTGAGGTGCGGCGCGCCACACATCAAGGAGTATGACCGATGATCCGGATGGTAAAAGTCAAGAACCTCTCGCTCTCGAAGTCCAATGTCCGTCAGCGGAATCGTGAAGTCGGCCTGGAAGAACTGGCCGAAAGCATTGACCGGAACGGCCTTCTGCAAAACCTGGTGGTCACGCCGCTCAAGAAGGCCGGCACGTTCACCGTGAAGGCGGGTGGTCGGCGCCTGCGCGCGATCCAGCTCCTGATCGACCGCGGCACGCTGCCCGTGGACCACGAGGTCCCTGTGCTCGTCCTCGCCGGCGAGGAGGCCGCATCGGTCGGAGCCAGCCTCGCGGAAAACCGCCAGCGCGCGCCGATGAACCCGGCCGACGATTGCGACGCCTTCCGGACGCTGATCGAGGAGTTCGGCATGACCGTCGACCAGGTCGCGATCCAGCAGGTTGTGTCCGTGCGCTTCGTCGAACAGCGCCTCGCCCTCGCCAATCTCGCCCCTGCAATCTTCGAGGCGCTGGGCGCCGGCGAGATCACGCTGGCTGTTGCCCAGGCTTACGCGGTTCGAGCCGATACCGATCTACAGGCGCGCGTCTTCGAGCAGATGCAGCGGGCCTATCACGGCAACAACCCCGATAATATCCGGCGGGCGATGCTGAACGGCACCGTCAAGGGGAACGACGCCAAGGCCCGCTTCGTCGGGCGCGAGGCGTATCTCGCGGCAGGCGGTCGCATCGCGGGCGACCTGTTCGCGACCGAAGCCGAGGAGAATTGGGTCGACGTCGATGTGCTTGAGGCCATGGCGACCCAGAAGCTGGAAGCGGCCGCGGCCGAGCTGGCGCAGGACCAGGGTCTCGGCTTCGTCACGCCGATCGCAGCAACCCACGTCCCCTACGACATCGAGCGCCGGCTCCACGAGTTCCACGCCCCTGTACGGGCACTCACCGAGGAGGAAACCGCCCGCGTCGAAGCGCTGTCGGTCGAGAATGACGCGCTGGTCGAGCAGCTCGAGCAGGGATTGTCGGAAGGGAGCGTCGAGGCCCAGGCGGCCGAAGCGCGCTTGACTGACATCGAGCGCGAACTGAACGAGATCCAGGCCGCCCGCCGTGCGATCGATCCGGCGCTGAAGGCGCAGCTCGGCACCTTCGTCTATATCGGCGGTGACGGCGGGGTCCGCGTTCATGCCCGCCTCTTCAGCGAACAGCCGTTGGTCGATCCTAATGCCCCGCCCAAGGTTTCGGGCGGCAGCGCGGTGACGGAATCTGGCAACGATGCGGACGGCGACGTCGACCATGGTCCGAAGCTCAGCGCGGCCCTGGTCGATGAACTGGCGACCCAGCGCCGTCAGATCCTGGTCGCGCATCTCGCCAGCGACCAGGCCCTTGCTCTCGACCTGACCATCTTCCTGATGGCGCAGAACGTCGTCTTCGAACACAGCTTCATCCGCGACCACTCGACGTTGAAGGTCGGGGCCGCCAGCTTCCCCATCTCCGCCTTTCGGGACGAGGGGTCGATGGCCTCGCAGACCATCGACGATCAGCGCCAGAAGCTCGACACGAGCTGGGCGGGCTATGACACCATGACGCAGCGGTTCGATGCCTTCCGCGCGCTCGACGACGAAGCTCGGGGTGCCTGGGTCGCCTTCGCCGTCGCCCGCACGCTGGAGCCCACGCTGAACGTCGCCGATGGCTACCGGAGCAACGGCTTCCACGACCATCTCGGCCGCCTGCTCGGCATCCAGGTCGAACATTGGTGGCGCCCGACCGCCGAGAACTTCTTCGGCCGCGTCAAGAAGGACGTCATGCTCGACGCGCTCTACGAGATCGGCGGGCCTACCTTACGCGGTCGCTACAAGGACGCCAAGAAGGGGGACCTCGCCCGCACCTGCGCGTCGCTCTGCAACGGCCAGGGCATCGTCGAGGCGGAAATCCGCGAGAAGGCGAGCGCCTGGTTGCCCGACGTGATGCGCTTCGATGGCATCGAGAAGCCCTCGCCGCTGCACTCGACCTTTAACGCTGACGACGAGGATGACGGCGATCCCGCCGACGAGGAGGATCTCGATGAGGATCACGAGGGATTGAGCCAGGCGGCCTGACGCCCGCTCGCCCATTTCGAGGCACCTCGGGGCGGCACTCTTCGCGGAGTGTCGCCCCTCTTTTTGTGACCCGCCGCAGCCCTCGGAAGAGGAGCACGAGCAGCCGGGTCCGTTTCAAAACCGCCAGGAGAATGACCGTGGCCAAGACCACCGATAAGCCGACGCCGGCCGACATCATCACCAATACCATCATCGACAAGCTCGAGGCGGGCGTCCGCCCCTGCGTGAAGCCGTGGCGCCCTGGCCTGGGCGGCCGACCGCTACGCGCGACCGGCGAACCCTACAAGGGCATCAACTGCTTCTGGCTGTGGCTGTGCGCCGAGAGCGCCGGGTACAATTCGCGTACCTGGATGACATACAAGCAGGCGCAGGCGCTGGGCGGGCAGGTTCGCGAGGGCGAACGTTCCCAGATCGCCATCTTCTATAAATCCTACCGTGCGACCGTGGCCTCGGTCGTGACCGGCGACACCGCCGACGAGATGCGACGCGTTCTGCGATCCTACGCCGTCTTCAACTGCGACCAGATCGATGGTTTGTCGCCGGATTTCTATCCGTCCCCGGTCAATGCCGTCCCGCCGGCCGACCAGCTTTCGCCCCGCGCGCAGACCTTCATCGACGCGCTGCCGGCCACCCTCCATATCCGTGGCGATCGCGCCTTCTACGATCGTACCGCCGACAGCATCACCATGCCCGCGATCGAGCTGTTCGCCACCCGCGCCTATTGGGCATCGACGCTCGCGCATGAAGCCGGGCACTGGACCGGCCATCCCGATCGGCTCGACCGCTCCTTCGGCAAGCGGTTCGGCGACGAGGCTTATGCGTTCGAGGAACTGTGCGCCGAGATGACCTCCGCCCTGCTCGGCGCGGATCTCGGCCTGCCCACGTCGCATCTCGACGATCATGCCGCCTATATCGGCTCCTGGCTGACAGTGCTGCGCAAGGACTCCCGCGCGATCATGACCGCAGCGGCGAAGGCCGAGGCCGCGGCGGGGTATCTCCTGCGCGCGACCGGCCTGGCCGCGTCCGCCGAGCGCCAGGACCAGATCCGTGAAGCGGCATGAGCGCGGCGGCCACCCGCCCCGACCTTGGCGCCTACCGGCGCTTCGTCGTGGCCTTCAGCGCCGGCAAGGACAGCCTTGCCGCCCTCCTCTACCTTCTCGATCTCGGCGTGCCGGCACACGCCATCGAACTGCACCATCATGATGTCGATGGGCAGGGGCCGACCTTCATGGATTGGCCCTGCACGCTGGGCTATGCGCGCGCGATCGCCGATCATCTCGGCGTCGCGCTCTATGTCTCGTGGCGCGAAGGCGGCTTCGCGCGCGAACTCGCCCGTGCCGATACCCCGACAGCCCCGGTCGTGTTCGAGACGCCGCACGGCATCGGCCGTGCCGGAGGCAAAGGTCCTGCCGGCACGCGGGGCCTCTTTCCGCAGACGTCTCCCGATCTCCGCGTGCGCTGGTGCCCCGCGCTCAGGATCGACGTCCTCGCCGCTGCGATCCGCAATCAGCCGCGCTTCCATGACGGTCGCACGCTCGTCATCATCGGCGAGCGCGCGGAGGAAAGCCCGGCGCGCGCTCGCTATGCGGTTTTCGAGCCGCATCGCACCTCGACGGCCGGCAGGGCGGTCGATCATTGGCGTCCGGTCCATGATTGGAGCGAACGGGAGGTTTGGGTCGCGATCGAGCGCGCCCGTATCCGTCCCCATCCCGCCTATGTGCTTGGGTGGGGCCGCCTCTCCTGCCGGGCCTGCATCTTCGGCTCGCCCGACCAATGGGCGACGATCCGCGACGTGTTCCCTGCGGCGTTCCGGCGCATCGCCGCGCGCGAGGCAGGGAGCGGCAAGACCATCCACCGTTCGTTCAGCGTTACCCAGCTCGCCGATCACGGCATCCCCTTCCCGGCCGTGCGGGCTCATCCCGACGAACGTGCCCAGGCCGACGATCCGGTATGGCGTCTCTCCATCCTGACGGATCCCTGGACCCTTCCTGCTGGCGCCTTCGGGGATCGTGCTGGCCCGGTATAGCTCAGGACCAAAGCTGCTGGACGAAAAGAACGAGGGTCGAAGCAATCGCCATGGCTGCGGCAATCTTCGGCGCCGTCTTGGCAACCCGACCGTTCGCGATGTCCAAACGCGAGCGCAGATCGATACCAAACTTGCGATGCAGCGCGGAAATGCGCCCGGCTGCAATAACGGGCTCATTGATGACCCCTAACCGGGTCGCTCCCAGCCGTTGCGATATGCGACAAAACACCGATTTTTTACTCAGAAGCTTGCCCGGCGAGGGTACGTCTTTACGCCCTACGGCCGTCGCGGAGCTTACGCACTCTTCGCTAACTATGCGGGTTATGCGATGTATGCGGGAAATCAAGACTTCCACCCACCCGAAGGCTTCTAACGCAGGAATTGTCATGGATTGGATTAAGTTGATCGGAGGTGGTTTCGCGCACGGTGTCGCAAACTTTGGCCTGCACGATACAGACCAAGACAAAGCAGAGCGGTATGCCATCGCTGTTGTAGATGCTGGTTTGGGGTGGGACGACGTGGAAGCGCATGTGAACGCCTACGCCGATCATCGGAACTGGGATGACGACAAGCGGGGAATGGAAATGGAAAACGTTCGCAGCTTCATGAGCGACTGGCTATGAAGTTCGACAAGGACCTGATGCGGGATATTTTATTGGCCGTCGAAGCCAGCGACGAAGTTCCGCTGAAATGGACGGCTCTCGATCTACCAGACAAAAGCCTGCAAGAAACCTCTTACCACGTCATGCTGTTGCATGAAGCCGGGTTCATAGAAGCGCAGAACCTAACCAACCTGAAAACCTATCAATGGCAGCCAAAGCGGCTTACTTTTAAAGGGCATGAGCTGCTAGATACTATCCGGGACGATGAGGTCTGGCGTCGGACCAAGGCAGGTGCCGAGAAAGCCGGCGGGGCTAGCATCAGCTTTATATGGGAATTGGCTAAAGCCTACGGAAAGCACGTCGCCAAAGAGCGGTTGGGCGTGGACCTTACATGACGCAGCTCGCCCGTCTCGCCCCTGTCCTTACCCTCCCGACGCTCATCGTCGCGGCCGACTCCTTCGGATGAGCAAACGTAGTATGATCGATATTCCTGATTTGTTCCAATCGGAGGAGAGGCAGCCTTCGGCCTTTTGAGCGCGCCTGTGCGCTCAGGAGGATCGATCCATGTTCTACGATACGCAATACCGCCACGACGAGGCGCTTTCGCCCGCGGCGCTCACCACACTGACCGCAGCGCTCCACGCCCTCAACAAGGGCGTCGAGGACTGCCAGCGGGCGGGCAAGCGGATCGACCGCGATGCGGCGATCCTGCTGCTGATCCGCAATTTGGCCGACGTTGCCGAGCGCGACGCGCCCAGCATCACCGCTCTTCGCGCCCGGTGTACCCGCGACCGGCTCGCCATTGTCGCCCACCCCGCCCTGCTCGATATCGCCGGCAACGACATTGCCACCGACGAGCCGGCGAAACGGGTCTTCCACTATCAGGTCCGCCGCGCCCTCAGGCACCTGCTGGCGGCGATCGGGCTCGATCCCGATGACGCCCGGATCAACACCATGATCCAGCACTCGCGCGACGAGGGGGCGACCGAGCTGCGCCATCCGGAGATCGCGATCCGCGTCGTTCCGCGCGGCCTCGTCCTCGACGGCGAGATGTCCTTCCATCGGTGCCGCGACGGCCAGGACGCCGGGATGCTCTTCCGCGCACCAATCGCCGAACTCGTCGACCCGGCAGCGTTCGTGCGGCGCCTGTCGGCGACGATCGGCGCGCTCGGCACGCCGCTCCAGGCGGCCGCCTGATCCCCATCCTTTGACGCGATCGCCGGCCTGCACCGGCGTCAGGAGGAATCCATGCCCGATTTCGTCATCACCCCGGTTTACCGGGTGGAGGAACTCGCCCCGTCCGCGCGCGAAGCCGCCCGGGCATGGGGACGGCAGCATGTCGTTCCCGACGATTGGCACGAATGTGTCGTCGACCATTTCGAGCAGATCTGCACGATTATCGGGGTCGACCTCGCGACCCGGCCATTGCGTCTATATGGCGGTGGTACGCGCCAAGTGCCGTGCGTCCACTTCTCGGGCTTTGCCAGCCAGGGCGATGGTGCGAGTTTCGAGGGCAGCTATCGCTACGCGCCCCGATCCGCCGCGAAGATCCGCGCCTACGCGCCCGACGAGGTTGAGCTTCACCGCATCGCCGACACGCTGGCCGGCGTCCAGCGGCGCAACTTCTACCAGCTCGAAGCCAGCGTCCGGCAGCAGGGTCGCTACTGCCATGAATATACGATGGCGATCCGTGTCGAGCGCGCCAGCCCTACGGGCCAGGCGACGACCCCCACCGCCGAATACGACGTCACGGAGGCACTGAGCGATCTCGCTCGCTGGCTCTACCGGCGCCTTGAGGGCGAATACGACTATCAGACGTCGGATGCCGAGGTCGACGCGGCCTTCCACGCGAACGACTATACGTTCACCGAACGCGGCGCGCGGTTTCCATGAACCGCCCTCCCGTCATCGCGGCGTGGGGCGCGGGGGTGGATTCTACCGCCATGATCGTCGAACTCGCTGAGCGCGGCGAGCCGATCGACATGGTGCTGTTCGCCGATCCGGGCGCCGAGAAATCGCGGACCTACGCCTTCATTCCGCTGTTCCGGGCGTGGATGGCCGAGCGTGGCATCCCCTCCGAGATCGTCCGCTACGAGCCGCGCCGGTTCAAGCATTGGCCGCCTTATGCCGGCATCGCCGAGAACATGCTGACGAACGCGACCCTGCCGTCTGTTGTCTTCGGTGGGCGGTCGTGCTCGCAGAAGTGGAAGGCGGCCCCGCAAGACGCCTGGACGGTCGGCTGGGAGCCTGCGCGCCGCTGCTGGGATGCAGGCGACCGGGTCGTCAAGCTGATCGGCTATGATGCGTCCGGCCGCGACACGCAGCGCTACAGACACGCGATCGGGTGCGAGGATCCGCGCTACACCTATCGCTATCCCTTGCGCGAATGGAGCTGGGGTCGCCCGGAATGCGAGGCTCGCATCCCGCGCGCCGGCCTGCCCGTGCCGCCCAAGTCGAGCTGCTTCTTCTGCGGGAGCATCAAGCCCGACGAGGTGATGGAGCTATCGGACGATGAGCTGCGTGTCATCATCCTGATGGAGGCCCGCGCGAAGCCGCGCCTCCGCAACGTCGACGGCCTCTGGCGTCGCCCGGTCCTGGGCCGTCGTGGTGCGACCCCTCGTCCGGGGAGCATCACCCAGTTCATCCGCGATAGCGGTCTCCTTCCCCCTGACGAAGTCGACCACATCGTCGCGACCGCGCCCACCGAGTTGCTTGCCTTCCAGTCCGCTCAGGCGGCCCTCCCGGTCGAGGAACGGACATCCATGGGGTGCTGGCTCGAACAGTTCCACCGTGCCGCTGGAGCGCTCGCCCCTTGCCGCTCGCACATCCCCGACATGCCCGATCCGAGACGTTCGGACCGACTCTCTCGCGAAACCCTCAAGGAGCCTGTCTAATGAAGACCTTCATCCCTCCGAACTCGTTGAATCGCCGGATTACGTCGACGCCGATGATGACGACTAATCCAACGAGCGCCAAAATATCCCGCGATGTGCAGATCTGTCGGAGACATCCTATGGTGACTTTCGAATTGGCTCTCGATCAGATGATCGATCACGCGATGTCCCGTGCCGGAATCTGTAAAACCGACTACGACCTCCTAGGCGACGCGATGGTCACGATCCTCGCTATCGCTCGTCGAGGTGGCTTCTCCGGCGTAACAGCGGACGCGATTGAGGACATGATCGTCAACAACCTCGGCGAGGACTGACCCGCTCGCATCGCTTCCTATCGAGCAGATCGAGCCGATCAGGATAATCGACGCTCCATCGGCGATCCGGGGTAGCAATGCCTGTACGGAGAAGAAGACCCCGCGCACGTTGAGATCGAACATGCGGTCGAAATCGGTTTCGGTGAGATCGCCAAATTCGGTCGCTTCGGCTGTGCCGGCATTGGCGACGAGGAAGGCCATCCTCGACGACATCGCGACGTGTGGGGTGCGTCCCACCGCAAGCCCAGTGCCGGATGTGGTCACGCTGCCGCCTCCCGCAACCTGACGCCCGACCGCCTTCCGCCAGAGGGATGCGACACATGGGCGTCCGCGAGCCCCCCGCAACCGCCAAAATCCGGGCCGTGTTGCCGCTTCGCGGCTGCCCGCTCCACCCCGGTTTTTGCGGTTTCCCTCCCGCTGACGCTCCGGTGCGGGTGCCTCTCTTTCGGCCGCCCAGGAGGTGCGCATCCGGCGGATAGGCCGCCGGGATCGCTCAGTTGGAGGGCTTGTCCCATGACCACTTCCCTTGCCGCAGCCCTTTCCGCTCTGGAACTCGGCCACCTCGAACCCCGCGTTGAAGACGTCGCCGGAATGGCCGCCCCCGCCCCCGAAGCGCTCGAACAGACCATCACCGCGATCTGGAGCGACCTGTTCGCCACCCTTCAGAATACGTCGCTCGAGCGCGACATCGAGGAGATGGGCTGGGCACTGGTCAACCTTTTCCACCGGGCCGCTGCCAAGAAGCACGCGACGATCGACCGTCTCACCGACGAGATCCGGCTGCTGCTGGCCGAACAGGACGGGTCCGAGATCAACACCGCCAACCTTGAGGACAGAATCGACCTAGCCAAGAAGATCGAGGAAGCCGCCACCTGCTACGAGCTGATGCGTGACACCGCGGCCGCCCTCTACATCCGCGAGACCGGCCGATCCTGGATCCCGTCGACCGGCAACCGCATCTCGCTCGGCGTCACCGCCGCCATCATCGACGGGCGAGCGTTCCTCCAGGCGCGCCGTGAGCGCAGGCGCGATGCCAATACCGCCCACGGCACCCCGGTCGTGTTCGCCGGCGGAAGGCTGACCTTCGGGACCGACGAGGACATGAAGGTGTTCGGCGCCAATCTGCTGCGTACCCTCAACGCGGTTCGCGAGCGCGTCGCCGACATGTATCTCATCCATGGCGGCGATATGAAGGGCATCGAGCGGCTGGCCGCCTCCTGGGCCGAACAGCACGGCGTCCAGCAGGTCCGCTTCAGCCTCGACCGCAAGCTCGGCGATCGCGCCGGTTTCCGTCGCAACGAGCAGATGCTGTCGCTGAAGCCCCGCTATGTCATCGCCTTCCAGGGCAACGGCGTCACCGAGCGCCTGGTGATCGACGCGAAGAAGGCCGGCATCCGCGTCGTGGATCGTCGCGGCCCGCTCGGCACCGCCCCTTCCGCTCGAAAGGCTCCAGGCGACCCCAAGGTCGCCTGAGTGCCGGGCTGCGGTCGCCGGCTCACCGGCGGCCTTCAGCCCTCACCGGCATCGTTCATGCGATCGGCTGTGAAGAGGGGGTTGGTCCAGTCGACCCGACTCCGGGACGGTACATAGAACGGACCCAGATATACGCTAGCTGGTGTGATGTTGCGGGCGTCGGTCTCACTGCCTCACCTGGCAGGTGGGGGAAGTCGCGTCGCGAGCTTGCGCATGAAGGCACGGGTGTTGTCGTAGATCGAAACCGCCTGCTCGGCGGTGAAGCTCATTTCGGGATGCATCGCCGGATTGCGGAACGCATCCTTGACGAAGGCGAGATAGGTCGCGGTTTCCGACGCCCATTGCTTCAGCTCGGGGTTGCCCTTGGCGGCACGTTCCTTGTCGAGCGCCTCGAGGACGTTGGCAATGGTGATGCCCCAGCTCGAACCTTTGACGATGCCAAGATGGTCGGCGAGCGCCGCCACGCCCACCTCAGCAACGCGCATCATGTGCATCACCGACGCGGTCCATAGCTCGTAGGCGCGGCAGCGCGCGGCATCGGCCACGTCCTTGCGGATTTCGGGCATTGCGCTCACCACCTCGAGCCCGAACAGGCCAATCCCGTTGTCGATCAGGTCGCCTTCGCGCGGACTGACTATATAGGCGTGATGCTTCTCCAGTTCGTCTGACAGGGAGACATAGAGCTGATGGGAATTGGTGACGATCTCATTGGCCAAGCGCCTGTCGATGATACCGTTGCAGGCGAGCAGACGATCGAAGCCGCCTTTGCAGCGCGACGTGGCAGCAAGAGTCGCGGGCAGGCCGAGCCGTTCCGCTGTGTCGGTCAGGAAGCGGAGCGACATCAGGTAGGTCCGGAACAGGTCTTGGGGATTGAGCTGCGCGACACCCTGCGGCCCGATCTCGTCGATGAACCTCGCCAGCTTGTCTGCGAACAGGGCAACGTTCGCGGCCGAAGACAGCAAATTGTTGATGGCAACCCGCTTCATGCATCGCCTATGCTCGGGGAAGGGTGTTCTGCGGCGCCGTGAGGTCGACCGAGAAGTCGTAGTCGCCGGATTTGATCTTGGCCTGGGCGGCGACGAAGTAACGTTCAGGTGGTGTGATGCTGCTCGATCGCGCAACGTCCATGCGATCCATCAGTTCACTCAGCGCCGTCTCCGCCGCGTCGACATCGGACAGAACCGTGATCGTGGCCAGCCGGCGAAAGCGATCCTGGAGCGCCTTGAAGGTGGCGGCGCTAGCGGTGATCTCATCAACGCTGGTGGTGATCTTCAAGGCATCCGCCAGCGCAGGGAAGAGGCTCGCGATCAGCGTGAGCGAGGCGACAAGGACCGCGGGCACATGCTCTTTGAACGCGGAAAAGCCGGCGATCGCGCCGAGGATAATCGGGACGACGACGAATATCTGCTTCTGTCGGCGGACCTGCCGAAGCCAGAGATAGAGGCTCGTCGAGGTGTAGAGGCAGGATTCCTCTTGGCGGCGCGCCTCGACGGCAATCGCTTGGGCGCGGGGGTCGGTCATCCGAGATAGCTCGCGATGCGCGTCCCGAAGAGCTTCTGCCACTCCTCGCCGGCTGACACGATGTAATCCTCCCGCTCATATTCGCACGCTTTCACCGCTCGCTCATAGGCGGTGACGGTGCGGCTATACCAAGCATCGCCGATCCCGACCATTTCGTTCGACGCCGGTGCGTAGATCAGCGCGTGACGCTTGCCGCACAAGAAATGCAGGAAGTCGCGCACGAACCAGTCGTAGAAAAAATAGTGCTGCTCACGAAACGCATAGGTGCGGATGAAATCGGCGACAAGCTGCTCGACATGGAACGACTTGATCGGGACGTTGCAGTGGTATTTCCATGCCTTGATGATTTGGATAAGGGGGCGACAATTGCGGTTGGCGACCATATCAGCGTTGTCGAGCGTCGCACCTTCCGCATCGGGGTAGACGGTGCGCCAACGACCGCCATTGTTGGTATCGGGCATCAACCAAGCCCCAGCATTGTCCCATCGGAACACCGGCACGACCTCGACCTTGATCGTGTTGAAGTTCACGACCACCACCTGACCATCGCCGCGCATGTCGGTCTGCCAGTAGGTTGAAGCGAGGTTGTTCTTTACCTCCTGAAGCAATGCGGACTGCTTATTTCCGGAATAACCGTCGATCCGGCTATATTCTTCCACCGGCAGCGGCATGAACAGGTCAACGTCGTTGGACGGTCTGACCATCGTCCGCTTGCCCCAGGAACCGACCATGAAGCCCGGAGGGTTGTCGGTCGTCGCCCCCCAATATGCACGCTGTAATGATTGGCGCACCCCGAGCTGTTTAGCGAGCGCGTCGTCGACCTCGACCGTGGTGGGTTGAAGCGCTGCATGGAAGCGCCGGAACCGTTCGGTTACTCCCGCCCACATCGGCGCTGTTCGCGATCTTCAGTTCTCATCGAACAACGCTAGCACCACCGCCCATCGATTGGCGATATCTTTGATAGCCGTAGCTTTTTCGCCTGCTGGATTAGAGCAGCAAGGTCGCAGCCGTCGGCGATCCAGGTCGATCATCGATTCCGAGAGCGCCTGCCCGGTGCCAGCTTCGGACCGACTACCTGTATCGTGGGATTGCACACCTGCGATATCTCGACACGGGAAATACCCTGTTCCTCACCACCGACTGAGCCGCTTCTATCGGCATCACAGCCATGCGCTCACCCTTCTCCCGCCCAGGCGGATCGTGGCGGCCCGGACGACACCCGTACCCCCTTCACGCCATAGGCGGCGACGCGCGCCGTTTCGGCGAGCGGCATCATAGGTCATCATCTGCGTCCTGTGCTATTGATGAGAGCCTTCCCTAACGCAGGGAACAAGGGCCGGCTGAAGGCCGATCAGGTCCGTCAGATGGGCTATGGCATGGGTTCAAGGGGAACGTTGCCACACCTAATGCCGAGGCGTCCTGCATCCGGTTCCGGTTGATTGGCCCGCCGGGGGTCATCCCCTCTCTTTCCTGAACGACCTAATCCGGCCGTCCGCCCCCTCCAACCCGCGATCATACGGGCCGAGTTGCCGCTTCGCGGCTGCCCGCACCACCCCTTTGATCGCAGGTTCCCCTCCGCGTCTTCGCGTTCCGGTGGAGGGGCCGTCCTGGCCGGCTTCGACGGTGTTCAGTCGAGGGAATGGACCCTCCGGCGACACAAAAAAGGAACCTCGAAATGCAGAACCTCGTCATCCTCGCTGGCAACGTCGGCGCTACCCCCGAGACCCGTACCACCCAGGGCGGCACCAAGATCACCCAGTTCAGCCTCGCCACCTCGCGCCCGAAGCGCGACAGCGAAGGCAAGATCCTTAAGGACAGCAACAACCGCCGCATCGAGGACACCGAATGGCACCGCATCACCTGCTTCAACGGCATCGCCAAGACCATCGCTGAATATGTCGAGAAGGGCCAGAAGGTCATGGTCCGGGGCCGCATCCACTACACCCGCTGGACCGACCAGCAGGACATCGAGCGCTACGGCGTCGAGATCATCGCCGATGAAGTGACCTTCCTCAGCCGGGGTCGCCAACAGCAGCAGGACGGCACGCAGGGCTACGGCGACGACGATGACGACGACGTGCCCTTCTGATCGGGGCATCGGCCCGGGCGCCCAGGCGCTCGGGCTATCTCTCCATTCGGAATCAGGTGACTTGCTGCGCTTTGTCGGTTGCGGCCTCTGACAGGCGCGCCGTCAGATCGGCAAATCGTTCGAAGTCGGGATAGACGATGATGAGGGTGAATTCCCCATCGGGCTCCGGGCGCCGTGTCACGCTGGTCGCGCCGGTATCCCAGGCCAGTTGCTCCTGCGCATCGACCGCATCAGCAGCGATATTGTTGATGATCCGAATACCCATATCCACCTCCCATGCCGTCAGTCCTGAAGATCCGCCTTCGCGCCCGCGTTCGCTTCTGTCCGCCGCAGCTCCTCTAAGATCTTCTCGACGGCGACCGGATCGCCGTCTGTCGCGTAGCCCGCTATATCGGGTGGCGTACTCGGCAGGCCGAGCGTCACCGCGGCAGCCTGGGCGAGCTTGATCCGGCGCTGCCGCTCAGTCACGGCCGTTTCGCTCTTTCCCTTGGGATTGGTGACATATCGGTTGAGGATGGCGACCGGCGAAATGGTCCGGATGCTGCGACCATTCAGGATGCTCACCGGCAAGCCCGCGGCATCAAGGAACGTGCCGCGGAGCTGTTCGTCCCGCGCGGCGCGCGTGGTGACGATGTCGCGGCAACTTGCGATGGTCTGCGGATCCTTTGCGCTTGGCTGCCCACTCGGGCGATCACCGACGTCCAGATAGGCGATGCAAAACATAAGCGCCTCGTCGATATCGGGCGCGAGCACGATGTTGGCGACCGCCGTGGCGACGCTGGAGACCGCGGCGTCGCTGGTTGTGTTGCCCCCCGCCAGTGACGTTCCCGTTCCGGTGCTGGCATTGCTCTGCGATGCGACCTGCCCGCCCGCCGCCAGCGCCTTGTCGAACCGGGCGGTTGCCGCGTCGTAGTCGCCTTGACGCGCCGCCTGCGTAGCGCTCGCCGCCTTGCAGCTTGTCCAGTCGCTGAGTTTTGGATCGCCGCTATCGTCGGCCGGCGCTGCGGAGACGGTATCGCATTTTCCTTTCGCGCGCGCCGCGTCATAGGCGGCGGTCGCCGTGTCCAGTGCCGACTCCGCGCTCTTGCGCTCGTCCGCGACTCCCTTGATGAGCGCCGCTGCCGTGTCGCCATCGACGTTCGTCGCAGCGGTCGAGGGCGGCAGAAGCACGGTCGAAGGGCTCCGGGCGACGCGCGTGAGCTGCTCGATCGCGAGTACCTTGATCATCATGCGCTGATCGCGTGCGGCCTGAACGACCAGCTCGCTTCGCCCGATCATGCCGTTCAGATACCGCTCGCAGGTCCGATACATGGCTTCCCGGAGCATGTTCACGGTCTGGGTTCGCTCGATCGTCCCGGCCGCCTCCGCCAGCGCCGCGGCCGCCCGGCCTGATTTCGTCGCTATGTTCGCGTCCAGCGAGGCGCTCGCGCTTAGTGCGCTGAAGACGTCGGGTGCCGCCTCCGCGCATATGCGCCAATCTCCCAGGCGATCCCGCGTGACGAGCACGTTACGCTGCTTCGCGTCCATCGTGATGACGCGGTCGCCTGCGGCAGATACCCGCCGATCATGATAGATACTGCTGCCCTCTGCACAGCCGAGCAGGAGTAAAAACAACCAGCAGGTTATCGAGGCCTTCGGCATGTGTCCTCCCGCGCTAAGCCCGAGTTGTCTCGATACTTAAGTCGACATCATGTGATGATGGTTCTCGACTGCCGATACGCGCGAATCCGAGATCGAGGATGATTGTACACGCGTCGTAGAAGCGCAATGATTCTTGTTGTTTCATCACCGGATCGGACGAGTTTTCTTATCGGCTTCAGTAAAGAGAGGAAGGGCGTCTCCCGGCCTTGCCGGGACCGTCGCTCTATTACGCTCTGCTTCACCGAGTCCCTGCGGGTCTCGGCCCATTCGGGTGACGATCGACTGACGGGGCGCGAGCGCGCAAGGAAGTATCTTTCCCCATAGCGGCAACATGGTACCGGCCCGCCCGGGCAAGAGACATGCTGCCCGGCGAACAGCTCTTCCGTGGTCGGCAGGGACGCGGAAGGGGGTGCGGGATCGGGCGGGCGTCCATCACCCCCGGCAACGTCGACGCGTCGGGCTATCCACCGTTGCGCAGCGAGGCTCCGGCCAGCGCGCTTCACCCCCACTCTTGGAGGCGCAATCCTTGGGCCGGCTCGGGGCCTTATGCGATCAACCCGTAAAGGGTCCGGGCGCTTCGCTACGGCTTTTTGCCGGGCCGGCAAAAAGTGATCGCGGCCCCCCCCGTCCTGTCGGGCGCCTGTCGAGCGGGGATGAACCCCGTCGGCTTCACAGGAGCCTCGGACATGTTCAACGATATCTGGATCGCCCGCAAAAACGCGCTCAACCTCGCCCAGACCCTCATGGTCGCCACCATGGTCATCGCCGTCGGCCCCCAATATGCCGTTATCACCGCCGACGATCACGACAGCTCGTTGACCGTCATCCAGGAATACGACCCTTTCACTTGACCGCCCCCGGGGGCCGTTCGGCCCCCGCCCCGTCCTCGTACCGGACAGATCGGGGACGCTGGTGTGCATTCTGCCGCCAGCCTATGTGCTAAACCCCCCGGTCAATGCCTATCCTCAATCCTATTCGCTTCGACGGTACTCTGTCGATCCGCGATCACGCCGTGCCGATCGCCTTCCGCGCGGGAATGGACGATGATGGCGGATTGACGCTCGCACTCGACCCGATTCAACCCGCCCGCGCGGGTACGCCCTTCCACGTTGAAGGCGAACCGCTCCAGGCGCAGGCCGCTTGCTCGCTGGATGGGCGGTCCGACGATGGTTGGCGCTTTGCGAGCGACACGCTCTACGTGACGAGCTGGCGCCGCCCTCCGAACGATCGGGTCGAGATCGAGGCCGATTGCAGCATCGCATCGTTTAGCCGGGACGTTCCCACTGATCACCAGGATTTGCGTGCTTGGTATTTTCGCAAGCTGGGCACCATTAGAGGCATCGAGCGGCAAACGCGTCTAGGGCGGCTCGTTTTCACTGGCTATACCCAACGCCCGATGCAGGTCCCCGCGGCCGTCATCGCGATTCATGCCGGGGCGCAGGAGCGCGCTGGCTGGTGGGAGGAGAGCGAGCGCTTCCTGATACACCTTGCGCGCGTGCTCTCATTCGCGAGTGACGTGTATGCCTTGCCTGTCTACGAGCAGTCCGTTCGACACGGCGTCATGACATTGCGCGTAATTCGGCGTGGACCGGCGCCCAGTCCCTACATGCCGCCGTTCGATGCCCTTTTCATGGACCAGATCTTTGCCTGCGCGGTCAGGATCTTCGACGAACGGCCCGGGGTGATCGAGCAACTCGAACCGGCGATCCGCTGGATGACCGCTGGCGTCGCGTACCAGGAGTCACGTCTTCTCAACGCGATGAGCGCGCTTGAGAGCATCCTCGCTCGATCCGACCTGCCCGATCGCTTCATGGACCAAAGTGCTTTCACGGAACTCAAAAGGCGCGTGCGGCGGTTCCTGCGCGCCGAGCATGCGCCGTCGCGCATGGGAGGCAAGGTCGACGAACTCAACAGACGGTCGTTCCGCGACAAAATCGCGGATTTGATCGCGTCCCGGGGCATCATCGTCGCCGATCTGCCCTCCGATTGGCTGCCGTCCCTGATCGAGGCCCGGAACGTCCTCGTTCATACCGGCGTCGCGCCTGACCTCGCTGCCCCCGACGGCCGCCTGCTCGACCATATCATATGGGCGCGCGAGATCGTCACACGCATCATTCTCGACGCCATCGGGTTCTCAGGCCAGTATCAGAGCTGGCTGCACCGTTCCGCCTATCTGAGTTTTCCTGGCTGTCGGCCCATGAGCGAAGTGGCTGCCGGTTTGTCCATCAATAGCGTCCGCATCGACAGGCGAACCCGGCGCTGACAACAGGATGGATGCTCACTGCGCGCTCTGGGCACGGTCGATCAGCCGGAGGAGCGCTTCACCGCTCTCGCAGAGCCAATGGCCCTGTTCTTCGCAACAGGCAAAGAGCCGCTCCAAGAGGGGCGCATCGGTCGCCAGCATCGCCGCCCGGCCATGTGCAAAGCCGAGGGCGGTTCGCATGCCCTTCCGGCGCTCCGCAAAGACCACCCCGCGATCGTCATCAAGCAGGATTTGTTCGACCCGCTCGTAGAACCAGTAGCTCACGCGGGTCCGTGGCCGATGAATGCAGATGAAGCGGCGCGGCCATGCATCCAGTTCGGCTTCGCTCCAGTCGGTGAAAAGGTCCCCGATATTCCACTTTCGGAGCTTCCGTCTGTCGTCACGCGATAGTCGCTTGACCGGTCGCTCGTCATCCCGTCGTTCGAGCGCCTCGCACGCTTCGTCCCGGTCCTCCCAGCGAGCCCGACCGTTGGTGAATACGAAGCCGATCCCACGATAGCGCTCGGGGTTCGCCGCTACGGTCGCCAGGAGCGATGGCGCGCCCGGAGCGATCGGGAGCGGACGGCGCGGATAGCCCATCTGCGCCCTCCTCTTCCAGGCCTCGGTCGCGCGATCGAGCGCCTGCTGGTCGATGGCCTTCGCGCGGCGAGCGAGCCGTCTTAGCCAGGCCTCTACCTGCCCATAGGCCGTGGTGTCTGGCGCGAGGCGGACGCCTGCTTCGATCAGGCCGGCGACATCGAGGAAGCCGATCCCGTTATCCGAGGCGTTCGCGGAGCAGATGATGGCGCCGCGGTCGGACAGATACACTTTTGCATGCAGCCGTTCGACATGCTTGAGGTGCCGGTTTGACGGCGCTCCGAGGAGCCGAAGTTCGTCCGGGTTCGTCGCCCCCATCGACAGGTCGCAGAGGATCCGAGCATCGGCCGGCATTCCCGCCAATCCGAATAGATGCTGGACGGCACCCGCCCCCCAGAAGGCGACAGCGCAGCGGACGTCGTTGCCACGCAGGATTTCCGCGATCGCCGGGCCAAGCGTCGCGTCGTCCAAGAACATCGTGGTCATAGCCTGCCGCTCCCTCCAGCTCTCGCTCAATCCCGCCGGTCGCCGTCCATGTCGACCGTCATCACGATCGCCGCGGTGATCGGCGCAGTGCGGGCGTAGAAGAGCGCCCGGAGGTTCGGATCGGCCTGGTCGTCGAACAATTTGCCTTCCTGGCAGCGGAGCACCTCGTCCGCGACGAAGCGCTCCAGCCGCCAGCCTCGCGTCGATCCGGGGTCAGACGCGTCCAGAGGCATGGCGAGCGTCAAATTCGCGACGCTGGGTGCTTGGCCGTCGGACAGTCTGGCCAGCGGCCCGTGAACGTCGCTGGATCGCAGGACGCGACAGCCGAATTCGTTGGCAAGATGGGAATTTGTATCGGGCGCAGCAGGATACAGGCCTTTGAACGGCAGCACCAACGGGTTGTATAGCCCGTAATAGACGGGGATGTCGCGCTCGCCAAAATAGGCCTCGATCCGGTTCACCTGTTCGTGTCCGGCGCGCGTCGCATCGTATGTGCTGCCCTGATCGAAGCCGAACGCTCGCTGCTGGTAAAAGGGGCGCTGCGGATCCGTCCGGTCTGCGAGACGGCCGATCCCGATCACATAATCTTCGGGCTCATCTGCCTCGGCGGGCAGCTCCTTGGAATAGAGCCGCTTGGTCTGGAGCAGCGCGACCTTCCGTTGTTCCAGATGCCCCCGACGCCGCAGCATGACGATCAGCGCGATATCGGCGATCTCCCAGCGGCGATACATCCACCGGCCGCCGAGCCAGTGCGTCTCGATGTTGAGCGCTATCTGTTCCGCTGCGAAGAAGGCGGGCGGTGATGCGCTGAGCTCGGCGATCAGGATCCCGTCGAGCATCGGCTCATGCATGGACGGATGATCGGTCAGTGCGCGCGAGACCTTCTCGTTTGCCCCTGCGAACACGTCACGAACATAGTCGATGACGACGTCAGGAATGCCACCGAAGCCTGGACCCATGCTAGCCTGCCCTCTCCGGGTTAGTCTTTGCCCATGCGACACCCTGCCTTGGTTCTGGCGCGAACGACAGGGTCTTGTGTCGGGCACCGGGATTTGGCCGTTCTAGTAGCCGACCTCGGCCGGCGGCACCTCGGGGAAGCGAGCGATGATCCTGCCGACCTTGGCGACGATCCCGACCGGGGCACCGCGCTGGGCCAGCAGATAGTCGAGGCACTCGAGGATGGCCTTCAGCTTGTTCCGTGGCGCCGTCGGCAGCCCGGCACGGCGCAGGCCCTGAGGCTGCTTCGGAAAACTCCGGTTGAACAGCCGATCATGGTGCGCGCAGATATTGCGCAGGTCGACCAGGCACTCGAGCCAGTTGGTGAAGACCTGATCGCTCGGCACGCCGAACTGTCCTGCGATTTGGGTCCGGAGCGAGCCCTCGAGGGTCTTGAAGATGCGCACCGCCCGCCCGAAGGTCAAAAACTCCTTCATCGTCCAGATCGGGGGGAGGATCGGGCTGCCGTATCGCTGCCGGTAGTGAAGCGCGCGCTGATCCTTCGTCTGGCCATAGGCCGACGTGAAGCTCTGCAGCGCCTCGATGTTCGCTGCGGCGTCGCGGAAGGCGGCGGGTGTGAAATAGGGATGACTGCCGTGGCGATCACTCAGCGTCTCGGACATCGCATTGCGCAAGAGGAGTTCGAACTGCCCGACCGCCGCAAAGCACGCCTCCCGTAGGAGCCCGTCGCACGCGTAGAGCTGCAGGATGTGCTGGTAGGTCGTACCCGGCACGAATGGCCGATTGGGTACGCCCGACTGGCGCCGGCTGATGAAGTAGATGCGGAGCCGCTCATATCCAATCAGCTCGATCTTGCGGGCCGCGACGTTGGGGCGCAGCACGACCAGACCCCGATTGCGCAGGTGTTGAACGCGCTGGGCAGCCGTGGCGTGGGGTTTGGTATAGGGTGCGAGCGTCATTCAAAAACGCGAAGGGCCGCCCTTTTGCACTCCCCGAAAGGACGTGTGGCGACCCATGACCCGAATGATGTAGCGTGAAGAGGGAGGTTATGCAAGAGGGGCACCCTGACACTCTCGTAAGACTCCATCCATAGCAGGCTGATCCGGACCAGCAAAGTGGCGGGTGCTTGTGCCCTGGCCAGGAAAGATGATCCGGCGTCTCCTGGCTATAGCCGGGACCGCCGCTCTACTCCGCTTCGCTCCGCCGAGCCTCCGCCGGGTCTCGGCCCATCCGGGTGACGATCGGCTGACAGGGCTCGAACCCGGCGGGCATGTCGTCCTCGCTGGCCGCGTTTGCGTAAGCGTACGGTGAAGGTGCCGCGTCAGGCGGGACGACATGCTCACATGCTCACATGCTCACATGCTCACATGCTCACATGATCACATGCTCACATGCTCACATGCTCACATGGTCACATGGTCCGGTAAATTTGTGCTTTTTGCTCTCGCTCGCGAAGATGTTGATGGTCCGTCGTGCCGGTGCGCCCTAGGCCGACCTTGCGGTTCGTCAACCTGACGGCCCCGACGACGTGATTACTATAGGGACCGCAACAATCGTAGCACTGGTACTCGGCACCGCGCCGCTCGTTGTCGCGATCCTCAGCTTGGTGGTGAAGATCATCGAGCTGTCGCGCCACTTAGGTCCAGTTGGGGACCCCCGGCGCTGGAACGCCGGGGCGTCCTTAAACAATTTGAGCCCCGAACGCCGGAACGCTCGGGGCTCAGGAGATGATCTATAGAAACAGAACTTCGTAGCGGGCCCTACATAGGCCTCGATCCTTACGTTTCAAGTCGGCCCCGCGCGGCTCCGGGCGGGCGGCAACGCCTCGAATGCGGCGACCAGGCCGGGATCACGCAGCAATGTCGTCCATGTCCCTCCATAGGTGCGCGTGGCCAGATAAAAGGTGGCGCTGATACACTCGACCATGCGGCATCGCTCCAGCCTGTCGACCAGCGAATAACCCGGGCCGTACCGGGCGACGACATCCTGCAGGTCCACCCGCATGAGCGTCCCACATCCCGAGCAGCGGGTGCGGACCAGCGCATTCATCCGCAGCATCTCGCCCGCAGTGTCCATCCAGCGGGGCCACAGGGTGACGATGTCGGCAGCGGGTTGCATCATCGGACGATACCTCCCCATCGGCACGATCGTCCAGCATCAGCCTCAGCATGAGGACTCGCTCTTGGCCGACGATCATAAGGGCATTTCGGGCTCCGAGTCCTAGCCGATGCGCTTCCCCGCGCAAGCCCGCGCCGCGGGCTTCTCCACTCACGTTGCGACCCTGGGGGTGTGCCGGGGCGCTATGCATCGGCCGTCCTGTCGCTTGTCGAAAGGCCCCGATCGTCGGGGTCGCTGGCAGGAGACGCATCATGGCCGAGCAAAGCCCACATTCCGAAAGCGCCAAGGGCGGGGCATCCCCGATCGCGCGCCTCAACGATCTGCTGCGCCACAACATCCATGCTCCGGGTCGCAACCGGGTCATGATGACCAGCGGCGTGGCTGAGCTGATCGGAGACGTTAGCCTGTTCCGCAACTTCCAGAAGCGCGCCGAACTGATGCGCGCCGTTCGCGATTACGACGCCTTCGACCGATCGATCGACCCCTATGGGGAACGCGACATGGGCCGGTTCGTGTTCGAGGACACCGACTGCTACTGGTAGATCGATTATTACAACGCCGATCTCTCCGCCGGCTCTGAAAATCCGGCAGACGCCTCGTTGACCAGGCGCGTCCTGACGATCATGCGCGTCGACGAGTGGTGAATGCCTCCTGCCCCGGCGGCTAACGCCGGGGCTCTCCTTTTGCCCGCGGTCATGAGGATCAGACGGCTGTCCAGGGCTTTCCCGCGCGAAAGCACGAATATGGGGCAGCGGAAAAAGACGTGCGGGGATCACCGCATCCGACCCACAACCGTCGGAAAGCGCTGTCGTCGACGCCCCACCATCGTGACGACCGGGCAGCGCCGGCGTCAAGGATGCGCGGCGCCCCCAATTTTGCCGCGGCCTTCGCTTCGCTCCGTCCACGACAAAATCGGCTCCCCCACGCCCCGCTGGCGCGGTCCTGTGACCCCGACCCCGCCTGATCGTCAGGCCGCCCCCGTCATCCACGAACAGACGGAGGTTCACATGCAAACGCAAACCGCACGCACCCAGGCATGGCTCGCGGACCTGGCCAAGATCCAAGTTGAGATCGATCAACATGGAATGCCCGAGGCACCGCGGCGGACTCGCAAGCGGACCCGCAAGCTCAAGCCGCTCTGGGAAGAGTGAGCGGCGACGGGGCGGCAGCGCCGCCCCGCTATCGTCCTGTCTTGTGGTTCAAACGTGCCTGGTTTGTCGCCGTCGGCAATAGGGTATCGCTGATCAGGCGAGCCAGTTTTCGACGGCGAGGCTCCGGACCCGTTCGAAGTCGCCGACGTTCGGCGTGACCAGCGTTGCTCCGGTCGCATAGGGTGCGCCGCTATCGGTAGGTCATTTGGCCCGATCGATTTCCCCGCAGCTTCCAACTCTGCCCGGATACCGGCATATTCCGTGTCGGCCGGAACATCGAGGGGAAGGATCTCGATTGCGCCCAGGATGGCCTCGACCTGCGCGAGCAGCCGGGGGGATCTCTTCTTCGCGCGACCATAACGCAGCTCGGCCGCCGTCACGATGCTGATGCACACTGCCTCGCTTCCCCGCGTCGCGATCTGATCGAAGACCCGGCCTCGAGGGCTACGCACCAAGTCGGACACGATGTTTGTGTCGAGCATGTAGCGGGTACGGCTCACAGCTCGATATCCTTGAGCGGCAGCAAGGACGCATCCAGATCGTCTGGAAAGGCATCATCCGGGCCCAGCGGTTCCAGTGACCGAAGGGTGTCGAGGAGGTTCGGTCGCGGTTCAGGCTCGATGATGAGGCGATCCCCTCTTTGTGGATCAGCACACGGCTGCCGGAGAACTCAAACTCGGCCGGGATGCGGACAGCCTGACTCCGGTTGTTGCGGAACAGCTTCGCTTCGCCGACATCCCGGTTCAGTGCGGGTTCGGCCATCGCTAAAACCTCCATGGCATATCTCGTGTATATACCTAGGGAATCCGAGGCGGGGCAAGTGATCCAGTGGCACCATGCTGTTGGAATCGTGGCCGGGCGCGCGAATGACGTCGGGCGCTGTTGTCACCCCATCATCGATTGTAGTTCCCGATCCCGTTTGACGCGACCGCTTAGCGCCGTTGAATGGCTCCCACTCCCGCCACCGTCCGTCGGCGACCCGTGTGCATCTCGGCGCGAAAGGTGGGCGCTCCCTAGCGGTAGGCGGCACGACGAGAGGCTAGCACGATAGTGGAAGCGGCCGAATTTCAGCCGCGGTCAAGCTCTTATACTAATCGCAGTCACTGCGCCCCTCGGCTCAATGTTGAAAAATGACCGACCCCTCGCCTTCTCTCAAGGAGAAAAATTGCATCCAAACTGGATAGTAATTCATGAGTTGTCGTGAACGCAACACTTTGGCGATATTTCGTCATATATTAGTTATACATTTGTGCGTTGTATGAGCGCAGGGTCGTGCATCATCTTGGTGCGCTCACTATGTGGACACAAGGCGGGGGGCGAAGAGTGACAAGCAAGGGTATCGATTATTATTTTGTAAATTCGTCGCTATTCGACCTTCATGCACAAGCGGAAAATACCGACGGGAGTTGGGCGCTGACGCCCATATCAGTAGGATGTTTGCCCCTGATCAACAATGGTAACGTGCAGATAAACTGGCGGGGACTCCACGAGCCATACGGATCTTTTTCATTTTCTACAACGGCACATACCCCGCAATCATTTACACAAAGTATCAATGTTGTTACTGGGAACACCAGCGGGCCACTCGATACTTTGATGAATACCCGGTCGATCATCGGTGCCGACTCTGCACTCTCCTACGGGATGTTCGATGCGGGAACCGGCAAGGGCACAGGGCTTACCAATCAAGATCAGATCTATGCCTATCTGACGAGTCCGCAACGCGGATGGATGGGTGCGCTGGCCTCTGCCGATCCAGCCGTCCGACAGGCGCCGTTTGCAAGCTTTGTTTTGCCTGGCGCTCATGATGCTGGCATGTTCGACCTGACGCAAGTCGACATCCTGTGCCTCTCCGCAGATGGCATCGCCGCCTTGATAAGGGCCTTTCTTGACTGGATTCCAGGGGCTGCTCAAATTGCTGGCCTTGCGGCGGTTCAGCTGAAAGGTGTGGTGATCGGCGAGGCCTTCACTCAGAAGGACAATATCGCAACGATGCTCGACCTGGGGTGTCGATATTTCGATTTCCGGCCAGGCTATGCGCCTTCCCCGATCAAAAAAATTCTCGGTGACTTGTATCATATCCATAACGTTATTCCTGGGCAGAAGCTCGATACGTTTTTCGAAGACGTCCTCAGGTGGCTGCTTGCGAACCCAACAGAAATCGTTGCCATCAGCTTGAGCACCGATGGTTTCAACGATCATGCGACCATGGATCCAAGCGCTGATGCACTACGGACAAGCTTCGCTGCGGCACAGCAGGCCGTTGGCGCAGTATCTATACAGATCGGTTCGGCAACAGACCTATCGACCAGCTATGCGGATCTTATCGCAGCCAACAAACGCCTTTTCTTTCTGAACCAGCCATCGCTAGGCTGGTTTCCCGCCACCAAGTACGACTCCTACACGGATGCGTACCAGACCACTGACCCTCAGGTCATTATCGACGCGCTGAGGGCAATGACGAAGGCGGAGCAGACCAAGGATTATACGGTCCTGCAATTGCAGGCCACTGCCACGGGTAAAAATCCCGTCGCAAATGCCATCGCCTTGGCAGACTCGATGAGCGCCGCCTACGCTCCGCTTATGTCAACGAAGCCGATGATGGACTCGAATACGTATCCATGGCTGCTCGAGAATGTCGGTAATCTGTCCAGTAGCAATCTACTGATCATTCTGAACGATTTTGTTGACAATGCACTCGCCGGTTGCGTTGCCAGCGTATTGACAGCACAGCGTTGTTCATAAGTATCAAATGTGCTCAACCTCTAAAGAACCCCGGTTTGCTGATGCAAACTTAAATCTGATCGATACGCCATCTCAACATAAATTCGCAAAATCGCGCGAATTTTCGGACGAGGACGAAATATGAAGGACGAACGTTCAATGCCGAAGTGCTTTGCCCCCGTGGCCGATGCCGGCAATCGCCTGACCGAAATGTTCGTCGACATCAGTCAGGCGCGTGCTACGAAGACGAACCTGCCCCCTGCGCAGCGGGCTGTCTTTCGGAAGCTGCACGGTGTCGCCCATGGCCGTTTTGAAAGGCGGCCGGATTTGCCCGACGGGTGGCGGGTCGGCATTTTCGCACACGAGCGTCTGGACGCCTGGATCCGCTTCTCGAGCGATATTGCCCCGACATCGCCCGATCTGGGCGGCATGGCGGGCATCGGCATCAAGCTGTTCGGTGTCGATGGCCCCAATGCGCTAGGGGAAGACGGGGCGACCGCCGACCTCATCATGCAGAATATCGATCGGTTTTTCCTCGATACCGCGCAAACCATGGTCGAGTTCACCTATGCCGGGGTCGTTCAGCATGATTACAGCAGCTATCTGGCTGAGCATCCTGACATCCAGGCGGTGCTCGACGCGATGAAGGCACCGCGTGGATCGTGCCTGACCAACGCCTACTGGGCGATCCTGCCCTTCCATCTCGGCGACGAGATCGTCAAATACCGGCTGACTCCGCATACCGAAGCCGAGGACGTGCCGGACGATGCCAATGACTATCTCAAGACCGATTTGATCAATCGGCTGGCTGCAGGCGAATATCGCTTCACTCTGTCCGTACAACGACGCACCAATCCACAGACGATGCCGCTCGACGCCGCCAATATCGTTTGGCCGGAGGATGAAAGCTCCTTCGTGCCAGTCGCGACGTTGGTTCTGCCGCAACAGCAGATCGACGTTCGAGGCCAAGCGGAATATGGCCAGGGTCTCGCCTTCAACATCTGGCGGGTGCCGGACGCGAACCGGCCATGTTCGGAATCCTCGATCGCGGTTGCCCGTCGCCAAGTCTATGCGGCCGGAGCGGCGATGCGCCACCATGCCAATGGTCAACCGATGGCCGACCCGCGTGTCCCCCGTGCTGCCGAGGCGCCGGCGCCAGCGCTGGCGGCCGACGATTGTATCGTCCGCGCTGTCATCCATCCGGCGATCGGCATCGCCCGCGTTGGGTCCAGCGACGAGTATTTCTACGGTCCTGAAGTCACCGACCCCCTGCCCTTGCCCCCTGGGAGCTACCGCGACGCAGACATGCGCCTGAAGCGTCAGGCGGCAAGATTTCGCATCTATGGCGTCAACGCCCGCGGGGACATCGTTCGGGAGCTGACCGGAGAAGACAGTGGAGCGACGATCGAGTGGCAGGTGCAACTCGCCAACCATAAGGCGGCCTGGTACGGCTTTCAGCTCGCGCTCGATATTCCGGAAGCGAGCTATGCGCCTCCAACGACGTTGCGCAACCCCGGGGTCGCGCATCGCGACACCCTGAAGATCGAGGGCAAGCGCCAGACACTCCTTGGTCCCAACGCGCCGACCGTAACGTTCGAGGACCGTTTCATCAGCGTCCCGGTCTATCTGGGTGAAGCGATGACGGATGCCGAGCAGCGGCTCACGGTACTGGGCGGCAAGGGGGTCTCCGCCAGCGTCGATGGTAGCGTCGCCATTACCTTTGCCAATAATGAGGGATGGTATGACGACGTTTCTGACGGTCCGGTGACCGCGACTGTGACCCTGGATGGGCAGGCGCTCGAAGTCGTGCCCGCCTGGCTCGTGGTCGCACCGCCAAATTACGGACCGCAGCGCAAGTCGGTACGGACGATGTGGGATCTGATGCGCGATGTTGCGATCAAGAGTGGGACGCTCGCCGCCCCCGCAAGGCCGTCCTTCGCGCGCGACATCCTGCCGATCTTCCAGCGTATGGAAGGGCTGCAATGGACCAATGCGGGTTTTGCGGCAGGCTTCGGCTGGGATGGGGTGTTCGACCTGACCAGTCCCAAAGCGGTCGCCCGGCTCGGCAGCACGAGCCCGGCTTATCGCGAGCAGCGTCGGGTTATCTATAACAACTTCCGCGACTTCGGCACCGATGCCAACTCGCCGGTGCCCTGGCCTTGGCTCTATGGCGATGCGATGGCGATACCTCCGGTCGCCAGCCCGCGCCAGAATGCGGTGCTCAGCGATTGCCAGATGGCGATGCTGCGCCAATGGGCGGACGGCGATTTTGACGCTGATGGCGATATCGCGGCAGCGCCGCCACGTTCGATAGACGAGGTGCCGCTCGCAGAACAGGGCGACATGCTGACGCGCGCCGCACTGGAATTCTGTCTGGCGGATGCCTTTCATCCAGGTTGCGAGATGACCTGGCCGGTCCGCGCCGCCTCGATGTACATGGCGCCGTTCCGGTTCCGCCACGCGCCCGATGGCTGGGTCGAACCGCGCCCGAGCGAAGTACTGACGCCAGATGACGTGAAGATCGGTAATGGGCCGCTTTACGGCCAGCTCGCCGGTGGGATTACCCGATGGATGGCGGTGCCCTGGCAGACCGACACCAGCAGTTGTCGGTCGGGCTATACCCCGAGTTATGACCCCTATGTGCCCAGTTTCTGGCCGGCTCGGGTGCCAAACGAGGTGCTAACACGGGAGAATTACGAGATCGTCATGGACAAATCCCGCCCGCTGTCGGAGCGCCGCAAGGCTTTCGCCAATCGGGAGGCGTGGATTGAACCCTTGGGCGCGGATGGTTACACCCAACAGATCAACAACATGATCCATCATTTCGACTTCATGGGCGTGGTCGAGGTGCGGGAGGGACCTGGCGATGCCGATTTTCCCGCCACGATCGAGGTGGAGGATTTTGCGCGACTGATCCCCAGTCATCTCGACACGGCTCAGCAGGGGCACGCGCTGACCGGGGCGCCGTGCGTTGGGGTCGCGCCCGGTGCGGTGGATGGACCGGTCGAGCGACGCGGCAGCCGTTCGGCGACTGAAGTCGATCTCTCCGGCATCGCGTTGGTCAATCGCTACCCCAATGGTTTGCCACCGCAGTCGCGATGACCGATCGCAAATTCGATGTGGTGATCGTCGGTGCGGGCGCGGCCGGATCGGCCGCCGCTCTGGCGCTCGCGCCGCACGCCAGCGTGGCGCTGGTCGACCGGGTAAAGACGCCTGCTTGGCGGATCGGCGAAACGCTGCCAGGGGCCGCGCGGCGCGTGCTAACGACGCTGGGTGCCTATGATAGGTTCGCATCGGCTGGCCACGGTGCCGCGCCCCTCAAGGTCAGCCGCTGGGGATCGGACCAGCCCGTCGAGCTCGACTCGATCCGCGATCCCGATGGTCCCGGCTGGCGGCTTGACCGGGCCAGGTTCGAGTCCGATCTACGGGCAGACGCGGTGGATCGCGGTGCCACCTTGATCGAAGCATCGGTCGGGGTGATCAGTCGCGAAGCAAGTGGGTGGCGCGTCAGGCTCGACAATGGCAGGGCAATCACGGCGTACCGGCTGATCGACGCGAGCGGACGAGGATCCTCGCTGTTGCGCGATCACGGTCAGCGCCGCGCCGTTCTGGATCGACTGGCGTGCGTGTATCAACGTGTAAGGCAGCCGAATGCCTCCGACCCCATCACCTATACTGAAGCATGTCCAGATGGTTGGTGGTATACAGCCCTGTTGCCGGGTGGTGAGCGGATCGTTGCCTTCCATGGCGATGCGGATGGCCCTGCGATCCGTTCGGTGTTGAAGCAAGGGCCGCTCCGGTCCGGGCTGTCGCTGCCGGGGCTGGCAGAGGCAATAGGCTCGGTATGCCAGGACCGGGCGACTGATCCGTCGGTCTGTTCTGCGAATAGCGTCGCGCGCAGCGCGGCGGGCGACGGTTGGCTCGCCGCAGGGGACGGAGCGATCGCGTTGGACCCCTTATCCTCGCAGGGGTTGTTCAATGCCTTAGTGACAGGGCTGGAAGCCGGTGAGGCGACGCTTGCCCTGCTTGCCGGTGACGGTGACGCCGCCCGCCGTCATGCCATGCGTATGGGGCGTATCTGGCAGGCTTATCTCCGCCATCATGAGATTTTCTACGGGATGGAGCGCCGTTGGCCGGACACGACCTTCTGGAGCAGCCGACAAATGTCCGCAACCACGTCGCATTTCTGACAGACCCTCAACGCAGATACGATATCAACACAAATAGATCGCATATCTGCAGCGGTACTGCGTCCAGCGGAGGAGGGGAGCTTCGGCAGTCGTGGATTTTTGTCATCGACCTGCGTGTCAGTGATTTAAAGGTTTTTTTGAGAGGCGTCGAACTACGACCCACTGATCACGACCCAAATTCGCTCCGCCGGAACAGAAAATCTATATTAACAATATTGCTCGAATATTCGAACCGGGCTGGTGACGGGTAGAACGCTCCGCCCGATCATCAGGTGTCAGAAAAACCCCAATTTCTTAGACAAGTCGCCCGAGGTAAATCATACATTGATACCAGATCGTTTCGGCGTCCAAATCTGACAATGCACCGTTACATATCTGAACCGCCAGCGCTTTTGCGACATCGCTAGGGAAAAGTGCTCCTAGGTCGATAATGGCCAACGTCTGATCGGTATTTGGCGTACCCGTGCCAACCGTATTGCCGCTGCCAGCCCATGTGAGCGTCGAAACCGCGTCTGGCGTGGCAGGCCATGGTCCCGTTTTTGTGAAAGCGATGACGTAGGGCCCGCCATGGGCGGTAGCATTTTGGACAACGGCTTGAATGTAGTGCGAACTGTTGTCGTTACTTCTCGCCTGGAGCCAGACGACGTTCTCGGCGCCGCGGTTCTGATTGCCCGCATTCATTTGAATGTCGGCGGCATCATCTTCGTCGCCCACTCCTCTGTAGAATTGCATCAAATAGGTTGCCGAGCCCTTACTGGGGGCGATCAAGGCGGGATACGGATTTGTTATTGCATTAAACCATGCAAACATCTGATATTGGTGAAAGAAACCTGCATTGTCGCCACCTCCTCCCGTCGTAATATCCTGTCCGGTAATGTTAAGGACCGTGAGATTGGAATATACGTCGGGGGTCATGGCAAAATCCTCGCAGCAAAGTGTATAACCAATAATATATAGCTAATTTTAATTAAAAATTGCTTGATACCAACGACTATTTCCTATCTGCTGAAGTTGGCTGATAAATATGACGTGTGGGCCGCCAATGCCACAATCGAATTCGTAGCTTCCGTCGATCATGTTTTGATCGAGGGTCGAGCTGAAGATCAGAGTAAATGGCTGTCTGAAGCCGTCAATCGCGATGGGATGTGCATTTTTTTCTATGTGGTCCAGCACAACCGACGCGTTTTTCGGGACTGCGGTGACTTGGACGCGCTTTCCTACCCAAGCCTCGAAATCGGATGCGTCCAGCAGTCTCATTGGAATCTCCACTGCGCTCTCATGTAAGCGCTACAATCGCTTGGCTGTGATCAAGATCGGGTTGGGAAGCTGCCAGTCATTGCTATCACCGTGGTGACTGCAAGAAACGGCTGCATTAGCGGGAGGGGCAGTCCTCCGCCGGCAACACCAGTCGCTGGGGCGCCAATACCTGCAAGATTGACCGGAGTTCCCGTGCCAGCGGGCGCGTAAATCGATGGATTGCCGCCAGACCCAGTATCGGCCGTATTTGCAAGGAATGCGCCAGGCGACGGCGTATTGCTGAGTTGTGTTGCGGGCACGTTCGATAGCGCGCTGAGGGTCCCGCTCGTTGTTACTGGCGGATGGCTATGCGGCGGCATCTGAGCGCTGGTGATTTGTGTTGTTTCAGCCCCCCCATTTGTACCCACATTGTATGCCGTGCCGGAGATAGCCTTTCCAGTACCGACCAAAACACGGCCTCTCGCATCGGGCAGGCAAAAAGTTGTCACTCCATCGCCGCCAAAGCTTTTCCCTAGTAACGAGAACAGGCTTACATTTTGTTGAATTTGTAGCTTGGCGCCATCGCAGATAGCCCAACCTTTGGGAGCGAAACTCCAAGCCCCTTGGGTAATTTCACCGAGATATGGATCAAGCATTTGCAGCGCTCCTCAACGAGAATGTGATTCGTAGACCGCAAAGAGGATCGTCTAGCAATAAGATTAGCACATTATGAATCTGGTGATTTACCCCATATTTACCGTTTCGTAGGCAGTATCGGCGGAACGTATCTATAATGGTGGCTTGGTTATGGGTTTTTCAAACCGCTAACCAGCGAGCGCACAATCGGGTTTTGTGCCTATCGTGCGCAGGGGCAATATGCAGATGACGAAATACGGTATCGAGGCCATGCAGGCCATTCAGCAAGCGCCTCGACCCGGTATTTTCGGTGGCCTTTGCAAAGCCTTTGCTGTGGCTGCGGCTTTGCTGATCCCCGCTGTTGCCCACGCTTCCGCAGGTTGCAACGATATCAACAATGGTATTCTCAATACGACAGTGAGAGCAAACGGCGGCTCCGCATTTACGACGAACCCGTTTACTCCAGGCGATGTCATCAACTGGCAATACAGTGTCCAGGGCACCGGTCAGGCGAATGCCCGCTTAATCGTGAGATATGGCACTTCAACGCCCACGAACACGAACGTTGTTGATGATGGCGGGGTGATTGCGGGAGCTCAGCGAAGCGGCAATTATACCATCACTAGTCTTGCTACCGTCGTTCGAACCTATACAACGCCTGTTTCGAGCACGGGTACGACATTCGACAGCACTGCGTCAGTGGCTTGGTCAGCAACATGTACCCCGGCCGGTGCGGCATCAGCGCCGACCTTGACGGCAGTATCGCCATCGTCCGGCCCGACCGGTGGCGGTACCAATGTCGTTATCACGGGCACCGACTTCACCGGGGCGACGGCGGTCGCCTTCGGTGGCACCGCCGCTAGCTCGTTCGTGGTGAATAGCGCCACACAGATCACGGCCACGTCGCCTGCCCGGTCCGCCGGCACCGTCAACATTTCTGTTACGACGGCCGCGGGTACTGGGGCGGCCAATTCGGCCTATACGTATGTCGCTGCCCCGGTCGCCGGCGCAGTCAACACGACAGTCGCCGCCAACAGCACCGCCAATGCCGTCACCCTAAACCTGTCGGGTGGCACCGCCACCTCGGTCGCGGTCGCAACCCAGGCCGCGCACGGCACCGCGACGGCGTCGGGCACCTCGATCACCTACACGCCGACCGCTGGTTATTCGGGCAGCGACAGCTTCACCTACACCGCCACCAACGCATCGGGCACCAGTGCGCCTTCGACCGTCACCGTCACGGTGACCGCGCCCACCCTGACGCTGGCTCCGGCGACCCTGCCGAACGGCACTGCAGGGACCGCTTACAGCCAGGCGCTCAGCACCTCGGGCGGCACCGCGCCCTACAGCTATGCCGTCACCGCCGGCGCGCTGCCGGCCGGGCTGACGCTGTCGAGCGCCGGCACGCTGTCCGGCACGCCGACCGCATCAGGCACGTTCAACCTGACCGTCACCGCGACCGATGCGCAGAACTTTACGGCCACCCGTGCCTACACCATCACTGTCGCCGCCCAGGCACCGATCGCGGGTGCGGCCAGCGTCACGGTTGCTCCCAATAGCAGCGCCAATGCGGTAACGCTGGCCCTCTCGGGCGGGACTCCGACCTCAGTCGCGGTCGCTGCGGCACCGTCGCACGGCACGGCCCATCGCATCGGGCACTTCGATCAGCTACACACCGAGTGCGGGCTATTCGGGCAACGACAGCTTCACTTATACTGCCACTAACGCAGCGGGCACCAGCGCGGCTGCGACCGTCACCGTCACGGTGACGGCGCCGACCCTCGTGCTGGCCCCGGCGACCTTGCCGGGCGGCACGGCGGGCAGCGCGTACACCCAGACGCTCGCCACCTCGGGCGGCACCGCGCCTTACAGCTATGCTATCACGGCAGGTGCTCTGCCGGCTGGCCTGACTCTGTCGAGCACCGGCACGCTGGCGGGCACGCCGACTGCTTCGGGGACGTTCAACTTCACGATCACCGCGCTCGACAGCTCGACTGGTTCTGGCCCGTACGCCACATCCCGCAGCTACACGCTCAACATTGCAGCACCGACGTTGACGCTGGCCCCAGCGACGCTGGCCAATGCGATGGTTGGTTCGGCTTATAGTCAGGCGCTGGCAGCGACTGGCGGGATAGCGCCATATAACTATGCGGTTTCGGCAGGTGCACTGCCGGCTGGCCTGACTCTGTCGAGCACCGGCACGCTGTCGGGCACGCCGACTGCTTCGGGGACGTTTAACTTCACGATCACGACGACGGATGCTCAGAACTTCACCGGTGCGCGTGCCTATGCCCTTACCGTTGCCGTCCAAGCACCGGTGGCTGGCGCGGTCAGCATGACCGTCGCCGCCAACAGCCCCGCCAATGCGGTGACGTTCAATCTGTCAGGTGGTACCGCGACCTCGATCGCGATCGGCACGCCACCAAATCATGGCACCCTTACCGGATCGGGAACGTCTATCAGTTACACGCCTAGCCTGAACTATTCGGGCAGCGACAGTTTCACCTACACCGCGACCAACGCCAGCGGCACGAGTGCGCCTGCAACGGTTACCATCACCGTGACCGCACCGACCCTGACGCTGAGCCCGACAACGCTGCCGGGCGCGACTGCGGGCACCGCCTACAGCCAGGCGCTCGCCACTACGGGCGGTGCCGCACCGTACCGCTATGCCGTCACCGCCGGCGCGTTGCCGGCCGGGCTGACGCTGTCGAGCGCCGGCTCGCTGTCCGGCACGCCGACCGCATCGGGCACGTTCAACCTGACCGTCACCGCGACCGACGCACAGAACTTCACCGCCTCGCGCGCCTATACCCTCACCGTCGCTGCTGAGGCACCGATCGCGGGTGCGGCCAGCGCCACGGTCGCGGCCAACAGCACCGGCAACGCGGTGACGCTGGCCCTCTCGGGTGGCGCCGCCACCTCGGTCGCGGTCGCGTCTGCACCGAGCCACGGCACCGCCACGGCATCGGGCACCGGCATCACCTACACGCCGACCGCGGGCTTCTCCGGCAGCGACAGCTTCACCTACACCGCCACCAACGCCTCGGGCACCAGTAGCCCTGCGACCGTCACCATCACCGTGACCGCGCCGACGCTGACCGTCTCGCCCGCAGCAGGACCGCTGCCGTCGGCCACCGTCGGCACCGCCTATACCGGCACGCTGACCAGCACGGGCGGCACCGCGCCCTACAGCTACACCGCCACGGGCCTGCCTGCCGGCGTTACCTTGTCGTCCAGCGGCACCCTCTCGGGCACGCCGACCACGCCGGGCAGCTACACCATCGCCGTCGCCATCACCGATGCGCACGGTGCCACCGGCACCGCGACCTATACGCTCACCGTCGCCGCCCAGGTGCCGGTCGCCGGTGCGGCCAGCGCCACGGTCGCGGCCAACAGCACCGGCAACGCGGTGACGCTGGCCCTCTCGGGTGGCGCCGCCACCTCGGTCGCGGTCGCGTCTGCACCGAGCCACGGCACCGCCACGGCATCGGGCACCGGCATCACCTACACGCCGACCGCGGGCTTCTCCGGCAGCGACAGCTTCACCTACACCGCCACCAACGCCTCGGGCACCAGCAGCCCTGCGACCGTCACCGTCACGGTGACCGCGCCGACGCTGACCGTCTCGCCCGCAGCAGGACCGCTGCCGTCGGCCACCGTCGGCAACGCCTATACCGGCACGCTGACCAGCACGGGCGGCACCGCGCCCTACAGCTACACCGCCACGGGCCTGCCTGCCGGCGTTACCTTGTCGTCCAGCGGCACCCTCTCGGGCACGCCGACCACGCCGGGCAGCTACACCATCGCCGTCGCCATCACCGATGCGCACGGTGCCACCGGCACCGCGACCTATACGCTCACCGTCGCCGCCCAGGTGCCGGTCGCCGGTGCGGCCACCGCCACGGTCGCGGCCAACAGCACCGGCAACGCGGTGACGCTGGCCCTCTCGGGTGGCGCCGCCACCTCGGTCGCGGTCGCGTCTGCACCGAGCCACGGCACCGCCACGGCATCGGGCACCGGCATCACCTACACGCCGACCGCGGGCTTCTCCGGCAGCGACAGCTTCACCTACACCGCCACCAACGCCTCGGGCACCAGTAGCCCTGCGACCGTCACCATCACCGTGACCGCGCCGACGCTGACCGTCTCGCCCGCAGCAGGACCGCTGCCGTCGGCCACCGTCGGCAACGCCTATACCGGCACGCTGACCAGCACGGGCGGCACCGCGCCCTACAGCTACACCGCCACGGGCCTGCCTGCCGGCGTTACCTTGTCGTCCACCGGCACCCTGTCCGGCACCCCGACCACACCGGGCAGCTACACCATCGCCGTCGCCATCACCGATGCGCACGGTGCCACCGGCACCGCGACCTATACGCTCACCGTCGCCGCCCAGGTGCCGGTCGCGGGTGCGGCCAGCGCCACGGTCGCGGCCAACAGCACCGGCAACGCGGTGACGCTGGCCCTCTCGGGTGGCGCCGCCACCTCGGTCGCGGTCGCGTCTGCGCCGAGCCACGGCACCGCCACGGCATCAGGCACCGGCATCACCTACACGCCGACCGCGGGCTTCTCCGGCAGCGACAGCTTCACCTACACCGCCACCAACGCCTCGGGCACCAGCAGCCCTGCGACCGTCACCATCACCGTGACCGCGCCGACGCTGACCGTCTCGCCCGCAGCAGGACCGCTGCCGTCGGCCACCGTCGGCAACGCCTATACCGGCACGCTGACCAGCACGGGCGGCACCGCGCCCTACAGCTACACCGCCACGGGCCTGCCTGCCGGCGTTACCTTGTCGTCCAGCGGCACCCTCTCGGGCACGCCGACCACGCCGGGCAGCTACACCATCGCCGTCGCCATCACCGATGCGCACGGTGCCACCGGCACCGCGACCTATACGCTCACCGTCGCCGCCCAGGTGCCGGTCGCCGGTGCGGCCACCGCCACGGTCGCGGCCAACAGCACCGGCAACGCGGTGACGCTGGCCCTCTCGGGTGGCGCCGCCACCTCGGTCGCGGTCGCGTCTGCACCGAGCCACGGCACCGCCACGGCATCGGGCACCGGCATCACCTACACGCCGACCGCGGGCTTCTCCGGCAGCGACAGCTTCACCTACACCGCCACCAACGCCTCGGGCACCAGTAGCCCTGCGACCGTCACCATCACCGTGACCGCGCCGACGCTGACCGTCTCGCCCGCAGCAGGACCGCTGCCGTCGGCCACCGTCGGCACCGCCTATACCGGCACGCTGACCAGCACGGGCGGCACCGCGCCCTACAGCTACACCGCCACGGGCCTGCCTGCCGGCGTTACCTTGTCGTCCAGCGGCACCCTCTCGGGCACGCCGACCACGCCGGGCAGCTACACCATCGCCGTCGCCATCACCGATGCGCACGGTGCCACCGGCACCGCGACCTATACGCTCACCGTCGCCGCCCAGGTGCCGGTCGCCGGTGCGGCCAGCGCCACGGTCGCGGCCAACAGCACCGGCAACGCGGTGACGCTGGCCCTCTCGGGTGGCGCCGCCACCTCGGTCGCGGTCGCGTCTGCACCGAGCCACGGCACCGCCACGGCATCGGGCACCGGCATCACCTACACGCCG
Organism: Sphingomonas sp. SORGH_AS_0950; assembly: GCF_030818415.1. Classification (NCBI taxonomy): domain Bacteria; kingdom Pseudomonadati; phylum Pseudomonadota; class Alphaproteobacteria; order Sphingomonadales; family Sphingomonadaceae; genus Sphingomonas; species Sphingomonas sp. SORGH_AS_0950. The sequence goes on from NZ_JAUTAE010000003.1 coordinate 80,461, forward strand.
ACCGCGGGCTTCTCCGGCAGCGACAGCTTCACCTACACCGCCACCAACGCCTCGGGCACCAGTAGCCCTGCGACCGTCACCATCACCGTGACCGCGCCGACGCTGACCGTCTCGCCCGCAGCAGGACCGCTGCCGTCGGCCACCGTCGGCAACGCCTATACCGGCACGCTGACCAGCACGGGCGGCACCGCGCCCTACAGCTACACCGCCACGGGCCTGCCTGCCGGCGTTACCTTGTCGTCCACCGGCACCCTGTCCGGCACCCCGACCACACCGGGCAGCTACACCATCGCCGTCGCCATCACCGATGCGCACGGTGCCACCGGCACCGCGACCTATACGCTCACCGTCGCCGCCCAGGTGCCGGTCGCCGGTGCGGCCACCGCCACGGTCGCGGCCAACAGCACCGGCAACGCGGTGACGCTGGCCCTCTCGGGTGGCGCCGCCACCTCGGTCGCGGTCGCGTCTGCACCGAGCCACGGCACCGCCACGGCATCGGGCACCGGCATCACCTACACGCCGACCGCGGGCTTCTCCGGCAGCGACAGCTTCACCTACACCGCCACCAACGCCTCGGGCACCAGTAGCCCTGCGACCGTCACCATCACCGTGACCGCGCCGACGCTGACCGTCTCGCCCGCAGCAGGACCGCTGCCGTCGGCCACCGTCGGCAACGCCTATACCGGCACGCTGACCAGCACGGGCGGCACCGCGCCCTACAGCTACACCGCCACGGGCCTGCCTGCCGGCGTTACCTTGTCGTCCACCGGCACCCTGTCCGGCACCCCGACCACACCGGGCAGCTACAGCATCACCGTTGCCGTCACCGACGGTAATGGTGCTATCGGTACAGCCAACTACACGTTGACCGTCACCGCACCTCCTCCGCCGGTCGCTGCCGATCCGGTGACCACGTCGGTCGCGGCCAACACCAAGACGGAGGCAGGGCAGAGCGTCAGTCTCAACCTGTCGAGCCTGGTGACGGGCGTCTTCGACGACATTCGGATCGTCACGCAACCGACCCATGGCACGGTCACGATCTCTCGAACCCTTGCGATGCGCGGGTTCGGTGGCTCACCGTTCATGGCGGCTGCACTGGCTGCATCGTCGATCTCGATCCCGGGCCAGGTCATAGCCGTCTACACACCGGAAGCGGGCTACCAGGGCACCGATACGTTCCAGTATGTCGCGGTGGGTCCGGGTGGTACTTCGACGCCTGCGACCGCCACCATCCAGGTGGTCGGCAAGGCGCCAACGGCACCGAGCCTCACGGCATCCGCGGTCGACGGTCAGACCGTCTCGGTCGACCTGACAGCGGCAGCCGCCGGGGGACCGTTCACCGCAGCTACTATCACCAGCGTGTCGCCTGCCGATCATGCAAATGCCACGATCCTCACTAGCGGGAACGCGGATGCACGAACCTTCCGTCTGCAGGTGACGCCGAAGGCGCACTTCAGCGGCACGATCGCGGTAGGATACACCCTCGCCAATGCGTTCGGCACGTCCTCGGCCGCTGCGGTGATCGTCACCGTCACGGCGCGCCCGGACCCTTCGCAAGATGCGAATGTCCGCGCGATGAGCGACGCACAAGCAGAGGCCGCTCGTCGCTTCTCACGGACCCAAGTTACCAATTTCATGGGTCATGCCGAAACGCTGCACGGTGCCGACTGTGCCCGTTCGACGAACGGACTGCGGTTGAGCTCCACCGATCAGGTCTATGACCGACATGTCCCGGGGCAGCCGATCGATAACAGCGCGTCTGATGGTGACCGTCGTTCGGGGCGCAGTGCCGTGCCCTCGACGCGGGAGGAAGTCGCGCCGGCGGCCTGCGGTGGTCGCGTCGGCCTCTGGGCAGGCGGAACCATCGATATCGGGACACGCGACGCGGTCACCGGGCGCTCGAAGGTCAGTGCAACCACCTCTGGCGTGAGCGCTGGTGTCGATGTGCACGTCGCCAAGGGCGTCACCCTCGGGGTTGGCGGCGGCCTCGGCCGTGATCGCAGTGCGATTGCGGGTGGAGTGGACCGGGTGACTAGCCAGAACCAGGTACTGGCCGTTTATGGAAGCATGGTCCCGGTACAGGGCCTCTTCGTCGACGGCATGATTGCGCGCGGATGGCTGGACTATACGCTGCGTCGTCAGGACAACGAAGCGGGGGCCCTGGCCATGGCCGACCGAAAGGGCACGTTCACTACCGGTGCGCTGTCGTCGGGGATCGATCGTGTCACCGGGGCTCTGCGCTGGTCGCTGTATGGCCGGGCCGAATATCTGAACGGGCATCTTGCTGGCTACCGTGAAGAAGGTGCGGGCATCTACAACCTGCGCTTCGACGATCGCGAGCTCCGGTCGGTCACCGGGGCGCTTGGACTGCGCCTCGCCTGGCAGCAGCCTTTGTCAGTCGGAATGCTAACCGGACGATTGCGGACCGAGTGGATGCACGAGTTCACCAGCGGTACGCGGCAAGGTTTGGATTATGCCGATGTTGCAGGACCATCCTATTACAGCCTGATGGCATCGGGATGGTCGCGCGAGCAGTTCCTATTCGCACCCGGTATCGGCCTGACGCTACCGTCGGGTTGGGATCTTGGGCTCGATCTCGGCGTACGCATCGCCGACGGTGAGCGAGCCGCGACGACAGGTGTCCAGGTTCGCAAGAAGTTCTAAAGTCCAAGGGCTGTCAACCAGAAGAGGTCTGAACGGACATTCCCCACCCGGCCGCGACCGACGCCTTGCTCTTACGACGGGTTTTTGCTCAAGCGTGCAGTGTCGCCAGAGCTAGCGCATAGAAGCAGCTCGGGTGACCTTCAATACGGACGAGGTGAACCGCCACTCTTCAAATGCGGAATCATGGTGTCGCTTGGCTTTGGTGAGAGCGACTGATAAACGACCCGCGCGCTGCAAAGCGGCAGCGCCGGGACTGGTAATCCCGTTAGGAACGGCAACTCGGTGTGATTTCGCGCCGGGGTGCCTGCGTATATGTCCAGGCGCCTCGGCGCTAAAAACGTGGGCGCATGTCCTGACGTGTTACCAGCCCCGGCTCCCGCGCCGCCAGCGCGGGAGTATCGGGCGCCTCCAGCTTTCCAACGGGTGGAGGTGCAAAGGACACGGGGGGCGTATGACAGAGAGCATCATACCGCAGTCGCGCGACACTGACATTCCGGGCAATATCACGACCGTGCACGCGATGGGGCATTTCGCAGTACTGTTGCTGACGGTCCTGAACCGTCAAAAGGCTGTGAACATGCGCGAATTTGCCGACCATCTGGCGGTCTTCGCGTTCGTCACCGATGAGAGTGATCCGCCAAGCGGTCTGATATTGGCCTATTGGGCCGGTCTCATCAAAGAGGCAGCCGCCCAGGATTGCGATCGGCCTGACAGTCCTAGCGACGCAGGGCGGGGATCGAGGACACCGACGCATGGCCCCGACGCCGGCAGCTCTGGCACCGCAGGCGGATGACCTTGGATGCCACCTCGCCATCGCCTTTGAAGCGGTCGAGGATGCGCTCTGCCGGGAGATTGATCGTCCGTCCGCAGGCGCAGACGATCCGCATGTCGGCGCGATCCTTCGCCCATTCGGCGAGCGTGCGATATGGCGCTGCGATCGTCGGGCGACTGCTCACAGCGGTGACACGTCCTCATACCGCCCGGCCTTCCGAAGTTGCCGCACGATCCCGTTGAACGCGGCAGTGACCCCCTGGGCGCGCCCGATCTCGTTCGATTGGGAAGCCGCATCCCAGTACAGTTCGAGCGGCCAGCGCTCAGGACAATGCGGCAGCAGGCAGCGCAGTGCGAGCCGCACCTCGATCCCGTCGACCGTCGTCTCCGCGCATCTGGCCACGCCGGCACGCAGGATATGCAGCGACAGCGCGATCACGACGCGCTGATGTCTGGGCAGCTTCGACATGAGGTCAATGGAAGTCGTGCGATTTGAACCGCACGACATCCTCCGGATCCCTACCCTCTGCGTGGGGCGGCCAGTAGCAGTTGCGCGGCTCGGGGCGCCATTCCCGGTCTCCGCGGTCCGGCGAGCCGGGATGCTGTCCCGCATCGCCGCGACCCGTGCGGTGCGGGAACGACATTTCGCCGACGCGATGCAACAGATCGCCATGATCGACGATCCGGTCGCAAATGACGTGGATGACCTCCCCTTCCTTCTGCACACGTCCCTTTAGGCCCACCATGGAGGCCGACATGACGGTGCGCCGTTGCGCTTCGAAGCGGTCGGGCCAGAGGATGCCATTGGCAATTCCCGTCTCGTCCTCGATCGTGATGAACAGGACGCCCTTGGCCGAGCCCGGCTTCTGCCGCACGAGGATGATCCCCGCGACCTCGACGTGACGGCCGTCGCGAACGCTGGCGAGATCGGCGCAGCAGGTGACGCCGCGCCTCTTCAGCTGGTCACGCACGAACGTCAGCGGATGAGCGCGGAGCGAGAGTTGGAGGTTGCGATAGTCCTCGATGACCTCGCGACCATCGGTGAGCGGCCGTAAAGCCACATGGGGCTCAATGCCCTCCGCGCTCTGCATGAAGCTCGTGCGGTCAGCCGCGGCGAACAAGGGCAGCGGTGCTTCGCCCAGCCCCTTCACCTTCCAGAGCCCTTGCCGCCGATCGGCGCCGAAGCCATGGAATGCGTCGCCGTCCGCGAGCTTCTCGATCGAACCCCGCTGAGCGCCGGACCGGCGCCAGACCTCCTCGATGCTCTCATAGGGAGCCGTCGCTCGCGCACCGACGATCTTCGCGCCATCGGCATTCGACAGACCACGGATGACCCGCAGCCCGAGGCGGACGGCAAGGTAACGACCGCCCGTCGGCTCCAAGGTGCAATCCCACCGGCTGGCATTGATGCAGGGCGGTCGCACCTCGACACCGTGCTCGCGCGCATCGCGCACGATCTGCGCCGGCGCGTAGAAGCCCATCGGCTGTGCATTCATGAGAGCTGCGCAAAATACATCGGGATGATGATGCTTCATCCACGCCGAGGCATAGGCGATCTTGGCAAACGACGCGGCATGGCTCTCGGGGAAGCCATAGGAACCGAACCCTTCGAGCTGGCGAAACGTGCGCTCGGCGAAGTCTCGCGGATAGCCGCGCGCGACCATCCCCTCGACCAGCTTCTCGCTGAAATGGCTGACTCCGCCGGTGAATTTGAAGGTGGCCATGGCGCGCCGCAAGGCGTCCGCCTCCGCAGGCGTGAAGCCTGCGCCGACGATTGCGACCTTCATCGCCTGTTCCTGAAAGAGCGGCACGCCGAGGGTCTTTTCCAACACCGCGCGCAGCTCGGGCCGCGGATATTCCGGTCGCTCCAGCCCCTCGCGCCGACGCAGATACGGGTGAACCATGTCGCCCTGGATCGGCCCCGGCCGCACGATCGCAACCTGGATGACGAGATCGTAGAACCGCCGCGGCTTCATGCGCGGCAGCATGCTCATCTGCGCGCGGGACTCGATCTGGAAAGTGCCGAGCGTGTCCGCCTTCTGGATCATCGCAAAGACCGCCGGGTCATCGTCCTGCAGGTCCTTCAACTCGACGTGCAGCCCCTTGTCGGCCTCCAGCATGTTGAAGGCGCGGTTCATGCAGCCGAGCATGCCTAGGCCGAGCACGTCGACCTTCATGAACTTCAATGAGTCGATGTCGTCCTTGTCCCATTCGATGATCTGACGGTCCGCCATCGCGGCGGGCTCGATCGGCACCAGGTCATCGAGCCGATCATGGGTCAGCACGAACCCGCCGGGATGCTGGCTCATATGGCGCGGCACCCCGATCAGCTTGCGCGCGAGATCGAGCGTCAGGCGCAGGCGGCGATCGCCGATATCAAGGTTCAGCTCGTCGACCTGTTTTTCGCCGACCCCCTCGGCCGACCAGCCCCAGACCAGCCCGGCCAGCGACGAGGTCAGATCCTCCGGCAGGCCCAGCGCCTTGCCGACGTCGCGTACCGCGCCGCGCGCACGGTAGCGAGTGACCACCGCGGTCAGCGCCGCGCGATCACGCCCATAGGTCTCGTAGATCCACTGGATGATTTCCTCGCGCCGCTCATGTTCGAAATCGACGTCGATATCGGGCGGCTCGCGCCGCTCGCCCGATACGAACCGCTCGAACAGCAGCTCGTGCTTGATCGGGTCGATCGAAGTGACGCCGAGGACGAAGCACACGCAGCTATTGGCCGCCGAACCGCGCCCCTGGCAGAGGATCCCGCGCCGGCGCGCCTCGCGGACGATGGCGTGCACGGTCAGGAAATAGGGAGCATAGCCCAGCTCGCCGATCAGGCGCAGTTCGTGCGCAATCTGATCGCGATACGGCTGCGGCACGTCGCCGTCGAACATGCGATCGACGGCCTCAGCCGTGAGCTGCTCGAGTGCGCCTTGCGCGCTCAATCCTTCGATCACCCGTTCATGCGGGTATTGGTACGCGAGCTCGCCCAGGTCGAAGGTGCAGAGCCGCGCGATATCAACGCTCGCCTGAAGCGCATCGGGATAGGCGCGGAAACGCCGCACCATCTCGTCTGGCGATTTCAGCGCGCGATCCGCATTGACCTCGCGGGCGTAGCCGAGCTCGTCGACGGTGCATTTCTCGCGCACCGCGGTCACGACGTCCTGCAGGAGGCGGGCCTCGGGCGCATGGTAGAGGACATCGCCGGTGACGACGGCGCGGACCCCTGCCCCGCCCGCTTGGCGCGCAAGCGCATCGATGCGGACGGCATCGCCCGGCCGGCGCCGTTGGAACAGTGCCATGTAGCCGCGCCGCCCATATACCGCCGTCAGGTCCTTCAGTGCCGCAAGATTCTCTTCGTCGGCCTCATGCGGCAGCAGGATGGCGATCACGCCGTCCGACCACGGCTGCAGGTCGTGCCAGTGGAGCAAGCAGCCCCCCTTCCCTGCCCGCTTCTTGCCGACGGTAAGAAGCCGCGTGATCCGTGACCAGGCTGCGCGATCGGTGGGATAGAGCAGCAGGCGCCGACCGCAGGACAGGTCGATGCGGGTGCCGGCGATCGACCGCACATGGGTCGCCTTCTGCGCCTCCCAGGCGCGCACCACCCCGCCCACCGTGCCGATGTCGCTGATGCCGATCGCCGGATAGCCGAGCAGCGCCGCAGCCGCGAACAGCTCGTCGGGCGACGATGCACCCCGGAGCAGCGAGAAGTGCGTTAGAACCTGCAGCTCGATATAATGGGTCATCCGAAGACCCCATGCATCCACCAGCTAAGGTTGCCGGTGGCGTCCTCGAAACCGTCCCCGCGCCGGAAAACCCAGTAGCGGCCGCCCTCCTCATCCTCGACGCGGTAATAGTCTCGGACCGCCCAAATCTCGGCGTCGCGCCGCCACCACTCGCCGTGGATCCGTTCGGGGCCATCGCCCGCCACGACCTTGTGCGTCCTGCCGCGCCATTCGAACCGCCGGGGGGGCTGATCCGGCATCAGCGCGATCACACGCGCGAGGGGTTCCGGTCTTGCGAACAGGCGGATCGGCCGTTGCCAGGACGGCCAGTGGCCGGGCATGCCATTCGGGTCGGAGCGGGCGACGGCCCGCTCCGGCACATGGCTTTCGATCGGCGCGGTGCGAAAGACCGCATGTGGTCCGATCCTGCCAGCGATGATGTCGACCAGACGCGCCGGATCTCGCACCAACGTCTCGCCGGCAAGGACCGCGCCCAGGTCGACTGCATCGAGCGGTTCGGTATGTGGCGCCACCAGCCAGAATTTCTCGATCCCCATGCCAGGATCGATCCGTTCGATTCTGAGGTTCAGCAGCCGCAGGAGATGCGGCACCTCGCGCGTCGGCCGGGACGTGCCGATGGCGACCATCTGCTCGGTGCCATCGACACGCAGGCCGGTCAGGCGCAGCGAGCGCGCGCCGATCCCCCGCGCCTGTAGAACGCCGGCAAGATCGCCAAGAAGATCGGCCATCACCTGTTCGATCGCCTCAGCAGTCTCGATCGGTTCGAGAAGCCGACGCTCGACCATCGGCAGTTCGGCATCCTCGCGCGGCGTGATCGGCTCGGCGACTGCGCCGAGCGCCTGGTCAAGCCGAGTGATCGCCGCCAGGCCGAGCCGGCGCGCCAGCGGTCCCCGTGCAACCGGCAGCAGATCAGCGACCGTCTCGAATCCGAACCGTTTGGCTGCGCTCAGCGCGCTTGGTTCCAGACGCAGCGCCGCGATCGGCAGAGGTGCGATCGCGCCGGCGGTTGCGCCTGGCGCGACGTGGATGCAATCGCTCCGACCAAATCGCGCAAGGGCATGCGCCGCGCCCCCGGTATCTGCCACGGCAGCCCGGGCAGTGAACCCGGCGCGTCGGCAGAAGGCGAGGAGTCGCTGGCAGAAGCGCTCCTCCCCGCCGTGGAGGTGGGCGCAGCCGGTGAGATCGATCCAGAGGCCGTCACTGGGCGTGACCGCGGCGATCGGCGACCACCGGCGCACTGCCAGTAGCGCAAGCCGGTCGAGCAGCGCGGCGTCGGCCTCCGGCTCAGCCGGGCGGAAGTCGAGATCGGACACCAGCGCGCGGGCGTGGGTCGCTGCCATCCCTGGGTGGATGCCAAGCGCGCGCGCGCCCTCACAGGCGGCCACCACCTCTTCGCGTCGACCGGATTTGCCGATCAGCGCGAGCGGCGCGTGATCGAGCGGTGCCATCTCCGGAACGCTCATGCGCTGTATGGGCGCTGTCGCCTTGTAAGGATGGCTTGCTGCTTCCGACCGTCGACCAAGCTCGCGCATGGGTGGCTGTGCATGCGTCGGCAGCATCGCGATCTGCGCCGCGACATCGGCGCGGGAGCGCAGACCTTCGCGCGCCCAGCGTGCGCCCGGCCGCCACCCGCCGCCCCGCGGCACCGAACAGGCACCGGGGTTGTCGTCGATCGGCAGCTCGAGGGCGGCCCGCTCAAGCCGCGACGATGCGGACCGCTCCGCCCGTCTCAGCCGCTCCACGGCCAAGTTCGGCAGGAACAGCGAGACGACCCGTCTCATCGCTACCCTCCACAATTAGGGAGAAGTCCCCTCCCCCACGCTGTCGGACGCATTCTACAAACCATCGCGCCCGTCCTACGCCCGCGACGTCGAGCCGCTCGGACGGCGCGGCTCCGATCCGCCAGCGGGTCCACGCGGCAGACGGTTCGGCCAACGGATCCTCGTTGCGGCTCCGCCTGCGCCGAAGCAACAGGATCGGCAGGTCAGCCTCCGCCGCGACGAGCTGGAGGCGACGGGTCGCAACCATAGACACCTTGCTCGCCTCCGCGACGATCGCTGACGGCGTTCCGTCGCGCACCGCGTCTTCGACGACGGCAAGCAGAGCTGCATCATCGCGCGGCTGCGCGTGGATGACCCTCGCGGCCGGCAGCCCCGCCTGTTCGAGGGCCGGCGCATAAAGATCCGTCCTGCCGCTCACCCAAAGAACGGGACCGCCGATATGTGCCGCTTCCCGCGCCGCGATGCCGGCCAGGAACAACGTCGTTGCGGCATCGTCGACCAGCGCGCTGCTGCGAGCTGTCGCCTCGTGCAGCGCACCCGATCGCAACCCCCCGGCACCGAGCCGTGTGTCGATCGCATCGATGCCGAAAGGCGTGATACGATAATCCGCGATCGGCATCACGATCGTCCGGAGCTGGGCGATGGTCGCAGGCATGGTGCGAGGGAAGACAGACATAACCTGGAAGACTCAATGTGTTCCCTTTATGTTCCGTATTTTGGTGGCAATCGTCAATCGGATTTTGGATGGGATTCTAGGGGTGTATCGTCCAGTCTCGTGAATCAATGGCGGCGCATTGTCGCGCGGCCAGCATGTGCTGGCATGCGGCACATGATCAAATCGGTGCCCTCTGCCAGGATAGGCGCCGCAATCCGACAGGGGAGCATATCTCCTGCCCGCCTGCCCTGGCGATTGGTTACGTCTCGCGGCTTAGGTGTTTAGTCCCGGCCTCTGCTGGACCGTATTGATGACGAACCGCTCGGGCTCTGACGTTCGCATCAGTGCCTGTTCGCTATCGCTGATTGGAGCGGGTGTCAGGACAAGGTATCCCCCGATATGCCTAAGATGGAACGGGAGTTGTACAAATCATCAACAGAAAGTGAATTTACCCCTTTCGCCTTTCTATAAATTGACTCATAAAATTCCAATGCCGATCCGCTCCGAAAACCGTTGGCTCTATCCGATCGACTGGCAGCAGCTGTCGGATCGCATTCGGTTCGACCGGGCGAAATCTCGCTGTGAACGATGCGCCCGGCCCCATCTGCGCCTGGTTCCGCACTTGGGCGACGGTCGATGGTGGGACGCCGACCTTCAATGTTGGCGTTCCGCGCGAGGCAAGCGCGTCACAGTCCGTTATGTCGATATCGCTGCGGTACGGACGACTTATGTCGTCCTGGCCTGTGCGCATCTGGATCATGACCCAGGTCACAACTGGCCTGCCAATTTGGCGGCCTTATGCCAACGATGCCATATGCTGCACGACGCGGCGGAACATCGTTGGCAAAGGTGGTGGAACAACTTCAGGCGCCGCGCCCTTCGCGACCTCTACGAAGACCCTCGTCTGGCACGCAAACGGCTTGGACAGGCGCGATACAGGGCGAGGTTGAGAGGCACAGGCTGAAGAGGTCCGCACCGTAATCAGGTGTAACCGGCGGGCGTACCTCGTTGAAGGCCGCCCGCTAGCTCCGTTATTCTCCGGACAGATGGGCCGCAGCGGCACTTTTGGCGGCCTTCACGCCCTTGGGCTTTGCGGGTACCTTGCTGCCGGGCTTGCGGCCCAGACCGATCTTCTTGGCCATCGCGCGACGGCTTTCCGAATAGCTCTCGGCGACCATTGGATAGTCCGCCTTCAGATTGTAGCGCTCGCGATATTGCTCGGGCGTAAGCCCATGGGTTGCCAAATGGCGGCGCAAGGTCTTGTAGGGCTTGCCATCGATCATCGAGACGATGTGATCCCTCGAGGCCAGCGACTTCCGCACCGACACTGCTGGGGTGTATTCGATAGTATCGACCGCCTCCCCTCCCGAAGGTGCGCTACCGCCAGCCAGCTGTAGAATGGCGCTGTGCATGCTGCCCAGGAAAGCCGGAACCTGCTCCGCGTCTATCCGGGTGTTGGGGTTGCCCAGCCAGGCAATGGTCAGTTCGGTCGCGAGTTCGACAGCCTGTGCAGTGTCGGTGATGTTTTCGTCAGCCATGTTTTGTCCAGATGGGAGTGTCAGGAGCTTTACGGTGCTGCTCGGTCTATTGAACCGTTGACGGCCATGCCACAGCACGCGTCTTGCAGCAGCAACGGGTGCAAATCGTCAAGACATTATTTTCCTGATAAGTCTTATCGCTCAACTAATCATATGGTGAGGCGGAACGTATCGCCGCTGATCTGCCCCCCGTTTCACCGGACGGATTTAAGCGGTTGCAAAAACCAGTGCGCGATGTTCGCGCGGCGAACGCATTTTGAGCCCTGAATGCGGGTGGTTGTCGTTGTAGTCCTCGATCCACCCGGCCAGCGATGTCAACGCGTTGAGTGCATTGGGGAGCGGCGAGACGCGGACGTAATCGCGTTTGAGGGTATGCACGAAGGCCTCGGAGATGCCGTTGGATTGCGGGCTTCGGACAGGCGTGAAGCAGGGCTTGAGCCCGAGTTGCCGGGCAAAGGTCCGCGTTTCGCGGGCGGTATAGGCCGAGCCGTTATCGGACAGCATCTCGACCGGCGTGGTCGTACGTACAGCGCCGAAGCGGGTTTCCACGGCTTCCAGCATGATGTCGCGCACGTCCGAGCCACTGATGCCGGTATTGGCGACCGCACGCCAGGCGATGATCTCGCGGTCATGGGCGTCGATGATGAAGGCGCCGCGCACGACCTCGCCGTTCCAGCAGGTGAACTCAAAGCCGTCCGAGCACCAGCGTAGGTTCGAGCGGATCGTCACCACGACGCCGTCATGGCCATAGTCGGCCCGCTCGGTATAGCGCCGCGCCAGCAGCAGGCGGTCCGCCGCCATGATGCGATAGACACGCTTGTGGTTGACCGGCGCCGATCCTTCGGCGCGTTGCTGTCGATTGAGGACCGCCGCGATGCGGCGGTAGCCATATGTTGGCCGCTGCGCGGCGATCTGGCGAATGCGCGGCAGCAAATCCGCATCCTCGGCCTTCGTGTACGCCCCGCGAGCCTTGGTGCTGCCGCCCAGGCAGTCGTACACCGTCGAGCGCCCGACGCCCAGCGTGCTGGCGACCAGGCTCACCGGATAGTCTCCGGCAACGGCGAGTGCATGAGCAAGCTCGCTTTTTTTGGGCGCGAGCGCTCCATCGCCTCCTTCAGGATCTCGACCTCCAGCGTCTTGCGGCCGAGCTGGCGCTCCAGTTCACGGATGCGGTTGTCCATCTCGCGGACCTGGCGGTTGCTGGTCACCTCGTCGTCGCCAGCCACCGCTACGCTCCCGCCTTCCAGCATTAGCCGCCGCCAGCGGTACAACAGGTTCGGCGCCACGCCGTTGCGGCGCGCCACCACCGAGATGCTCTCGCGACCATCGAGCGTTTCCTCGACGATCCTCAGCTTCTCGGGCGTGCTCCAGTGACGGCGACGACCGCCGTCGGTGATGATCTCGGACACGGACATAAGCCTATGCTTAGGGGATAGCCCCAAGCCTCCTTCTTAGGCTTGAATCCGTCCGGTCGAAATGGGGGCCAGCTCAGCCGCTTTATTTCATATCCATATGATCGCCTCTGCCCTTTGACCGGGGTATTTAGCACCCCGCGCAGGCAATCGGTGCCCTTTGGAAATGATTGGTTGTTCGAATTATTGAGCCACTTAGGGCGGCTCCCCGTCGGCTCGCTCGACCTCTACAAAACTCCTGATGTGGCCCCATTCCATCTGCAGGATAGTGGATGGCAAAACCTTCATGCTTGGCGATATGGAAGCACCTTCACCACATGGGAGTCTGACATGAATAACGCCGACCTCGCCGACCGCATCGCCGGTAGCCACGACATCGGCAAGGCTGATGCACGCAAGCTCGTCGACGGTGTATTTGCCGCTATTGTCGAGGCAGCCACAGCTGGAGACGAGATTGCCATCAATGGCTTTGGCAAGTTCAAGGTCAAAGACAGCCCTGCCCGCGAGGGCCGCAATCCCGCCACTGGCGAGGCCATTCAGATCGCGGCCGCCAAGAAGCTGGCCTTTACGCCTGCCAAGGCCGTTAAGGACAAGCTCAACGGCTGATCGCCTGTCGCCCCGCACGCACGTCGAGCGGGGCGATGTTGGCATTCCCGGCCGTTCGCTCCCCGTTTCCGGCTCTGCAATAGCGGACGTTAGATCATCGGGCACCGCCTATCGCCAAAAGCCGCGAAATGCGGCAACGACACGGTATGAACCGTCTCGCCTTTCTTGCCCTCACTCTGGCGGGACTTGCCTGGGGGCTCGGCTTTCCGCTCGGCAAGTTGGCCCTGCGCGAACTCGACCCGGCGCATATGGTGCTGCTCCGCTTCTTCGTTGCCAGCATCGTCGCTTGTCCGTTCGCCCTTGCCACCAAGGAAGCAAGAGCGCTTTTCCGTTCGCCGCCGGTTCTGCTTGCGGGCGCGCTTTACGGATTAGCCTTCGTAATCCAATTCGAGGGGTTGGCCGGGGTTACCGTCACTCTCGCGGCCCTGCTGGTCGGAGCGATGCCCGCGCTGATCGCAGGCTCGGCATATCTGATCGGCGAACGGGTCACGCGTGCCTCGTGGATCGGCGTCGTCGCAGCGACGGGTGGCGCGACTTTGATCGCTGGCAAGCCTGGCGGCGCCGGCACTGCGATCGGGATCGCACTTTCATTGGTATCGCTCCTGATCTTCCTGGCGTGGCTTCTGGCGCTGAAGCGCGTGCCTGTGACGCGATCGGCGATGGCTGTGCCTGCGGTCACATTGGTCGTGGCGACGCTCACCGTGCTGCCGATCGCGCTGCTGCTCCATGGTGCGCCCCCACTCGCGCTGAGCCCGGTCGCCTGGAGCGGGATCATCGGGCAGGGTATTCTCTCAACCTTCTTTGCCACGGCCGCATGGCAGTATGGCGCGGCCCGCGTCGATAGCGCCAGTGCAGGCGTGTTCATAAACATCGAGCCGTTGATCGGTGCCGCGCTCGGCATCGGCCTGTTCGGTGATCCGGTGGGATGGCCAGTCCTGCTGGGCGGAATGCTGATTGTGGTCGGCAGCATTGTCGTCGTTCGCGGCGAGCGCCCCAACGCCAGTCACGCAGCGGACGCTACGCATGGTCTGTCGATGGACTAGGTTATGGTGACCCACAATCGGTCATTCAGACCGCCATCCCCGCTCCCCAACTCCTGCCATTCATTCATCTTCTAAATCGGGTTCGAAGGCCTAGGTACTTTAGATGCCAACACGGCGAGATTTGGGACTTTGCTGACGTTCGCCTGCGGCGTGCCGAACGGCGGCTCGTTGTCGAAGCCGACGTTCAAAGTTCGTGTGACCGGCACCTCGGAACGTCAGAAGCCGGGCCGGATGCAGACTGTCAGCTCTTGGTCAGGCGATCAGCGAAAGCAGACGCTGACTGATCAGCCGATGCCGACGGCCAGATATGGGCCGCTAGCCGCCTGTCTGCACAGCGGTACTGAAAGCCGAAAGGCCGCCGATCGAATGCCGCCCCAGAAGCCGCCTGTCGGCAAAGCGCTCTGAATTTGGTCACGCAGCTTAGCTTGACGCGGTTGCACGGTCCAAATGGCAGGGGGCAGCGCGGCGCGCTGCGGCGCGCGACGATGGCAGCGTCAGCGTCAGCTCGAGCTGCGGCAGCATTTCGGGGGAATAAAGATCGAGATCAACCGATCGGCAGGACACGAAGCGCGGTGACCGACGGCTGGCATTTTTCGGCCCCGGGCAATTGCTCTGGGGCCGGGTCGCGTTGAGGTAAGGCTGGGAGGACACGACCGTGCGCGCAGCCTATCAGCGGCAGCTCGACCATTATGCTGTGATCGGCGAGATACTCGCGATCGGTAATCTCAAACGCATGGTGCACGAAGGGAAAGACGAGCATGAGCTCAAGTCCGATCTGTCGGGCGGGCGGACGCCACCGCTGACACCAGCCGCGCGCAAGGTCGCGAAGCGCCAGCGGCCTTAAGGGTCTGTCCCCCGCCCGACGCGGCATACGCCGAGACCCGGCACGGGGCTTGGTAGCGCGGACAGCAGGCCAGCACCACGAAGCGGCGGTCGCGCGACACTGTGTCGCGCGAGGCGTACTAATCCATCCGATCTGGACTTAAACTGGGCGATCGGCTCGCGTACCTTACCCTCGACGCCTATTTCTGCGCCCATGACCGACCAATTCTCGCGCGGCCGCTCCGATCGGATGGTGGCTTACTACACGCAGTATCGCACCGCGCTCGACACTGTGCCAACCGGTGGCACTTTCATGCCCTATCGCTGGTGGACGCTGCCCGATTCCATGACCATGATCTGGATGCCTTACAGCCAGATGCTCGACGAGTACGCGACCGACCTTTCGAACATCATCAACGCGCTCACGCACAATGTTGCACGGCTGCGTGCGTGGGACGACGTGATGCAGGGCCTTGGCGACGACGAGCAATTCGAGCTCAGCCACGAATTCATCGACACGCTCGGCACGGTTGCGCTCGGCCAGCCTTATGCGATCAAGTCACGCTTCACCTTGGCGGTCGGCCATCTCAGCCATCAGGCGAACCAGGCAAAGGACATGGCGGGCTGGAAGGACGAATTTCCGACCAAGAATCTCTATCTCAACGATATCGAGCCGTTCGGTGCGCCGTGGCGCAAATACCGTGCTTTCAAGCTCAAGCTCGAACCCTTGGCGGGGAGCGCGTTCAAGGAGGCGACCGACGATTTTCGCAACGCCTATAACCACGGCTTCTCGTCGCGCTTCGTCCTCGGCATGACCGCGATGGTCACGCGGCACGTCCGCAACGGCCGGGTCAGCTACGCCTTCGGCGGCAATGAGCCGCTGGGGATCGCCGCGGTCGCGGATCTGCTCGAAATCGAACGCGACCATTGCTACCGCGCTTATGCTGCCTTCCAAGTGCTGATCGAAGAACAGATTGCCGCGATTGTAGCGATGGAGACGAGTGGCACTGCGACAAGCGGTGGCAGGGCAACCGCTGCACCCACCTGAGGCCACTTGCTCATCATAACGCCGGACCCGACGAGATCATCCTGAGCAACGATATCAACGTCTTGCCGATTCGAGCCTCGCCACCCGAAGCCGTGCACGATAGTTGCGTGGCCTTGGGGTTGCGACAATATCGTAGCGACCGTTTGGCAACCTCACCAGACCCAGTTGACCAGAAACGGTCGGAACCTTGGTGACCTCATGAGAGACACGAACCTTGGCGGAAACTAAAGTAAGTTCGATGGGCAGTCCGGCAAGACCATGGTCTATCCCGGAAGCAGACCTTTTACGCCAGGCGACCGCGTCGTTGCGCGGTTACGTTTACCAGTTGCACCAGTCCGCTGCCGCCTGGATCGATCTGCCCGAAGGCAATACGCTGCAAATCGAGGTCGCCGAGGACTTCTCAGAGATTCTCAAGCAGCCCGATCAGATTGACGAGATTCTCAAGGCGACCCAGGTCAAGGACACGCGTGAATCGGGACGCATTACCCTCAATTCGGGCGATGTACTTGACACTATCGAGAGCGTGCATCGTCTGGGACAGGCCAATCCCGGCCGTATCGTCGATATCGTATTCCTGACGACGTCCGAGATAGGCAAGGAGCGAAAAAATCCACTTCCTTCGGGGGATCGTGGGCTTGACGCTTGGCGAAAAGCTGCGGCTGGCGGCCCAGTTGCCGAGATAAGCAAAGCGTTGGTTGCTCGTCTTCCCAAGGGACCCGCAAGGACGTTTGTGCGCAAGAGCAACGCCGCAACGCTTAGGGAGCAGCTGCTGGCCAGGCTCACATTCGAATGTGGCGCGCCGGATTGGCAGCTAATCGCCAGCAGCAACCGGACGAAACTGTCGGCGATGTGCGAGGAAGTTCAGGCGACGCCTGCTGCGGCGCATGCTGCCTATGATGTGGTGTTTGGGGAATTGCTGACCACGATCCTCACATCTTCGACGCGACAACTCACGCGCACTCATCTGATCAATTGCCTGAGGCGGGCCACCGCGATCGCAATGCCGTCTCAGATCGTCGAGCAGTTGGCGATCGCCGGTGCCGCGCTTAGGCCTGAAGCGGCAATCGATCCGGTTGCATTGCGGATGATCGCGTCTGCGATGCTAGAGGTGGCCGAACCGCCGTCCCTCGCAGCGCTGGTCGGGGACGACCGGGTCGGGGGACGCACCGCATTCGATCAGATCGCGGCGCTTGAGCGGACGCTTACGCGCTCCAACCCTTCCCAAAAGGACGGTGACCGGGCTACGATTAACACGCTCGCCGGTCTGATGGGCAAGCGGCATATGGTCATCGGAGGACCGGGGTCGGGGAAATCGCACGCGCTCTGGCGATCGGCGCGACAACTACTCGACAAACAGGAAGTTTTTCCGCTCTTTCTGTCTGCCGCCGAGCTCTCCACCAGTGACGAACTCTTCGCGCCACTGACATATGCTGCAGCCGGTCTGTCCATCGAGGCAATCGTGTCCGATCCGCGCGTCTGCTTCATGATCGACGGATGGTCCGAATTTGCCAGCGGGGATAAGGCGGGCGAAAGGCACAAGGCGCTAACAAGGCTCCGCAACGCGCGCATTATCGCGACCGCAAAATCGGCGGAAGGCGCGGGTGCCGCGTTCGAAGTTTGGACGCTGGACCTGTTCACCCCCGAGCAGGTCGCGGCGAGCACAGGCGTCGCGCATCCGGGCCGGCCCGTACTTTCGCAAGCGATCATCGATCTGCTTCGCCTACCCCTGCTTTTGTCGATCTATCTTCTGACAGACGCAGATGCTTTCTCCACGGGCGAGCTCCTGCGCCAATTCCATGATCAATTGGCGCGTGACCTGCCCGGCCGATTCACCGACGCCCTTGCTCGAGCCGCTGCGGCATCGGTCCTGACAGACGATCGGGGGTTCGGCAGGTTCATCGCGCAACTCGAGGCTCACGCCGGGTCCGCCGGGATCACGGAGTCAAAGCAGCTTCTCCGTCGGCTGGGCACCATAACGGAACGCAACGGGAAGGCCTTGCCCATCCATGACCTTTACTGGAACTGGCTGGCAGGACGTGGGCTGCTGCGGCATTTTTCGAGCAGCGATGCGCTTCGATCGATCGCGACGCGGGAATGTTATGCCTTGGCATTGCAATCCGGTGACGTGGCCGCAGCGGAAGACGGCCGTGCGATTGTTGACAGCGATATCGTTCTCAGCGCTACTCTGGAAACCGGCCGACCGATCGGGGCCGTCGATCCGATGATTGGCGGCGCGATCGACCGGGGGCTTGGGGATGCCAGCCTCGCGCGGCGCAGCCGCGCCGGCCTTGCCGCACTGGCGATCAACAAACCCGACTACCTGGGTCCCGCCCTTGATGTCCTGAGCGAAGTGTATGAAGCGAGGCTTGCGCTGCCCGAATGGTCAGCGGCTCTGCACCCTGAATTGCTGTACCCGCATCGATCGATCCTCGCGAGCTGGATGCCAGCCCGCGGGACCGAACTCGTCCTTGGGATAATCGCCGATCACGGCGGACCGGAATGGTCGGATTGGCTCGGGCAATTGGCGGTCAACAATACGGTGTCCGGCGCTGCAGCGCTGGCAGCGGCACTGGGCTGCCGACCGGACTTCCCGGAGTGGGGACACCCATATTTCGACGAGCTGGTACGAGCTGCTCCATGGCTGCTGCGGAGCGCAGCAGGGCGGCGCGCAAACCGCGCGCTGGCAAGACATATTGCGGCAACCTACGACCATCTCGTCGATACGGCAGTCAAGCCAGGAAGCAGTGGGTGGCTCGAGCTCAATCGCGTACTGGTCGATTGCGGCGACAACGCGGTATTCGCCGCATTGCTCGAGCGGTTTCCCGCGATGAGCGAGCAAGCACAGGAATATCTGGGATTTGCCGTGGTCGAGCGAGGTGAGCCGTGGATCGGCGCGTTCCAGAAAATTGCCTTTACGTCGTTCAAGATACACCATCACCGCCTTACCAAGTATCTTTCGCCGGACATCGATGACGAAACCGCCCGAGCATGGATCGCCAACGGTCACGCCACGACCGGCTGGCGCGTCCTTGTCGCGCGGCACGGGAATGCCCTGCTTCCGGAACTGCTAGCGGGACTGCCGCAGTCATATTCCGGCATGCCGGACGTTCCCGCACTGGAGCCCCTGCGGTTCCTCGAGGACGCCCCGGCTTCGCTGATCGAGACTTTATGGTCCCGGATCGGCGGCGTCATGCTACCCAAAACAATGGATCAATTGCTGGAAGCGACCGCGGCAATCTATCCGCAAGGCGTCGCGCATATTGTCGGCTTCGTTTGCCAACAGCCCAACGCACTACCCGCCTATCATCTGCATCGGACTGTCGCTCTCTATCGGGATTGGCGGAACCGGCTCGGCACCCGTCTCGACGTGGAAGCCGAAGGCAGCGGCCCGGTCGAATTCGATCGCTGGATTTCGACCTTCAGCGCAACTAGCCGATGGGACCCGAATTTCACCCCAGAGATGCTCTCGGCTTTGCCTGAGGCCGCGGTTGCATTGGTCCTGACCACGTTTCAGCACGATGACGCTAAGGCCGAGGCGGTGCTTCGGGCGCTTAAGGACGTCAAAGCATATAACAAGCCGTTGCTGGATCGCATGCTATCCACGGCTCGCCTCGCGACGCTAATTCCCGCTGTATTCGCCGACGCGTTCGGCACCTTTCCGTCGAGTGCCTTGGGCCAGTGCCTGGAGCATCCCGATATCGACCAAGGCCAACTGATCTTTCGACTCGGCGCGACCAGCAACCCGCTCCACCGCGACGTCCATCTGGCATTGATCAGGCGTGTGTTGAGCGAGCCGATCGACGTGCATCATTATCGCTATGTGGCGGCCATGATGCGGGCCTACCAGCGTTTCGAGGTCAGGGACATGCTCGGTGACATCGGGGATCAAGGCGGCGATGATCGTGTTTGGCTGATCCGGGAGATCGAGACGGCGCGCGGCGAGCGCTTGATCGACGAACAGGGATTGCCGCTGGCGAGCTAGGCGTGCCCGTCACGCGACGCTAGCTTCAATCCCGGCTGCTGCGCCAGTAGCCTGTGCTAAACGACGGCGACCCGTCCGCCCAGCCCGACCGCTGCCACATGCGATCGAAGGCGTCGTGCAACGCGTCGCCGACCGAACCATCGAGCGTGTCGACCAGCACGAACGGCATAGCAAATCCGGGCACCCGCATCTTTCTCCCGCCCGGCTGCGCGCGCGACAGCTCGACATCCTCGGTACCGTCAAACGCGATCGACAGGAGCGTCGGCCCGACCAGCCCGAGTTCGGCGAGCGCGGCGCCGAGTCGGGCGAACGCGCCGACTATCATCGCTTCCAACAACAAGCCATCGATCACGATCTCGGGATCAATGTCCAGCCGCTCGCCGATCATCGCCTCGATCTCGATAGCGCCGGGCCGGACAAGTCGCGTCCGCCAGCGTGCCTCCGGATTGTGGTGGCCGACATCACGACCAGGTTCGATGCTCCACCATTGATCACCGTCGGTGCCGGTTTCAACCCGCACATTCGCGTCGGGCGGGAAGAGCAGCTGGGCCTTGGCGACCTGCCCCGCGTCAAGCCGGCGCCCCTCAAGCGCGCTAAAGGGGACGGCGCGGAGCATCACGCAGGGCCGGCTCACGAGCCCTGGAACTCGGCCCATTCCGCGATGCTGCGCCATCTCGTTCAGGATGTCGCCAGCGCGCGCAACCAGCGCATCGCGCTGCGCACCGGCGTCCGCCGCATCGCCGGCCGTAACCCGAATACGATCGCGAGCAACGCGTTCGAACGCGTCGACCGCATCGACCAGCGCCGTCGCCCCCGCATCCATCTTGCCGATGGCCTCGACCGTGGCAGGCTGGGTTCCCTGCGCCCGGTCGCGGCCGGTGAGCGGGGTCATCATCCCCTGCATCGTGTCGCTCATGTAAAGATGCGCGTGCATCAGACCGTCCAGCGCGTCGGCCGCACGGCGGACCTCGGCGAAGGCCGCCTGGATGACGTCATCGTGGAATTCGTACCGCGCGCCGATCCAGTCTTCGGCAATCTCGTACACCGGATTGAGATTGTCGCGGCGCAAGGGCCCGCGAAAGCTTGTATCGCGCAGGAACCTGAGATGAGCCGGCGTTATCAATTCGCGGAAGCGGGCGAACAGGGCGACATCCTCGGGATGCGGTTCGACCGGTCGGTCCGGCACCTTCGCAGCGCGCAGCGCGGTGTCCACGAGGATTGCGCGCAACGCGACGACCAGCTTTCCCGCCAGATCCTCTCTGGCGGCGCGACGCGCCACCTCGTCGGCGTCCTCGGGACAATTGAAAAAGATCGGCCGCCGAAAATGCTGCAGGTCGAACGGCAGCGGGTGCTCGTCGGGGTGACCGTGCGCGACGTTCATCACCGATATGAGCGCGCGCCAAGTCAGCGACTTCATCGCATAGCCATGCTCGATCAGCACATTGGGGTTGGGCATGCGGCGACCGTCGACGCGTTCGGCGACATAGGTCAGGTCGGACAGAAAGGCCGTGGCGCCATCGACTTTGGCGAAGATCGTGTCGACCAAGGGCGGCTGGCCGGGCACGTTGGCGGTATCGCGATCGATCTCGAGCCGGTCGGCGGGGTCGATCTGAGCATCGGCCTCGAGCGTGGCGATCGCCGCTTCGAGCGCGCGCTGGATGAGGTTGCGCCCGGTGCGCGGCGCGCGATCGAGCTGCCAGGAAAAGAAGATATGGCTTGGCATGTTGCACACAACATATCAACGCGAGACCGAATTGCGCGACTCTTGTGGGATCAGTAGGCTCAGCGACGTAGCTTCGCGGCCGCCTTCTCGATAGTTTTCCCCAATGCTAAGCGGCCGGTTTGTACTACCCAAATGGCGAGTTTCAGCGAAAGCCGACGCTCGCATCACCGACGCTGAATGTCGTGAGTTGGTCGCCAGCGGCCGCAAGCGGGAAGACCCACTTTCGGTCATGCAAGGTCGCGTGTTGGCTCCCAACTTCGGCCATACGTTTAGGTGTGCTTGTAGATCACGTGGGGGTGGAGGTGCGATCAATTGCTCGAAGCTGCTCACGAAGCCCCCACGACGAATGGACGGCTTTGGCGCGTTCATCTCGAGGACGGTGACGAAAGATAGCTCGTCTACGCGATCGTCGCCCCTCCCACGACCGGCGTATGGGAAGACCGTTACGCAACCCGGTGCCGGAAGGCCTGACAGTCGTGGCCCAAAGGGCCGTAGTCGGTCTAGATTCGGGATGCGGTGCCGTTCGCAAATCTATGTTTACGAGCATGAATATTCCGTTACAATCGGAATAGAAAAGCGGAGCCCGAGTGACGGTTATTTCTTTATTTGGCCGGCCCGGAGCTGGAAAATCGACCGTCGCCCGTAGCTTGGCGGAGCGGCACGGGTTCTTGCAGTTACCGCTCGGCGACATGCTCAAAGACCCGGCGACGCTGGCGAACATCGGCATCGATCCCGATGCAATGCAGGCCGCGATTGCGAGTGGCCGCACGATTACCAGTGAAAAGCTTTACCCTTGGCTGGATCAACGAATCCACGCCGCTACCGCCCTGATAGTTGATGGTTACCCTCGCGCAGCAAATTCTCTTGCGCCGTATGCGGCCTTAGTTGACTCGCTTCCAATCGAGCGAAGTGTCTTTGCGCTCTATCTTGAGTGCTCCACGGCGATCACGCACCCCCGCCTTGCGGCGCGGGGACGGTCGGATGACGACGGCCGTATCACAAGTCGCGATCTAGAGTTCCAGACAGTGCAACTGCCTCTACTGGATCACCTTCCCCCCGCAGTGACGCTGATAAGGATCGATGCGGCACGCGATACCGAGACCATCCTGGCCGATGTGGAAGCAGCGCTTGGACTTAACCGGACAGGTGCGAATCAAGGATGACGCGCGTGCCGCCCCGCAGGAGGCCCGCATCGCGAGAGGCGTCACACGTCATCGAGATGATGCTTGGATCAGATGATCCCGCGCAGGTCAAGACGGGGCTGCAGCGAGCCTGCGAGATATTCGAAGGCGGACAAGCGTTCACCGATCCGACGTTTCTAAAGATCGGCCTCGCGGCCCATCTGTCGTCGCGCGATCTTAAGGTCCGACGATGGGCCTACAAGCTTGCAGCTCTGCTGCGGGACACCGGCCAGATCGGCGCTTTGGAAACCGCCCTGCTTGGAGGGGAAACCGATCTAGAAAACCGCGGCTGGGCTTCCGCCGCTTTCAATGGCGTCGCGGATGAGGATCGCAGAACTAAGCTCAACCTTCAGCTCGAGGACTACCGCGGGACTTCGCTGGAACTGGCTGCCAAGCTCTACGCGCGAGGCGAGCCAGCGAGAGACGACCTCAACATCTCCGCTTGGCAAAAGCACGCTATCACCCGCAAATGGCTTTGCCTTCTATGCGGCTATGCCAAGGACAACGCGCGCACAATCGACCAGCGGTACGCTGACCTTGATCTCGTGCGGAACTGCGCGTTCGACGATGATCGCGAGAACGTTGAATACAGCGTCTGGGCCGAGCATCGCCACCCCGCAGGTTCGTTCGGAAGCCTGCTGCGCACGCCACAGGACCTCTTAGACTATCCCAATGTACGTCGGTGGGTTTACCGGTTGATCACCAAGACGGCGGACGCGGCTCAACATCATCTTGACCTCCTCACCGCAATGATGAACGCCGCCAACGAGCCCTCGGACCTCGCGCGTGAGGGCCTCGCGCTGGGGCTGGCCACCATTGCGCTCGAAGATCGGCGCATGGAAACGATCGATTGGTATTCGACCGAAGCTAGCCCGCGAGTGAAGATCGCACTCGTCGACCACCTAGCATTGCTCGCGAACACGCTCGACGACGCGGTGGCGCGCGACGTGCTAACCGCCGACTATAGCCGCTACGGGCCAGACGATATTATCGGCGCCAAGATATTTTCAGTTGCAAAGCCGGACTGGAGATTAGCCGAAGTTGCAGTCCGCGCCCCGCTGCCCCGTCTCTTGATCGAGGGGCCAGCAAACCTCTTCGACAGCGTGAACGCGCAGGGCGGCGGCAACACCTTCATATACGTAGCGAAGCAGGAGATCTACATGGGTAACAAGATAGAACAGTCTGGGAGCGGCAATGTAATTAGCGGCAACGTACTGGGGGACGCCATCCAGTCGACCATTAATACGCTGAATCAGCAGCCCGACCAGAACATCAAGGAGCTCACCCCTCTCGTCGAAACGTTCCTGCGCGCTCTCGCAGCCAGTGACGTTGACCAAGGCGACAAGGAACTGGCCGTCAAGGCCGCGGAGGACGCGGCTAAAGCAACAGGCGACGAAAGGAAGGGTAAGTGGCAAACGCTCAAGGGAGTGGTCAGGGGCATGCTCCAGCTACCCGGCATGGCAGCGGGAGCGATCGAAGGCGGGGAGAAGCTGGTCGCTGCCATCCAGCACGTCGTCTGATGACGCGGCCACTGCGCATTTATCTCTCGGGGAGCATCCGCAAGGGGGCGCAGGACCCGCGCTCGCCTGATCACTTCTGGTCGCACGACGACGAAGAAGCGATCAGGTCCGGTGTCGGTTCACCTGTGGAGCTGCTGAACCCTGCCAAAACGGACATCAGGAGGCAGGACTTCGGTCTCAACTTTGGATGCGATCTGCACCTCGTTTCAATCAGCGATGTAATGCTGGTCGACGCGCGGCGAGCGAAAGGTATCGGCATCGGCGCCGAGATGATGTTCGCCGCCCAGCGCGGCATACCCATAATTACCTGGGCTCCATGGGAGACGCACTACCGCCGATCGTCAGTGCCCGACGTCTTCGGAGAGGACCTGACTGATTGGATCCACCCGTTTGTCTTTGGGCTCTCCGACCATGTGGTAGACGAACTTGAGTGCGCGATCGACATCATACGTGGTCTGGCTCGCAGCGAACCCATCTCGAAGACCGTGGCAATCGGTGAGCAAATCGACCGCTACCGCCGGAGCATCGGCTTCGTCACGGGCGAGTCAGACGAGCGGTTCGTCCATGTGGGCGGCGGCGTGTTCCAAGACCTGCTAGGTGGCGGCGCGGAGACCGAGATGGTCGACGGAATGCTGCGGCAGCGCTTTATGGACGTACTCTATTTGCCAACTGACACGGCGCACCTTCCCCATGAAGCCTTGCTTAGCGTCAATCGCTGGCGTGAGCGTCGGCTCGCCAAGAGGCCCCTACTCCACAGTTCGCGCATACGGCGCGTGGTGGCCGCCGCTATCCGGCATCTTAGCGACTCGCCGCGCGTGTTCGAAATTGGCTGTGGCAAGTTCCCTATCGCAGATGACGTGGCTTGCCAAAACTGGTGGGGCCTGGAGACGGACGAAGAGGCAGTGCGGCACTTGGCCGGTCGCGGACTCCACGCCGTGACCTCACCCGATCAAATTCGACCCGGATATTTGGACGCCGACATCGCCGTCGCGCTGTTCTCCATGCAGTTCGCCATCGACAACACCGAGCTGGGGCTGCTCTCCAAGCTGCCGGCGGACGCGCTCGTCGCCTTCAACCTGCCGACGCGCAGTGACGAGCTCGTCGAGCTGCGGCTGCGGCAGTTCGCTGAACTCGGCTTCTCAACAAGCATCCTCAATCTTCATCCCACCGGAGCGCGAGACATCTTCGTGCTGGCCGGGCGACCCGCAGCGGCGGCTCGCCTACACGTGGCTCGCGTCGCTGCCTTAGACGCGGCGCTCATCGAATGGCCGTCAGCCGGGCCAGAGCTAGGGTGGGCCGAACTCGCGCCCCCTATCGCGCATCGCAAGAACGTGCGATAGTGTCTGCATGGGCTACTTTGGAGGCAAGGGGAACTGTTGTTCGCGCGTGATCGGCGCAATGCCGTCTCACCGCGTTTACATTGAAACCCACCTCGGTGGTGGAGCCGTGATGCGCGCCAAGCGGCCCAGTGAGCGGCAGATAGGCATCGACGCCGACCGCCGCGTTGTTGACACTTGGCAAAGCGCATGCCCACCTTGCGAGGTGGTTCACGGCGACGCTATCGCTTTCCTGCGCGACTTCACGTTCAGCGGCGATGAGCTGGTCTATGCGGACCCGCCGTACCCATTAGAAACCCGCAAAACCCGCAACCGCTATCGCTACGACTACGACGATTCAGATCATGCCGAACTGCTTGACGTCTTGCTCGGCCTCCCTTGCAAGGTGCTAGTATCGGGGCAGCCGACCCGGTTATACCAGGAGCGCCTCGCCGGGTGGCGGCAGATCGAATTCCGCGCAGGCGCTCGCTCCGGCGGAAGGACGGAGACGCTCTGGGCTAACTACCCTGACACTCTCTCGCTGCACGAGCCGACGCGAGCGGGCGCCGACTTCCGCGAGCGCGAACGGTCCAAGCGCCGCGTTGCAACTGTTTGCCGCAAGGTCGAACGGCTCACCGCCCCCGAACGCAGCGTCTTTGTCCAGTGGCTCGCCAGCAGCTACCCCGGACATGTGCCCGGCACCGGGGAGGGGGCCGAATGACCTCCGTCCCTGGCTTCTGGGATCTGATGGAGCGAGCGGGCTTTACTCGCGGCGGTGGTCCAACCGATGGCATGATCACGTTTAAGCCGCAGCAGCCGCGCGACACAGGTATCGGCCGTTACGCATTTCTATTTGACCGCACGCGCTTCCCGCTCGCGATTGAGGGCGTGTTCAAGAGTGGCACGGCGCCCGTACTCATGTTTGTGGACGCCAGCGGGGCGGGACTAGATGACGAAGCTGCCGTTGACTGCCACAGATTGGCGTGGAACGTCGGTCTGGCGCCCTTACTGTGGGTGAGCCTGCCAGACAGGGTTCTGATCCTAGACAGCTACCGTCGGCCATCTGGGCGATTGGCCGACGTGCAGCTCGCCGAGTTTTCGCTTGCTCACCGCAGCGGCGTCGAGCAGCTCGTCACTACTTGCGGGCGGCTGGCTTTTGATACGGGCGCCTTCTGGGCCTCGGACTTCGCGCGACGCATTGACCGCCATCACCGGGTAGACGCCGTGCTGCTCCGCGAACTTACGGCGGTGGAGCTGACGCTAACACGGGGCGGATTGACCGCGCTCATGGCGCAAAAGTTGATCGGGCGTACGATTTTTTCGCAGTACTTGATTGATCGCGGCGTGCTCGGCGTTGATCTTCTGCGGCGCCTCTTTGGGTACGAAAGGCTCAGCGACACCCTACGCTCCACTGATACCGCCCCGCGACTCTTTGAGTGGTTGCGCATGACCTTCAACGGCGATTTATTTCCACCAAACGTTGTCGACGAGCGCTCGCTTATCAAGAGCCAACACCTCGCAACTCTCGCCGACTTCCTTGATGGCCATGAGGCCGCGACCGGGCAGATGAGCGCATTTCCGTTCCGTTTCGACTTTATTCCGGTCGAACTAGTTTCTTCAATTTACGAGCAGTTCGCTCACACCGTCGCAGGGACCTCCGCTGCGATGCAAGGTCTGCACTACACCCCGGTTAACCTCGTGGACCTTACACTCGATCAAGTGATGGAGGGCGTCACTGGACATGCAAAAGTGCTCGACCCGGCGTGCGGTTCGGGGGTTTTTCTTGTAGAGGCCATGCGACGCCTAGTCTGGCTGCGCACGCGCAACGAGCCTAACACCCGCGAACTAGTGCGCGACGTGCTCCGCAACCAAATATTCGGCGTCGACATCAACGCTGGCGCGCTGCAGGTCGCCGCTTTTAGCCTTTACCTGGCCGCTCTAGAGCTGGATCCTGACCTAGACTCCTGCGATCTCGAGTGGCTCAAGTTCGACCACCTTATCGGCCGCAACCTGCTTCAGACTAGTTTCTTCGATGCCTCGTTCGATGGTCGGACGTTCGACGTCGTAGTGGGGAACCCTCCTTGGACATATGGAGGGGCCGCCTCAGACGATGGTGCGAAGCCGGGACAGGCCAAGGTCGTTCAACCCAGGCGATCGCCCGACTGGGCCTTCCTGTGGCAAGCGCGCCGCCATGCGGCGTCAGGCGCCCGCATGGCGCTGCTGATGAAGGCCACACCCTTCTTTAGTAAGGACCGGCTCGCCGGTGAGGCCCGGCGGCTGCTGTTTTCCACGTTCCGCGATGCCAAGCTGGTCAACTTTTCGCAGATGAGGGGCGAGGGGCTTTTTCCGTCACTTATCGGGCGGCCTGGGAGCCGGAAGCCCAACGCCGGCCCTGCACTCCTCTTCTGCGGCACGCTGGGCGCGCCCACAGAGGGCGCGGTATTGGAGACCGCCAACGTGAGGTGGAACCCGAACTTCCGTCGCAACGGGGTGTTGGACTTATCAAGCGACGATTTTCACAATTCGCCGCTTCCAGCTGTCGTTGGAGACCCGGTGCTACTTAAAGCTGCCGTGTTCGGCAATGCGCGCGAGTACCAAGTTGTTGAGACAATCCAAGGCTCGCCCGCCCTAACCCGGTTGGGAGCATGGTGCCACACCAACGGCCTGCGGATGGAGCAGGGCTTACAAGTCGGCGGAGGTAGCAAAGGCAACACTGCAAGCCTCACAGGCCTCCCTTTCCTTGATCCAGCTGGTTACCGCCCGTTGAGGATCAACACGCGCCGATTGCCCCGCTTTAAACTGGAACACGCGCACCGCCCGCGAGAGCGTGCAGCTTACTGCGCACCGCTGGTCCTATGCCCCGAAGCAGGCTTCGCAGGCGCCCTGCAGCGCGGCCGCTACTCCGCTGCGGTTGTGTCCGAAGACACCATCTTCACCGACTCCTTTGTTGGAATCTCATTCGCGGGTCATGACCCGCAGCTCGCCGACGCGCTATCGATCGTGCTGAACTCGCGGACGGTTGCGTTCTTGCTGACCATGGGCGGATCGAACACCGGCCTGAAGCAACCCAAGATCGAGAAAATTGATCTGGAGATGCTGGCATTTCCAGATCTCTCCATTCTCTCGCCGCGCGAACGGAACAGACTGAGCCGGCTGCACCAAGCGCTCGGCGAGCGTTCGGCAACCGCTGCGTTGGACATGGCCGACGAGATTGTCATGGAGTTATACAATCTGGACGGGCATGATCGTCCAATTGTTCAAGACGCACTTGCGCGAACTCGGCCAATCCTGCTGGACTCTCGTGAGGAGCGCCAGAAGGAGGTCGACAAAATCACGCCTAGGCTGCTGCACGACTACGGTTGCGAAGTCGCGCACTGGCTAGACACCGTTCTCAGGATCGCGAGTTCTGCGCGAGCGGTGGCGACACGGGCCGTCCGAGTCTCTGCGGATATGGTCGCACTCAAGTTTGAAGTGCAGGAAGGACCGCCACGACCAACGGAGGGGCTGAGTATTCAAGATCCCGATCTTTTTGAGATCGGAATTTTTTCCGACGAGATGGAAAGGCTACCGAGATTTCGAACCGGGCGTAGTGTCCGTGTCTACGCGGGTACTGCGGTCTATGTAGTGAAGCCTGACGAGCGCCGGAATTGGACGAGTTCAACTGCCCAGGTAGACTTTCTCTGCATACTCGACGACATCCGGTCGAATCGTGTGCGCATTCCAGGCATATCTGGTGCGCCACCTTCGCGAACCCATAAAGACGCCCTGGTTCTCAATTGAGCAGATCGACTTAATAAGTGGAGAAATTTCTAATTTTGGACAAGATTATTTTTAGAAATTGTTCAAAGACTTGCGTACACCATAGTGGCACCGAGCGATTGTTATGTAACGATTCTTGTGAGCAAGCTGAACCAAGGCTCACTTGCACGCTTAAATTTGCGGAGGGGCGATCTGCCGCTTTCTAATAGGAGGTGGCTCCCTGGCCCCAACCCTAGTTGAACGGATGGCGGCTTACTGAAACGGCTGTCCGAAAGCGGACTACCTGCTTCCTACCATCGGTGGGCGTCCAAGCCCCTGACGTGCCGTCTGTACGAGCGTCCGCTTTGTCGCGATCGGCGCCGGAAAGCGGACAGGCCGGTTACCACCAGGAATGCCGGAGGGCGGGAGGCACGCTACGAAGTGACCGTGTCGGACCGTTTGGGCATGTACTTGTAAACGGTGCCCCGCGAGATGCCGAGTTGCCGTGCGATGTGTGCCGGTTTCATGCCATCCGTTATGAGACTTCGCACGGCATCTGGATCGATCCTCGCCTTGCCGCCCTTATAGACGCCCCTCGCCTTCGCCGCTTCGATTCCTTCTGCCTGCCGCTCTCGTCGAAGGTTCGTCTCAAATTCGGCAAACACGCCTAGCATATCGAGAAAGGCTTTGCCTGCCGCCGTGGTGGTATCTATCGGTTGCTCGGTCGCCTTGATCTCGACCCCCCTCCCCTTCAGCTCATGCACTATATCCTGAAGGTCTTTCATCGACCGGGCCAACCGATCGATGCGAGTGACGACCAATGTGTCGCCCTCGCGTAAAAAATCGAGCAAGATCTGTAGCTCGGGCCGGGCGCCTCGCTCGGTGCCCGACTTTTTCTCGTACCGGATCGTTTGGCAGCCGGCGGCCTTCAGGGCAGCAATCTGGATGGCGAGATTCTGACCGACGGTTGATACGCGGGCATAGCCAAAAAGCGACACTGAGATCTCCACTGTTCAGGCAGGCTCTAGACCGTGGGTGCGGAGTGTTCAATATCTCTGCAAACGGCCCTGATTGAACGCTAGGCCTGTCCAGCGATGTGCGGTCACACAGGGTATACCTAAAATGACGTGCAAAACAAGTTTGGACCTGCTGTGAGGTGGTACCACTTGTCGCCTCGGGTGTGCACCTGTATGTTCGGCATCAATTTGTATAGCTAAGAGGTCAGCGCCATGAATGCCCATAACGGCCGGCTCGTAAGTGGCGGGCGATTACAGCTGCCATCCGACATTCGGCGGGAGCTCGGCCTGGCTGATGGCGATCAGGTTGTCATGCGTGTAATTGACGGAGAACTGCACGTCCGTCCCCGGCGAGATGTGCTGAAGCGAATTCAGGCGATGCTACGGCCTTATGCTTCGGCCGACGGCCTTGTCTCCGACGAACTTATTTCTGATCGGCGGGCTGAGTCTGCCCGTGACTGACAAGCCAGTCATTCTTGACGCCTCTGCAATCCTTGCGGCGTTCTTCGATGAGCCTGGCGCAGACAGCATTGCGGAGCAGATGAGTGGCGCCCTGCTGAGTGCCGTTAACTACGCGGAGGTTGTCGGTAAGCTAGTCGACCGCGGGACACCTCGTGATCAAATCCTGGAAATTATGGCGCAGCTCGACGTCGACGTAATTCCGGTTGATCGCGATCAAGCCACCATCGTGGGCTTGCTAAGGTCTGAGACCCGTTCGGCAGGACTATCGCTCGGCGATCGGAGCTGCCTTGCGCTTGCGATAAGCCGTGGGGGCGTTGCGCTCACGACGGACCGGGCATGGGCGGCACTGCAATTAGAGGTCGAAGTCAACATAATCCGTTAAATCATTCGAAGGCACTACGTAGCTGCATCGCTGGTAGTGGCAGCATGTCTTGCCCCGTTTGGGCGCGCGTTCGGTGCTATCGGTAGCGAGATCGGTAAGATCGACGGTGCCTGAACAGGCTGTTGGGCGCCCTGCCCTAGATGGTTGCAATACGCAGTTCAGCCTCCAGAAGCGGTAGCGCGCTGAACCTTTCTATTTTCCACGTGAGGACGACTTCGTTTGGCTAAAGGCTATGAATTATTCGCGGCAATTGGCGTCGGTCGATTTTGAAGGTGGATACCGTTTGCGGAGACACAGCGGCGGTACAGAAGCCAACCGTCTCCGGGCCATCGATATGGCCCCGTGGCGTCGATAATCCGCGCGCGTCCGTGCTGACTGACCGAGAAGCTCTCAGGGCGGTCGCATGTTTACCCTGTCAACCGCCGATCAGGCCTAGGCTATTACGGCCATACCCATAGTAGCCACTCTCGGAACTCCTGGCTACGCTTGATGTCGCCCGAGCCTATGTAGCCTAGCTGAGCGGTCCGACCCTAATGAGCCTAGATGGGAAAGATGTCCTGTCTGTCGGTCGGTCCGGAGGGGCGGCGCTCGCACATCGACTGAACGATGTTCTCCCATCCGGTCGCGGGCCTATACCTCGCAGGGAGGGTGAGCGAGGGAGGCCGTGTTTGCGAAATGGACATGTCAGCAAAGTGAACAAGTGAGCGTGGGCCGGATCGCCCCCTCCCCTAGCGATGCAACGGCTTCGGCCGGTGTACTACGCCGTCCGATCGATCGACCAGCCAGGCATTCTGTTCGTTCTATCCGAGCTGGGCGAAAGCGACCCGCGTCTGGTGCTCTTGCCCACGTCACGCGGCGCTTTTGAACGCCCTAGGTGTTCAGTCCCGGCATCTGGTGGATCGGGTTGACGATGAACCGGTCTGGCTCTGACGTCCAGATTTTGGCGATGTATTCGTAGGGTGTGAGCCCGCTGAGCGTCTTGAGCCGTCGGGCGAAGTTGTAGGCGGCCATGAAGTCGGCGAGGTGCGTCCGGAGCTGGTCGTGGCTCTCGTAATGGAAGCGTTTGACGGTCGCCTCCTTGATGGTCCGGTTCATCCGCTCGACTTGTCCGTTGGTCCACGGATGGTTCGGTTTGGTGAGCCGGTGCTCGATATCGTTTGCCTCGCAGATCATGTCGAAGCGCATTTGGCGGGACCAGGCGGTGTTGCGGTTGCGGGGCTGCTCGGCGAACTGGATGCCATTGTCGGTCAGGATAGTGTGGATGCGGTACGGCACGGCTTTCAGCAGATGTTCGAGGAACTCCCACGCTGTGCGTCTGTCAGCCTTGTCGACCAGTTGAGTGACCGCGAACTTGCTGGTGCGGTCTATGCCGACGAACAGGTAGAGCTTGCCTTCGGCAGTCTGCACTTCGGCAATATCGATGTGGAAGAAGCCGATCGGGTAGCGTTTGAAGCGTTGCCGCTTCGGTTTGTCGCCTTCGATGTCCGGCAGCCGGGAGATCCCGTGCCGCTGGAGGCATCGGTGCAGCGCTGAGCGCGTCAGATGCGGGAGTGACGGTTGCAGGGCGTAGAGGCAGTCATCCAGCGGCAGCAGGGTGTGACGTCGAAACGCCACAACCATCGCCTCTTCGGCCTCGGACAAGGTTGTCGAATGAGGGGCCTTCGGCCCGGTCTTCAGGTCCTCGACGGTCGCCCGCTTACGCCACTTCGCGACCGTCTTTGGGTTGATCCCCAACTCACGGCTTAGCGTCGCGAGCGAAGCTTGCGATCGCTGTATTGCTGCTCGGACGGCGTGCGTGGTCGTGGCGCACCCATGACGTACCTGTCCCATACGGCATCCTTCCATTCCAACGAAAGGATCGCACCATCAAACCGTGGGATCAAACACCTAGGCATGGGATCGCGTCGCGAAACGTGAAGTTTGAGGGTATCCCATCCTCCAGCATAGGGAGCGGTTCCTGGCGAAAGGGACCCGGCCAATCGAAGCCGTCGATCAAAGTCCGCCAAGTGGGGCTCTGCGCGATGAAACATTTCGGTGGTGAATATGTTCGCACCGGCGACATGTAGTAAAAGTGGACATGTCTGCGACGTGGACATGTGACAGGAGTGAGCATGTGTTCCTCTCTATGGTTGCGGGGCAGGCCACCTATCCGTCGGAACGGATCGATGATTGTCGCGCGGAAGCCCCATGCCTGGGACATGGAGGGACTTGCTCGATAACCATGCTCACATGCTCACATGCTCACATTCCCCGTCTGCGCACACCGGTCGCAAGCGAACATGTTCACATGGGCGACCTGCTCACATCGGCTACAGGCGCACATGTCCACTTTGAGGCATGTTCACGAAGCTCACGTGTGAACGACATGAGCAGGTGAACATGTGGTAGGTGTTCTTTCTGGGCGCAAGCGAACCTCCATCACTTAGCCTCCGTCATTGCGGTCGGCGATGGCCGTCCGTGCTGAGGATCGGTTAGGCGCAACCCCGAAACGCGCGGAGGCGGTTCTCGGGCGAAAACCTTCGAAGCCCCGTTCTTGCGGCGTTGCTACGCCGGGCGGGTAGAGGAACCATATCCTGGATAATCAAACCTTCAACCTGTTGCACATGTGCACAAATGAGCATGTGCCCGAAGCGGACATGAGAACATAAAACACTTGTCCTCAACTATGCCTTGTGCCACGAGCGTTACATGGTCGCAGCGTGAGCATGTGAGGCAGGCTCACGACCGCCGCAGCGCTAGGAGATGGCAGATGCCGGTAATCACGATGCTCTCCCCGAAGGGAGGGGTCGGCAAAACGACGACGGCCCTCATATTGGCGACAGAACTCGCCGCTCGTGGGTCGACTGTAGTCATGATCGATGCTGATCCGAATTTCCCGCTGACACGGTGGGCGCAGAAAGACGGTCGGCCATCGAACATAGAGGTCATCCCACAGATCGACGAGGACGAGATTATCGGGACGATCGACGACGCCCGGAAGCAGGCCGACTACGTCATCGTGGACCTGGAAGGGAAGGCGAGCGCCCGGGCGACAAACGCGCTAATGATGTCGCATTTGGCGCTTGTTCCAATCCAGGGATCCGAACTCGACGCGGTCGAAGCCGCGCGGGCGTTCAAAGTCGTTCGGAACGCCGGAACGGCGCGGCAGCGTCCGTTGCCGTTCGCCGCAGTCCTTACCCGGACCCCAGCCTCCGTGCGCCTTTGGCCGCGCGATCTGAAAGCTGTTGTAGCCAATTTGGAGGGTGCCGGTATCCCTATGATCCCCACGGCGCTTGCCGAACGCGGTGCCTTCAGAGGCCTCTTCAGCATAGGCGGCACCCTGCACGAAATGACTGCGGCCGACGTCGGATCACTCGATAGCGCCCGGCAAAACGCGACCGCATTTGCCTACGACGTGCTCAGCATGCTGAAGGAAGGATTGTCGGCATGACCGAGAAACCAACCCCCCCATCTCGTCGATCGATCACGAGCTTCGCCGACGAAGACGACATCCCGCTTCCGACCCCAGCGCAGCTTGCTGCGGCGAAGGAGGCAGGGGAGGGGCTAGGCTTCCGTTCCGAGAAGCCATCGGCGCCGGCTCCGCAAACGCCACAGCGTCGTCCGCGCAAGGCGACCTACACCGACGCTATTCACGTTCGGGCTCGACCAGAGGACCGCGCGCGCTTCGAGGATTTTGTCTGGCGGAATCGGATCTCGAAGGGGGAGGCGATGACCCGTCTGTTGGACTATGCGGAGGCTGAGGAACGACGTCTTTCCAATTCTCAATAGCGCGACAAAGGCGGGCGGGGGAGGGGGCTCTCGACGAGTAAGACCACTCCCGCTCTACCCGGGGCGGGCGGCCGACTGGGAGCTGCAATAGGCAGTGGCCGACCGACGGCGTTTTCTCCAAGGGGTTCGCTATCCGAGCGTCGCTTGGTGCCGACCAGTTCCGCCGACCAGAACGACTTGCGGTGTCCTTCCCTGGCAGGGTTCGATGCCATGGCGTTCCGCATTGCCCTCGATCGGTCCGGGCGCGTTCGATCTCGTTGGGGGCACCTCCGCACTCGAGCGAAACGCGGCGCCAGCATTCCGTGGCGGCCGGTCGACGCGTCACGTCGCGCACACACCCCGAATGCCGCGAGCGAGAGCGGTGAAGTCGAACCAGACGACATAGCCGGCGCCTAAGTCTGAGCCTCGGCCATCGATGACAGATGTCTGGCTACAGCCTTCCCCCCGTGAGTTGCCAGAGCGGCCGCAATAGCGCGGGCGTCGGCGCGGTTGATCTCGGCGATCTTTATGCGATCGAGGGCAGCCAGCAAGACAGGCCGCCCAGCGTCGCGCGCCGCTTCCTCCGCAGCTTTCGCCTGCTCCTCGACGAGAGCGAGCTGCGCGAGTAGGGCTTCCCGCCGGGCGGTTATCGCGGCGAGGCTCGCCGGTTTCGCTTGAGTTCGTGGCATTCGGCATCTCCCTTCTAGATGCGGGTGACGGTAGCGGCATCCTTGGAACACAGAACCAGTAGTCCAACCGGTGCAAGGGTGGCCGTGATGCTCTCAATAGCATCGGCGATGACCAACCGTCGACTGCGAAGGTCACGTTGAAGCGGCCGCCAGAAGTAATGTGCTCGCGAATTTTTGAGTAACCTGCCAACTCATTCCCCCCACTCCGCGTTGGATTGATTTCATTCCAAATTGCTAGTTTTTTACTTGGTCATGTCTCCTTATGAGGGATGGCAGGATATGCCTCATGGCACCAATGTATACATTGGCACATGAGGCGCCGCTGCACGGGGCTCGAAGGATGATCGTCACCACGCGGATTTCCGATCAACTGGCTGAAGAGATCGACCGTGTCGCAGCGGCGAACGGCCAGACCCGTAGTGCCTGGATGGCGAACGCGCTGGCCCGCGCTGCGCTGTCGGATGAAAGCCTGGCGCTACCCGTGATGCCGGTGCAGGGGAGGGGCCATCCTGACGATCATATCCGCGTGACGATCCGGCTCTACCGAAGCGAGATCAAGAGCATCGACGCCGTTGCCGCGCCGATGGGGCTCACCCGGAACGAATGGATCAAGCGAACCTTGCGCTGGCAGCTTTGGGACAAGGCCGCGCTGCTCAGGCTCGCTCCCGCGACCCAGGCGGAGATCGGTAAGATTCGTAAACAGGTTCTCGCGATCGGGCGTAATATCAACCAAGCCGTCCATGCCATGAACGCTGCGAACCAGCCCGAAAGCTCGCTCGACATCGCCCGCATCGCCGAGCCGTTCATGGAGAAATGTGCGGAGGTTAAAGCTGTCCTCTTCGCGACGCGTCGTGTCCTTGCGGCATCGATCGGGGGTGAGATCGCCTACTGGACCGGGCGTCACGAGGCGCCGATCGAATGAGCTTTCGCTTCTCTCCTGGCACCATGGACTCCATGGCGGGCGTGTTCGCTCCGCCCAAGAAGTATCGCCTTGGCGCCGGGGGAGGGAGCCCGAAGGCACCGAAGGCGGGTGGCACGATCCTCGGATTTGCCGTCGCCTCGATGTTCCCGAAGCCGGCAGCGTCGGGTGGCACTTCGCGCCCGAGCTATCAGGCAAAGGCGGCGTTTGGTGGTGGCCCGCAAGTGCGCATGAGCGGCCGCGCCGTCATGACCGCCGAACGCACGGCGCGTCGCGTTCCGGAGGCTGTCGTACGGGTCACAGGTCGCCAGCACGGGGGCGGCCACGTCCTCGCCAACTTCGCCTACATCAGTCGACTTGGTCATGCCGACGGCAAGGAGCTGGGCCTCGAAACGAGCGAAGGCGATGTGCTGCGCGATGGCCGGGACTTGCAGGAGCTCGCCAAGGAATGGCACGATTACGAGATGGATGGTGATGCCCGAAGGAAGGGGGCAACCTCGATCTCCATGATCCTCTCGATGCCGACCGGCACCGATCCCGAGCGACTGAAGAGCGCCGCCCTCGACTTCGCACGCGAGGAGTTTGCGAACCGCTCGTGGGTCGCATCGCTCCATACCGATCGCGACCACCCGCACGTCCACCTGACCATCGCGCGGCGCGATCATGACGGCCGTCGCTTTCATCCCAATCGTGACGACCTGTTTCGTTACCGTCAGCGGTTCGCCGAAAAGCTCCGCGGCCGTGGGATCGAGGCGAACGCCACGCCTGCACGAGCGCGTGGGATCGATCCCAGGCATGAACCGATCGCCGCCATCAAGATGCGCGGGAAAGGGCTCGTCCCCCAACTCGACAAGTCACGCGCGCAGCGGGCGCAGCGGTTTCATGCGCTCAGTACGCCCGACCCGGTCAAGGCATTCCTTGCCGAGCGTCAGGCTGTGGTTCTCGCTACCTATCAGCGCTCGATCGATGAGCTTTCGGCGTCCCCATCCGCAGCGGACCAGATCGTCGCGCAAAGCCTGGCTCGCTTTGTGGAGACGATGCCCGCCCCAGAGCCGAACTGGTCTCGAGCAATGGCAGCGACCGAGGCGCTTGACCGGGATGGCCAGGACGAGCCATCGGCGGGAAGGTCCGTCGCGCGTGGCACCCGCCAGCTCGAGCAGCGCGATCGCGAGGATTCGATGGCCGAGCGGCTTCGCGCACTTAGCGATTCCCTATCCTCGCCACTCTCGAACAATGTCGTTCTCGAGCCACGCAATCCCGGCAGGGAAGATCCGGTTCGATCGAAGCCAACCTCACGGCTGGGCGAGGATCGTTCGCGAGCCGACGATCCCGGCGGTTCTGATGGCAGGGGAGGGCGTCAATCCCGTCCGCCGGGGCTCATGACAGACCGTCTTCGCGCATTATTGGATGAGAAGATCGAGCCGACGAAGCCGCTGGACGCCAACCAGGCGAACGAAACACTGCGGCAGTCCGAGGAGCGTGATCGGGAACGGCGGGAACGGGATCGACCGACCCACAGGGGAGGGCCGCGTCGATGAGTGCCAGCACCGATGAGGTCGCCATGGCTGTTCTATTGGATGCTGTTTCCCTGTTGCGTGGGGAGGTCGCAGCACTCGCACGCAGCAACGAAAGGGTCGAGGCTTCGCACCAGGAGCTGCATCGGCGCCTCGATGCGATCAACGCCGGACAGGCTGCCGTCACCGATCTCGTTCCTCTCCTCGAACTGATCGCGGCACGCATCAACGACGCCCACAGCGCGTCGCAGGAAGCTTTGGCCGGCGTGCGAGACGGCGTCGGTGACGTCCGCGGCGATCTCGCCGGCGTCGCAACCCTGATCGAAAGGCTTCTTTCGGACGCCCGCGTCGACCGGAGGCAGCACCGATCCGATCAACAGTCGACCGCGGCGCTGATCGCCTTTGCCAGATCGGCCATGCTCGGCAACCATGCTCCCCTTCCGGTGAACGTCGAGGACGATCCGCTGCTCGAGCACTATGTCCTGAACCAGCCACCCGATATGGCGTCGACTGATCGAGCGCTGGTGGACTGGCGCGCGTCGGTTGCTGCGGCCGACACCGCAGAGCTTATCGTGCTCCTGAAAAAGCAGGAAACACCATCGCCAACCGACACGCCCCATAGCCGCCTTCTAAGATATCGCCTTGCCGCCATTACCCGGGCGCAGCTCGAAGCGCGCAGCGTTCCCGCGCCAGCTCGGCCCACCACCACGCGGGCGGCGGATCGCTCGGCCGCCAGTTGCCTTGAGCGTTCCCTGGAACTTGCCGATCTATGGCGTGCAGGCGAAAGCCGCGCACTGTACGCCGAAGCGGAGCTGGCTGGCGCGATCGATCTTTTCGTGGCCGCGGAACGACTGGCAGACTCCTCTACGGAAGGTGTCTCACCACCGGAGCTGGTTGCCCTGCATCGCGAATTGGCGGATCGCATCGAGGCAGGCGATAGACCCAAAGTCGGTGTCGGTCGCACCTCCGCATGCTACGAGCCGACAGCCGCGGTCGGTCGGCATCAAAATCGCTAGATCCGTGTCTCCGCATTGGATCGACTTGCAACCCCGCACCTATCCGGCACAGATTCGTCAGGAACTCAGAGAAGTGTCGTCCGTCATCCAGCGTTCGAAACCTGGGCCGTGCAGAACGCACCAGCCGGACGGATCGGCGAACCTGAAGACATCGCTTCCGTTGTCGGCTTCCTTGCCGGGCCGGACGCCGGTTATGTCAATGGCGTCAAGCTATTCGTGGATGGAGGCCTCGCACAGATATAAGCGGATGCTGGCGGCCGGACCTTTGGTCCGCCGCCTTCCCATCGGGATCAAATTCGGGAAGGGGACGGTCAAACGGTCAGCCAGTCGATGACGTCCGCACGACTATAGGTCTCATCAGCAATGAAGTGCCCTTTTCCAGGTAGCTCTTCATAGTCAATCGCCACGCCGATCCGACTGGCGTGACCGCAGAAGTCCCGCATTTCAGACGCGGGCTGATGGTCGTCCGCAGCGCCATGTATAACTTTGATCTGCGTGGCCGGTAATGGCGCGCTTAAAAGGTCCGGTGCAGTTCGGCCGGCCACGATCAAGGCGCGACTGACGAGCGACTGCCCAGCAGCGATCCACGCACCGCGCGCTCCCATGCTGAAGCCGCTGATGGTCAGGCTCAAAGCGTCCTGGCGTGGCGCGAGCAGCGCAAGACTTGAGAACGCTGCGGTAACAAGAGCGCGTTCGCCCCAGTCCCTTCCGATTGGGCAGATGGGTGCCGCGACCATGAATGGCAGTTCCAAACCGCGATCAACGAGGCCCGGCAAGCTCCAGCGCCGGAGCTTGCTATCATCATCCCCGCGTTCTCCGCTGCCATGGAGATACAAATGTGCGCTGGTGTACGGTCGGGCAGGTATCGCCAACCAAGTCGGGAGCGGCGTCTCCTCTACCAGCCTCATGTGCATACAGGTTTATCGCGCCCTTTTGCTCATGGAGCAAGGCTTCCCAGCCTCCCGATTGGGACTGGCCTGCGAGACGGCTGACGGGAGCAAGGCCCATTCGGTAGCAACGAGAGTGACATTTTCCCGAAATCCGTTCCCGATTGGCTCTTCTCGAAACTGGCCCGTGCAAATGAAGAAACGGCTAACTCATGGCTGCCTGATCGGCTTGTCGCTGGCGGTCGGAGCCGTTGGCAGCCAGCGCGAGTACAACGCCTCGTTTGCGAGCAGCGTCCGATGAGGGCGAGCACATTAGCAGCTAGTTTGGGCACGGTCCTACGCGCCAGTGTCAGGTGCTGGACGGTGACGTCATTGAGCCCAACGCCTGCCTTCATCACGTCGGGCATCGATGACGCCCAATATCATTCACGCTGCCTTCTTATGCACCGTGACGATATTCTCGAATAGTTTGGCGACGCGCTGTTTCGGTGGCACAGCCAGCGCCGCTTCTATCGCCACTCGATTCAATAGCGATTGGCCCTGTGTGTTCGCCGCAACGCCAGTGATTTCTTCGATACGGGGCGGAGCACCGGGTGAACCTGATATGGATTCGGCCTGGCTGGCTTCGATCACGCGGAGGCTGTTCGCCGCAACGGCGGGATCAGGCTGGATTTGGGGCATTTGCGGTGCCGGGATGCTGGTGCGGTCGGCAAGCTTCTTTTCGGCGTAATAGCGCACCTTCCTACCGTAGGTCGCGTACATGCCGCGCCGGAAAACAATCAGGTCGTTCTCCGGGAGCAACTCGACTTCCTGCGGGAGCATGAGCGGTCGGCGTTGATCCGAATCCGAGGTCGACCCACCACCGCCACCCCACGTGCCCATCGAACGCGATCGCGCCCTGAAGGTGTAGCTGCCGAGCTGATCGGAGATTTTCTTCGCCTCCGCCAGGCCGGCGGGACGCAGGACGAGGCGAACCGCGCAGTTGCGCTCGATATCGGCCGCCACCTTGTCACCATAGACGCCCTGGATCTGCTCGATTGACTGAAACGCCGGCAGCATCCGCAGACCGTAGCCGGCGACATAGCTGAATGCGTTCGCCAGCACGCTGCATTTGCCGAGGCTGGCGAACTCGTCGAGCGCCAGCAGGACTTTGACCTGGTGCCTGTCGCCTTTCGGCAGCTCGCGCACGTTGCGAT
This sequence comes from Sphingomonas sp. SORGH_AS_0950, assembly GCF_030818415.1. Classification (NCBI taxonomy): domain Bacteria; kingdom Pseudomonadati; phylum Pseudomonadota; class Alphaproteobacteria; order Sphingomonadales; family Sphingomonadaceae; genus Sphingomonas; species Sphingomonas sp. SORGH_AS_0950. Next base: position 121,826 of record NZ_JAUTAE010000003.1, read on the forward strand.
CGATGAGTTGCTGGAACAGCAGGCCGTAGATCGGGGCGACGCGGTCGAGATCGTCTGGCGAGACGCCGAGGTAGAGCGAGATCCGCTTGTCGCGAAACTCGCTCAGATCGAAATCGCTCTCCGAGGTCGCGGCATCGACATAGGGGTTCAGCCAGCCATTGATCCTGGAGGTGACGGACTGCCGGATGCCCGTGAACGTGTTGGCCGATGACGAGGTATAATCGAGAATGGCCGACACGCACCCGGTCGACAGTGGCTTGCCGGCCTTCTGGCGGGCGGCGATGATTTTGGGAAAGCGCTTCTGCGCGTCACCCGCGGCGAACTGGCGGTACACCTCGCCTAGCGTGAACGGGAGCGCATCCTCGCCGTCATCGACCGTCGCGGCAATGTATGCCGTGATGCCGAGAAAGGCCGTTCGGGCACCCGCCGCCCAGAATGGGTCGCCCGTCAGCGGGTCGGGATAGAGCATCGCCGCGATCTTCTGTAGCTCGTTGATGACCTCCACCGGGTCACGCCGATCGATATAGCTGAGCGGATTCCAGCGCACCGTCCGGCCGTTCGGGTCCAGTGGATTGAACAGGAGCACCTGCTGGCGCAGCATGTTCATCCGGTAGCCGGCGGTGTTGTCGTAATTCTCCTGCTTGATGTCGAGGACGACGAGAGAGTCGGGCCAGTCGAGCAGGTTCGGGATGATAACCCCGACCCCTTTGCCGGCGCGGGTAGGTGCCTCCAGCATGACATGCTCGGGGCCACCAAAGCGCATGACCTTGCCCCCGAACTTGCCCAGGACAATGCCGCTGGGAGCCAGCAGGTTGCCCTTCCTGACTTCGCCGACCCGCGCCCAGCGCGCCTCGCCATGCAATTTCTGGCGGGTGAACAGCGTCGAGATGATGGTGAAGATCGTCAGCACGATGCCGATGCCGAAGCCGATCAGGAACGGCTTGTAGACGATCGGATAGCGCCTCATGGCCCAGAGCGCGCCCGGCACCTTGTGCCACGGCGTATGGATGTTGAGGAGGTGCGAACTCCACAGGACGACGACAGCGCCGATCGCGGCGCTCATCGCCAACCCGACGATCGCGAGGAACAGGATCGCGCCCGGCTGGGATCCTTCAGTGCTGCGCACCCATTTACCGCTCATGGCCCGCCACCTTTCTCAATCGCGAGCTTTGCTCGCGGGATCGAACCACATCCCGGTCATGCGATAGCGCGCCGATTGCCCATCTCCCGGCGGGATGCGGTGCATCTGCACGACGATGTCCACGAGCGATCGCAACAGCGCCCGGACGTCTTGGCGATCGAGGTCGTTGCCACCCTCGGATTCCTTCACCAGCAGCGTGAGCTGCTCGAACGCGCCCTCCGGCGTGTTGGCATGGATCGTCGTGATCGAACCCGGATGACCGGAGTTGACGTTGCGGAGATAGAAGAAGGCGGTGCCGTCGCGCAGCTCCTGCAAGAGAATGCGATCGGGCCGCATCCGCAGCGCCGATTCCAGCAACTCCTTCGCGCCCGCCTTCTGGAGGCCCTTGCCGTCCTTCGCGTACATCATGTGGACGCGGTTGCGATGAGGTACGACCAACTCCCGCGTGTCCTCGATCGTGAGAATCCGCTCATAGTCGGGGATCAGCTTGATGAGCCCCTTTGAAAAGCTGGTCTTGCCCGAACCGGTCGCGCCCGAAATAAGGATGTTCTTCCGGCTCTCTACGGCCAGTTTGAAGAACGCCTTCCATTCCCCGGCATCGCGCAGCCGCATCAGTTCGGTATCGACCTCGGCATGAAGCCCGTGCGCCCGTACTTCGCTGAACAGGCCCGCCCGCTCGAAATCATCAACGTCCATCGTCACGCCGGACGCTTTGCGGATCGTGATCGAGATGAAGCCTTGCTCCACCGCGGGCGGCACGACGACCTGCGCGCGCTCGCCGCCCGGCAGGACCGAAGAGCAGACCGGATATTCCGAGTTGATGTCCTGCTTCGTGAGACCGGCAATCAGTTTTGCAAGGGTCATGAGCGCCGCGTTGTCCAACGCCGGTTCCTCATGCCATTCCCATCCGCTCCGCGTTTCCAGGCCGATCATCCCCGGCTGGTTGATGACCAGCTCGGTGACGTCCGCGCGCGCGAGGTGCCGCCCGATCGGTTCGGCATTATGCTCGTAGATCAGCGAACTGCCGGTGGACGCCATACGCTCAGCGCCTCAATCCGATCTCATAGACCGAGCGGAAATCGAAGTCCTTCGCGACGAAGATCGCAGCCGTGTCACCCTGGTTCTTCGTCAGGATCGGACGGATCTGCATCGTCTGCTGGAGCACGGTCTGGCCTGTCGTGCTCGGCACCTGCGTCGTGTTGCTGCCGTTGCCGGCGAGCGCGCGCCCGGCGATGTTGGAGGCGTCCTCCAGCACGGAAATCACCAGCCCCAGGCCGAACCGCGCCCAGAATTGCGTATCGACGCCACCCGGCAGACCAGCTCGGCCGAGGCTGTCCGCAGCCGGCGAGCCCAGATCGATCGCGACGCCGCGCGGCGTGAGGGCCCGCGTCCACACGACGAACAGGCGCGCCTGCCCCTGCGTGATGCCGCCAGCATATTGGCCCAGCACCTTCGTCCCCTTGTCGAGAAGGACAATGCGGCCATTCTCCGAATAGACGTCATGATTGATGACGCAGGAGACGAACCCAGCCTGTGTCGAGTTGATCGCCGTCTGGAGCGTGCAGGGGATGACTGTCCCGGCACTCAGGAGGAGGTTGCGATCCCCGACCGTCGTCGCACGTATCGTCTGAATCGCCGAGTGGCCAAGCTGGTCGCTGAAATCGCTCGGCCCCTTCGTCGGTCTGGTCGCTGCGTCGTCCGCCGGATCTCCGAAGCCGCTCGCCCCTACCCGCTGTCGCCTGACGGCGGATTGATCGCCATCGGTCTGATCCTCGGCACCAGCCTGCACCTGGGACACCCCATCGCCTGAAAGGTTGGTGCCGGAGGCCGCTCCCGTGCTGCCGAACGCCATGATCGGCGATCGCCGCGCCGCGTCCGCCATCATGCGCGCCTGCTCGGCACGGCGCTGCGCTGGTGACTGTTGGCCGTTCGACGCCGCTCCGGTGCCCGACGAGGCCGCCACGGTGTTGCCGCTGGCATCGACCGTGGTCTGTCCGGCCGTGCCCGCGATCGGCCGGCCGAAGACGTCGGTCGCCGGCGCCCCGGGTTGGCCGAGCTGACCCGCCAGGGCGGCGCGCTGCGCATCGGGCGAGTTCATCACGTCGTCCACCGACCGCTCGCTCGCCTTGGCCGGCTGCGCCGTGGTCGTCGTCGTCGCGGGGCGATGGAAGACACCATAGCCGATCGCAATGCCGCCCACGGCACTCATCAGGCCGATGCCGGCGCCGATGAGCGCGATGTTGCCCCAACCGCCGCGGCGCTCGACAGCGCCATCCTTCTCGCTCGGGGGGACGGTGTCGGCGCCGACCTCGCCGCCCCGGTCAATCAGGTTGCCGACCATGTCATTGCCCCTTCACTTTGCGCGTCACGACGTTGGAGACGGTGCCCGTCCTGTCGCTGCGATCGTTGCGCGACTGCGCTTCATTGTAGATGCACAGGACCGACGTGCCGCGGCGGAGGCGGAGCTGCCGATAGACGGCATGGATCACGACGAAGTCTTCGCGCACGTCGTAGGGGACGATCGTCTCGGTCCCATCGACGTCAACCGCGAAGATCGACGGGATATCGGCGTGCCCCGGATAGCGCAGCACCGTGAACTCGCCATTGTCGGAGATTTCGGTCGGTTGCAGCGAGGAATCCCCCTGCACGGTGTAGTTCATGTTCCGCACCCCCTCGATCACCGCGTGATCGAGCGCCGTCTGGGCGATGTTCGTCTCGATCGCCTTGGCCGCCTGGGCCTCGGCGATCTGCGCTTGAAGCGCGGCCGCCGCGCGCTCTTCGCGGGGATAGCGGAAGCGGACACCGTACATCTGCTGCCTGCTGCCGAGCGACAGGTTGAAATGATAGGTCCGGGGCGTGCCGCCAGCATTGGTCACGACGATCAGGTTCGTGCTTGCCGCCTTTTCGCGCGGCTTGAGGAACAGGATGTTGCCGACCGGTGCGATCTGCCACGACACGGTGTCGCCCAAGGCTGCCTGCGTCACCGTTTCGCCTGGACCGAACTGGATCTCGATCGCGTGCCGGAAGCTGCCGACGATCGTCACCACCTGGTCGGGATCGTAGTTGACGTTGCGCACGCGCGCATCCTTGGCACCTGACCGTGGCATTTCGGATGCATAGGCTGGATCGGGTGCCAGCGTGGTTGCCGCAGCGCCAACGACAGAGAACGCGACCAAGCGATGCCAGATCGAGCCTACGCCGCGCCAGAACCGGCTCCTGGCCCCGCTGTCCGTCACCACCAGCGCGGTCGACGGGGGCGACAGATGCGCGCCGATCTTCTTGTGGAGCGCCGGCAGGAAGGGGACAACGACCCGTTCGGCATCGTTCGGGGTGTTCGACGGATTGTTCATGTCACGCCTCCGGATCAGAGCGATAATTGACGACCTGGAAGCCGAGCGGATTGAGATTGCGGTCCTTCTCGCTTTCGGGCGCCGTCGTGTATCGGAAGGTCAGGATCGCGACCCAGTTCTGCGCGACCGGCGCGTTCTGGCCTAAGGTGATGATCTTGGTGAACCGCACCTGCGCCACCTTGGGGCTCAGGAAGCTGATCGATCGGATGGCGATCGAGACGAAGCCTTTGGCGCCATAGACGTTCGACGGCGCGTTCTCGTTGCTGGCCTCGACGCTATGCAGGTAGCGGGCGCCTTCGGCTTGGTCGCTCATCAGCATGACCGTATAGGCGTTCTCGCGGGCGGCATCGTTGAGCCAACCTTCCCGCAGCCGCACATATTGCGAAATGAAGTAGCGATTGACCGCTTCCTCATAGGTACGGGGTTGCGGTCCCTTCAGCGCCGTCACGATCTGCGTTTCACCAGAGGTCTTGTCGACCCGGATGACGTAGGGCTGTACGCTCTTCAGCGGGGCGAGCATCGCAACGGCCCCGACCGACACCACCGCGAGTGTGCAGGCTCCGGCCGCTACCCCCCAGGCCAGGCGGCGCGACTGGATCGCGGCCCGCATCCGGTCGTATTCCCATGTTCTTGAGGTCTCGAAATATTTCTCTTTATCTTCGGCCTTGACCGCGCCCATCGCGTCGCTTCCCGTTAGCAGGAGGAATAGGACAGCGCGCGATCCCGCTGGGACAGGCGCGGCGCTGAATGCGGCGTGTTCATCGCACCTGGTCCGGCCGGAGCTGGCGGAACGTTGCTGGTGCCCGGCCCCGACGAAGGCGCTGGCGCTCCTGTCGCCGGTGCCACCATCGACTGGCCCGCCCCCTGCTGCGAGGCTGGTAGCGGGACCGGAAGGCTCGGCAGGATCGTCCCATAGAGGTTGGCGGGCCGACGATGCTTCCCATCACACACGGCAGCCGGCTTGATGTGACTCCCCGCGCAGCCGCTAAGCGCGGCGGCACTTAACGCTGCGATTGTCAGCCTCTTCATGTGGTCTCCGTTCGTACTTGCGCCCGGTGGAGGGGCACGGGTTTGTGGGAGGGAAGGGCAGCCGCGCGCCGATCAGGCGCGCCGTGCTGACCCTCCGGTTGCCGTGGAGCCTCCAGCCTGCCGATTGGCCTGGGTCGCGCGTCGGAACATGAGACGATTGGTCAACATGTTCGCCCCCGTCTGCAGGAAGCCGTGGCCTCCAGACGACGCACCACCCGCAATGCCTGCGGCGATCGTCGGCGACTGGAAGAAGAAGATCGAGCCTACGATGTAAATCGCACTGCACGAGAGTGTCGCTACGATCATTACTGCGGCACTCAACGTCAGGTATGTATTTTCCATCGTTACGAACGCATCGCCATTACCGATGGAACCCAGGATGCCATCCATTGCGGCCTCCTCGAGGCCAGTGATGAACTTGGTCATGATCGCCATGACGACCATCAGCAGCACGTAGTTCGCCGTCTGCTTCAGCCAACCATCGAACAGCCATCGCGAAGAGTTGAAGAGGAGGCAGGCAAGGGCGAGTGGTGCAAGCGCAACGCAGATCGCGACCGAAAGCTTGGCGAAGATGACGATGCAGAAACCGATGGAGGCAGAGAGAAAAGCAAACACGTAGAGGATGGCGATGCAGGCATAGGTGATGACCGAGCAGGTCATCTGGATGATCGGTGTACGAAAGTCGGTGAGGCCCCGCGATGATTGGGCCTGGACCTTCGTATTGGCGTCCACCATCCGCTCTGCGAGCTTGCCCGTGTCCGAGACATAGGTATCGAACGTCGTACCGGGGTTGGTCACCGGAGTGCCGGATCCTGCGGCAATGATCTCGCTCGGCAGGTTCGTGGCAATGTTGACGACGAACACCGAGTAGCCGACGGCACTTGCCGCCGCGAGCGCGAACCCGACCTTCCCCGCCTGAAAAACCAGTTCGCGCATAGGTGCTTGAATCGCACCACGCAGCACGGCAAATCCCAGAAGCAGAAAATAGATCGTCGCTGCCAGCGCGAGAGGCGCAGCAACGAAAGCTACCAGCCCCGACCCGAAGCTCGCAACCGATGTGGCGATGGCGCTTTCCACATACGAATACATCGTCGTGAACAACGTCATGATATTAGGTGGGGCGGAAGTCATTAATCGAACCTATCTGAGACCGATCTGCATAATGGACACGCCGCCTACTTCCGGATTGTGTTTGCCTTGAAGAAGTCGGATGCCTTTTTGCCCTCTGCGGCTTGAGTAACGGAGATGGTGGCGTCCCGCGTCGTCGAGCACTTTCGTGCCTTTTCGTCCGCTTCCAGATGGCTATATTCGCCCGAGTCACATTTTGACTGCCAAGTGGCGAGCATCTCTCGATTATCGATCAACTCCTGTGCCGTCGGAGCCGCAACCTCTTGTTGGCACCCACAGACAGTCAATAGCGCCAAAATCGGGATGAGATTTTTCATGGTTATTTCCTGATCGTATTCGCTTTGAAAAACGCCGCCTCATTTCGCCCAGCAGAGACTTGAGCCGCACTAGCCTGCAGATTGGCTTCGCCGGACTGAGCCATTTGTAGAGCCTGCATCTTCAGCATATCGTTCTGAAGCTGCGCCTGCTCGACGGCGATCCGCGCCTGGAGATCCATGACGTCTTTCGGATCCTTGGCACTCGAGAGCTGTTCGCGAAGCTGGTCGAGCCCCTGCATCCGGGTTTGTGATACGGCCAGCGTGTTTTCGCCCAGCGCGGCCATCGTTGCGGCTGAACCCGTCGCGTCCCTCAAGGCCGCACTGTACGCGGCGTCGGCATCCGACCCTGACGACGACAGCTTGTATCGGGACTGGATATTCGAGGCGAGGCCGCCCAGCGCGCCGAGCTGCGAGAAGTCGCCCTTGAGGAGGGTCGCGGCGTCGATCGTCGTGTTGGGCAGGATGTTGCGCACCTGGCTGTTGAGGAGCTGGGTCGCGATCGCGTTGACGTTCGTGAGCTTCGACAGCGAGTTGAAGGTGTCCGCCGCCTGTTGGATCTGCTGGCGCCCCTGATCGACCATCGTCAGCGTCTGTTTCGCCGTCTGTAGCGCCTGCAAATAGGTCGTCGTGTCGAACACGGGGATGCCCTGCGCCGCAGCGGGTGACGCGAAGGCGGCGAGCGCGACGGGCGCGCTCGCAACCATGATAATGCGCTTGAACGACATGTCAGCTCCTCCTCTGATTGGCGTAGAAGTGCGGCAGCCACGCCGCTGGATCGCTGCCCGCCGCGGCAATGGCCTCCTCCATGGCGACGAGGGTTTCCTCGCGACCCGACAGCACCTTCAGCTCGTTGTGCATGCCGCTGAGGTCGAGCTGCGCGACGACCGACGTGTGGCCCTGTTTGACGAGAAACGTGCGGCTCTCCGGCGTCAGATCCTCTCGGATCAGCCGATATTCCGCCTCCGTCAGGCCCAGCCCGTCGATATAATCCGACCGCTTCGCCTCCGAATTGGGGAGAAGGATCTTGGTCGCCGTCTGTTCGATGATCGCGCTCGCGATCGGTGATCGCAGGGCATCGGCCGGCGACTGAGTGCCGAACACCATGAAGGCGTTGCGCTTGCGGAAGGTCTTGAGCCCATCCTTCGCAAAGGCCCGGAACGCATCATCCTCGAGCGCCTTCCAGAACTCGTCGACGTCGACCACCACGCGCTGCCCGTCGAGCAATTCGTTCACCCGGTGGAACAGGTAGAGCATCGTCGGCGTGCGGATCTCCGGGTTCTCCAGAAAGTCCGTCATGTCGAAACCGACGAACTGCGCCGCCAGCGACACCTCGTCGCGCGGGCCGTCGAAGGCCCACCCCAGCGGCCCGCCCAGGCACCAGCGTTCCAGCCGCGCCCCGATGCCCTCCGCGTCCGCATATCCCAGCATCTCGCGCAGGGCACTGAACGAGCGCGCCTCGGCGGGAAGCCGCATCACGGCGTCGATCCCCTCGTCGATCAATCGCTCTTCGGCGACGCTCAGCGGACGGTTCTCCCGCCGCACGAGCACCCGGATGAACTGGCGCAGGAAGCCGATATTGGCGGCGCTCGCCGTCAAGCCCTTCAACGGGGCAAAGCCGGTCGGCTCGCCGTTGCGCAGGCTGAGGTACGTGCCGCCACAGGCGCGCACGAAGATCTCGGCGCCGCGGTCCTTGTCGAAGAACACCTGTTTCGCGCCGGTCTTCTCGAGCTGCGCCTGGAGGAAATTCTGAAGGACGGTCTTGCCGCCCCCCGTCGGGCCGATGATGAGCGTATGCCCGACATCCGCACGATGGAAGTTGAACCAGTAGGACGACCCGGCGCGGGTCTTGAGCAGCGTGACCGCTTGACCCCAGTGGTTGTCCGACTTGTGACCCGCCGGGAAGGTGTAGAAGGGGCTCAGCGCCGCGAAATTCCGGCTGTTCACCACCGCCGGCCGCGCCCGCATCTTGAAGTTGCCCGGAAGCTGCGCCCAGAAGGCGGCCTCCAGCGCGACGTCCTCCCGCGCCATCACCATGCCGGTGTCGGCCGCGGCCGAACGCGCGATCGACAGCCGTTCCAGCAGCCGCTTCGGATTGTCGTCGATGACCGCGATCGACAGATGGTGTTCCCCCATCGCGAAGCAGTTCTGCATGAGGTCATCGACACCGTCGAGCAGCTCCTCCGCCTGGCTGACGCCGGCATCGTCCGAGGACACCATCTGCTTGTATTTCTTGGTAAAACGCTCGCTCGCGACCGATTTCACCAGCGGCGCGAAGCTCTGGGTCAGCACGAACGGAAAATCGAGTGTCAGCAGGCTGTTGAATTGGCCCGTCCGCGTCGACGCCACATATTCGCGGATGCCGAACATCCCGAGATAATGCGACGTGTGCGGCAGCCGGATCTCGGCCGCTTCACGCCCGAAGACGATGCGCGAGGTATAGAGCGCCTGCCCGAGCCGCCCGTTCAGCAGCGGCACGCGGATGCGGTCGCCGGTCAAGATGAAGTGCAGCACCTCCATCGGTTGCGAAAACAGCACGCCGTTGCGGCTGTAGATCGACAGCGGCTCCGGCGAGACCTGCGCCAGGAGCTTCTCGAAGTCGCGGCACTTGTCGGCCATGATCTTCAGCGCGGCATCGTCGATCTCCGCGCTGGCCGTCCGCTTCGCGAAGAGCCGCATCAACTGATCGGTCGCCATCTTGGATGGGCGCACGACGATCGTGACGTAGAACTCGTTGTGGTAAAGGGTTTTTTCTTTCAGCGCGTCGGCATATTTCTGCTGCAACCCCCGCGCGAAGTCCGAGTAAAACGTGCCGTCGAGCACCGGATCCGTCGCGGTGCGCACCAGATGCGTCCACAGCGCGACCCGATCGTCCCCGATCGTCCGCCAAGCGACGTTGAGCTTGTTGTGCCAGCTATTGAGATCCGAAATGTCGCTCGTCTCGAACGGCCGCCCATCGACGCGGTACATGCGCATGAGCGAGCCGTCTTCGAGCGCCACGACCGTATCGTCGACATGCCGCGTATAGGGGATGAACTTGATGTCATCTTCTTCGCGCCGGGCGATCTTCTTATGCTTGAGCTTGAACTCAGTCATTGCCGAACTGCTTCCGCCGCACGCCCTTGGCGAGACGGACGGGAGAATAGCTCCCGCCGCCCCAGAATTTGCGGTTTTTCGAGATGAAGCCGGTCTTGAACCACAAGCCCCAAAGCCGAAAGGCATTGAAGTCGTAGTGACAGATCATCCGCGCCGGAAAGTAGAGCGCGCCGAACAAGGCCAGCGGGTAGAAGGGATTGTGAAAAACTCCCCAGGTCACCATGCAGACCATGATGATTGGCAGGATCGCCTCGAGCGGCAGTCCCATGAACACCGACGGCCTGGTCAGGGCGAGGAAGACCTTGTCCTCGGCGAGCTTGTCGTCCATGTCAGGCCGACCCGCCCATCCATCCGACGATCGTCGCGGCCGAGAAGATGATGCCGATCCCGATCAGCACCGTGACCGCCTTGCCCCAATCCATCCGCCCGGTCAGTTTGGCATAGCCGACGGCCATGACGGCGATCACACCGACCACCGAGGCGATCGTCACCATCCACTGCCGAATGGTGTTGAGGCCGGTCTGGATGGCGGTGCCGTCCTGCGCGAGCGCCGGCTGGGCGATCGCCATCAGAGCCACGACGCCGGCGACGCCGACGACTTGCCGGGCGCGGGCGTCGGACAGCATCCGTCCCATGTTGCGGGAAATTTCCATACGGGTCTCCATGGCTTGCGATTACCTCTCCAGGTCTGGGGTGATGGGTGCAGGCTCGATGTGCCGGACGGGGGTCGGTTCCCGAACCGACACGTCAAGGCCGCGCCGAAGCACGTCCGAGATCATCTGGCGGCTTTCGAGGGCCGCGGCGGTCGTTTGACCCACGTCACCGTCGAATACCTCGCCGAGGTGCCGTTCCATCACGGACTGCACCTCAAGCGCGTTGGCGAGGCGTGGCTCGGCCGCAATCCGCTCGGCCGTACCGTGCATGAACAGATCGGCGAGCACGTCGCCCTCGTGGCGGCGCTCCGTATCGATGGGCCGGCCGTCATCGCGGCCGTCCGGCGTTTCCGGGGCCGGGCCACGCTCGGTCGCGATCCTCGCCTCCGCATCGTCCCGGTACGCGCGATTGGCTTGCACGTCGGACGCGGGCACCTCCTGCCTCATCTCGTGTCGGTTCGGCCCCGAGCGAAGGAGATCGATCGCGTCGGCGATCTCGCCGTCCCACGCATCCGCGCTGGCCAACCTGCGCAGGTCGTTCGGCTCATGCCCGGCTCTGGAGAAGGCGGCGACCAGCGTCTCGCTTTCGAGCACCCGGTTGAGCGCTTCGCCAAGCGCCTCGCCGTTGGCGGACAGTCGCTCGGACTGAAGCGCCCGTTCCACCGGTGACATATCGTCGCGGACATTCTCCGCGAGCGTTTTGCGGTCCTGCGTATAAGCGCTGAGCGTCAGCAGCAGCCGTTCGTCGTCGGACGACAGCTCGACGCTCACCTCCCGCCCGCCGGCCGGCGCACCGCTCCGCTCGGCATCGCCGGGGCGGACCGCAGGATCGGGCTCCGACACGGGCGGCACCTGCTCCGCGGGCGGCACCGTCCGGGCGGCATCGCGCTCGCGTCGGCCTGCGTCTTCGCGACGCAGCGCGTCCATCTTCGCCAATTCCTCGAACGTCGGCTCATACCCGCGCACGGCGAGCCCTTCGCGCGTGCCCGCTGCCCATACCGCCTTGCGGAACTCGGGTGATCCATCGACATCGATCCCCTCCCAGCCATTGTGCCTGGCGATCGTCACCAGCGCCGCGACGGTCTCGGGATCCTGGCAACGCGCGACGATCCGGTCGCCGTTCCCCAAAATCTCGATTGAGGGATTGTCGCGATCGCCGGGCAGGAACAATCCGATCCGCCGATCGGTGCTGTCGGCGCCGGGGATGATCCGGACTTCGTACTGGCGGCGCAAATCCGCTGGAATCCGGAAACCCGCCTGCTCGACCGGCTCGGTTTGAGGTTCGACATCGCGGCCAGCCCGCGTCACGATGTTCTCGGCGCTCATTTGAACACCTCGATGCTGGTGGAAGCGACCTGCCCGACGACCCAGTTCTCCTCGGCGGCCACCGCCTTGGTCGGCTTGCGGACCGCCGCGGTGACAACCGGAGAAGCGGGGTTGGGCGGCGAGCCGGGGACGGGCGGAGGTGCCTCGATCGCCCCCATGCCGGCAGCGGCCGCCCACACGCGGCCGACATAGCCGTTGCGAAATCCCCGGGTGAGCGTGCCGGTATTGTAGAGCGAATAGGTCGCCGAGATCGCATCCAGGCCGGCGTAGTGCTTGCTCGCAAGGCTGTAGCCGTCTTGCAGCACCAACGACGCCAGCCGCAGGTTCGTGCAGGGCTCGAAGACCTGTTCGACGGTCACGCCGAGACGGGCGAAATTGGCCGAATTGATTTGGGCGAGGCCGACGTCGACGGTGAGCCCCTTCGCCATGTATCGGCGAACCAGCGCCGCGCCCTCCGCGACCGAGCCGGCGCGGACGCGCGGACCATGGTTGACGTTGATCGACAGATCGTCGCCGCCACTCTCCGTCATGACGAGCGGCACCACCGCTTCCGTCGCAACGTCGGGTGCGCATTGCTGCGCCAGCAGCGTGATGGCGGCGACGCTATGGATCATTGTGGCGTCACGGTCTGGTAACGCGTGTCGAGCGCGTAGCGCGACTGGACGCCATCGGCACGCCTCACGGTGAGATTGTAGCCGTGTTTCGTCTTCTTGGTGCTGATCCCGACCCCGGTGCAGGTCGGGAACCCCCCGCCGAGCGCGAGCGCGCGCCACAGCTTCGTGATGGGCGGCACGCATTCGGCGTATTGCGTCGGCGATCCGGGTGTCGCGAGGCAGAGGATCACCTGGCATCCCCAGTCCGACGCGAACGCCGGCTGCGGCGCGGCGACCGCGATGACCCCGGCGGCTGCGAGCGCGATCCCGCCGCTGCTCCCCGCAATCCTTCCCAGCACGCGTCCGATCATGACCCACCTCCCTTGGATGCACGCTACTCAGCCGTCGCGAAGATGTCCCATTGCGGGGGCGGCTCGGCAGCGACCGCAAGGGCTGACGCTGGCGCAGCGCGGCGGTCAGCCTCTTTAGGAACGGCCTGCGCATCCGCGCCGGCGACATTGACGAACCAGTCTTCGGGTCCCTCGATGGGCGACACGCGGTCGATGACCTGATCGGCGCGCGCGAAGGCGATGTGCCAGTGATCGGAGTGCCCCGGGTCGCCCGGACCCAGCAATTCGATCAGCCGCACGCCGTTCTGCCCCATCAAGGCGCGGATCTGAGCGTGGTCGATCGCGTTCACCCCGCCCGCTGGCACGAAGTCGATCGCCTGGCCGTATTTATGCCAGCTGTAGCGGGCGCCATAGGCCGCGTTCATCGGCCTGATGGTATCGGTCACTCGGCCACCGAAGGCGCCACGGACAAGCCGCGCGACATTCGACACGGTCGCCCGGTCAATGAGCGGTCGACCTAGACGACTATCGCCGGTGTGCGCCGCGGCGCCCGCATCGAAGAGGGATGCTGGTGTCACCGGATAGCGTGTGAAATCACGTCCTTCGATATCCAGCGGACCGGCGCCGTGATCGGCACCCCGACTAAGAAGGTCCTGTGCGGCCCCCTTCGCGTCTTCCAGCATGACAGTCTGCGCGACTGACGCTGCTCCGCTTTGGGCTGAAATTGGAGGGGGCAGGGGGGCAGGGTGACAACTCAGCCCCAACCCGGCTGCGGAGAACTGAATCACCTTCGCTGTTAATGCCGACGGAAGCACAACGCCTCACCCGCTCACTACAGTCCACATAAACCATTAGACAAAAATGACGGTTGTGGCAACCTTCGTTTTGGGTCGGTACTGCGGCACCGGTGGCAAGTATGGCAGCCGCGATCGGTTCACCGTGTTGCTCGGACCCCGCACATGCGTTAGAAACTTCCACGGTCTCGCAATGCGGTGCGTACCTGAATGTCGGTCATCGAGAGAGGGTAGGGGGTGGGCAAAGTCGTGGCGTTCCTCGCGGAATGCCAAGGATCGCCAACAATTGATCGCCAACGGGCTTCTATGTCGCCTGAGGCCCTAATTGTGGTCGCAGGCCGCCAGAGCCTGAACAAATTGAGCGACCTGCTCGCGCGTAGTGGCGCGCGGCTGGAAGCTGGCGATCGTGTCCTCGTCTATGACCTGTCTTGCATCACGCTCTCGACCTCGACGCTGATCCGGATCATCGGCAGAATGCTTCGGGCTGGCATCGCTTTCGAAATCGTTTCGGCAGGGATCGTCATCGAATCCGCGCTTGACGACAAGCTTTATCGGCTGATCCAAGCCCTGGCTGGACACCAGCGCCATGTGCACGGGCTGAAAACACATCCTGAAACGGCGTCGCGCGGGCGCAAGCCGCTGCTGAACCCTCAAAACATTGCTGACATAAGGGCGAAGCTCGAGCGCCCCGGCGCAACGGCAACAGATGTCGCGCGCGAACTCGGGGTGGCGCGATCAACCTTGTTCAACTTCCTCGATCGTTACGACCCGGCGCGTAGCGGCGGGCGCAAGAAGATCGGCGAGGGGGGTGCCGAGAACGTCGGCGAGGGCGCTCATCTCCCGGAGAGTGACGCAACTCGAGTCTGATCGCAAAATCTGTTGAACCCGCGAGAGAGCCAACTCGGCACGAACGGCCAATTGATCCACGGAAAGTCCTGATTGCAGCATCAGTTCCTCAATCCGGCGACCTAAGCGATGTCGCAATATTGTAACATCTGTCATCCGAGACATGCCAGTTGACCAATATTAAATCGCATTATATAATTCGCATGTCCGTTTATATTAAATATCAATTAAATATTACGTCAAGCAGTATTATCTCAGAATTTGGAAGTGATTGTAGCTGGATTCGGAGCTATTGTATTCTCTATATTGGCTATGTACGGAGCATTTCCCAAACTTCCATTCCAACTAGCTCGGCGAAATTTGCCATTACCTCCAAGGTCGGATTGGCCTGTCCTCGTTCGACCTGCGACACATAGGGGGCCGTGCTACCGCTCTGCTCCGCGAGCTGAGTCTGGGTCAGTCCTAATTGCCGTCGACGCTCTTTCAGCCGCTTCCCAAACAACTCAGCAGCGGGGATCTTAACGCTATCAGCTACGATGACCTTTTGCATGGGTCTATATTATCAAGGTTTTGCGTTTGATACTATGGCGACCTAACAGGCTAGCAGCGACGCGTTCGCGTCGAAGCTCGCTCGGCTGGGCGAGCAGTGCCAGACCAGCGTGGCGTCATGCACAACCGGAACCGAGCGGCGGTCGCGCATGTGCCCGAAGCCACGTCATTCGCAACTAAGCCAGCGTTGGCGGTAACCGTGCCTTCTTCACCCCTTGGTGCCTGGCCGGGACGACCATCGAAGCTTGGCCGATGTGAAAGGGCATCGCTGGGCTATCGAGGACAGTTTCAAGACAGCCAAGAACGAGTTCGGCCTCAACCACCACGAGACCCGCTTCTGGCATGGATTACTAGGGCACGTCTCAATCGTCATGCTGGCGGCTATCCGTACCCGGGCCGACGTCAAGCCCCCAAAAGAGTGCGGACGAGACTGCAAATCTGATTCAATGGTTTGTTGCGGGAGTCCGTCGCGTCGTCACCAGACTGGGACAGCGCCGTATCGAATCTTACCACTCATCGCATGGTCGTGCTGCCTACGCGCTCACGAAGTTCCCG
This sequence comes from Sphingomonas sp. SORGH_AS_0950, assembly GCF_030818415.1. Classification (NCBI taxonomy): domain Bacteria; kingdom Pseudomonadati; phylum Pseudomonadota; class Alphaproteobacteria; order Sphingomonadales; family Sphingomonadaceae; genus Sphingomonas; species Sphingomonas sp. SORGH_AS_0950. Next base: position 137,550 of record NZ_JAUTAE010000003.1, read on the forward strand.
CACAACGCGCAGATATTCGCTTAAAAAGGCAACTGCGCTGTTAAAGAAATTTTCTTGCCGGGCTAAATCATAAGGGATTCCCATCGCCGCGATTCGCAAATTCCGAAGTCCTGCTGGCGTAAGAGGTGGCAGGTAGGGCCGAGCATTATCAGTAGATCGTCGAGATAGGGTTGTAGCGGCGATCGCGGGTGGTCTGTCGCGTCGGCAGGCCGCGGTACGATTCGGCGTCAGCGCAGCCAGCGCCGTCCGATGCCAGCAGCTTGCAAATCAGCACGGGGTGCCAGCGCCACAGCAGCAGGGCGGCGATCGACGTTCGATGAGGGACGAGGCGTATGCCGGGTTGATCCTGGAGGAATACAAGGCGACGTCCGATGTCACCTTGGACGAATTGCAGGCGCTTCTAGTCGACCACGGTGCCGAGGTCGCATTCGCCACGATATGGCGGCTCTCCGCGCGGCGTGGGATCATGCGTAAGAAAAGGCGGCGCTCGCGACCGACCAGACAGGAGCCTATACCATGCCACAAGCCGTCATCGGCTGCGACCATTCGCGTGCCGTCATCGACATCTGCGAGCTGCCATCAGGGCGGATCCGGCAGATCGCCAATACACCGGATGCCATCGCCATCTGGCTCTACACGCTCGACCACGACATCCGCCTCGTTTCGAGGCGACCAGCGGCTGTGACGGCGATCTGATCGCTGCTCCGGCAGCACGCGGCCATCCTTTCTTCCGGGTCAATCTGCGTCAGGCCCGCGAGTTTGCCAGAGCCACCGGAACGCTCGCCAAGACCGACCGCGTCAATGCGCGTATCATTGCCCGCATGGGCGCAGCCCTCGACCTGCCCGCTACGATCTCGCTCAGCCCCACGCGCATGCGCCTGGCCGATTTTCTGCGCCGTCGCAGGCATTTGATCGAAATGCGCAAAGCCGAAAAGCTGCATCGCCACAGCGCAGGTCAGCCCGAAATCGCCCAAGCCATCAAATCCATGATCACTCTGCTCGGCCAGCAGATTGCCGATCTCGACCGACAGATCGCAGGCTTCATCGCCCAGGATCCGGCCCTGTCCGAACAGGACCGCCTGCTCAACGCCGTCCCCGGCATCGGACCCACCGTCGTCGCCACGCTGCTCGGTGAACCCCTCGAACTCGGCACGCTCTGCCGCCGCAAGATCGCCTCGCTCGCGGGCCTCGCCCCGCACGCCCGCCAAAGTGGCACATGGCGCGGCGCCAGACGTATCTGGGGTGGAGGGCGAAAGGTCGGCGAAGCCCTCTACATCGCCGTCCTCAATGCCTTACGGCGCATTCCCGTCCTCACCTCCATGCGCGACAGGATGCGCGCCAAAGGCAAGGCGCCAAAGACCATCCTTATCGCCGTCGCACGGCAACTCTTCGTCATCCTCAACGCCATGATCCGCAAGCGACAGACTATCGCTCTCACACGAGCGTCACAGTTGCCCCCAGAAATGCTGCGATCTACTTCACAGCCACTGGCTACGATGCAAACTAATCAGAAATTGCTCTAATCACCATGTCGAATGTAGCCGTTGCGCTGTTAGATTGGCACACACCGCAGAGTTCGCCGCTCGCTGGTGCCGCATCGGCGTGCCGCGTATCGCCCAGTCGAAATGGCGGCGCATGATCTTGAGCCGGGCAATGCGCAGCATAGTTTCGACGTCGATCTGTCTAAAGGGGCCGTCTTGGCGGAAACTCGTAGCGGCATGAAAACCCAAGGCGTCGACCGACCTTCGGTTGCCGAGGTCGGCGTCGACCGCGATGGCAGGGTGCGGCTGGACGAAGGTGACATCGGCTGGCGACATTACACGCCCGACATTTAGAGGCGTATTGCGCACCGCGTTGGCGATAGGATTGGGAAACCACCGCTCAGCGCGTACTTGACCAAAGTCGTATATTTGCGCAGCCTTTTGGGACCAAGATCCGCCTGATGTCATTTGCACATTGGTAATTTCGAGGCAGTCGCCACCGCTCGCTCGTATCGCTTCCGCAATTCGCGTGACCATGACGCGCTCTGGTTCGATCAAAGGTGCTACAGGCATGGATTTGTACGTGAGCGTGTCATCGCCCGCGATATCGAGATTGGCGAGGCGAAACGATGTACCAGACCCAGTTGTGCTAAGGCCGAACGAGCGGAGCAAGAGTTCGATATGAAGATCGAGCTTTTCAAGCTCGCTGCCGGCTTTCGGAAGGCTTTCGCTAGGGATCGGTCGAGCATGCGCGCGCCTAACGTGCATCCCAGCTGGGCTCGTACCATGCCATCCGCCGACGATGTCAAATCCAAGATCAAGTACGGCGTAGACCGGGACAATATGATAACCGGGATAGCTTCGGGCAAACAGTGTGTCGATCAGCCAACCGTATAAGAAATCAGCGATCGCGAAGCCTAGATACTCAAGCCCATTCTTGTAGGCCTCGTGCGAGGGGGTCTCGCCCAATTGGACGCCGGCCCCCTTTAAATCAAGAAACTTAGCGCTTCCTGCGGCGTAGTGACCATCGACGGGTACGATTAAAGCCCTGCCATAGGCAGGCGGCCTGTAAGCCACGCGCGTCACGCCATCCAGATCGATACGGGTATTTACCCCATTACCGCGCGATTGCGGTAATGACACAAAGGCAGCGTTGCGGACCAGCCATTGATTTATCGCGGCGGGACAAGGCTTTCCGATCGCTTCGCACGACTTACACCCTGCAAATTTGTCAGCAGGATCTGCAGAGGCGCCAAAGAAGTGGGGAAAGTCGTGGACAATAGCACGATAGTTCGCGCAAACGACCTTGGCCCCTTTGACGTGGGCAGCCGTTTCTTGGCCGATTTCGGCGCTCGAAACTTGGCTGATGTCGTCAATTATAGGTCCCGGGGGCACTCGCGCGAACATCGTTCGAGAAACTCGAAGCGCCGATCGATTAGACCGCCCTTGGCTTTTCCCTGCTCATAGCGAGCATGCCACCGGCAACCGCGTCCATTTCGATGTCGGTAAGCTCGACCACTTTCGACGACGTGACTTCCTCAGTCATTTGCGCAAGTTCAGCTGAGACTACAACGCTCATTGAAACTTCCTTCCAAGGGGTTGCTCCACTCTATTGTGGGGCAATCATCTAATGCAATGCGCAAAAGGGAATGTCAATGAATTTTTAACAGAAGGGGAGTCACGCTGGGAAGGCCAGGGCAATAAAAGAATACTGCCAAGTCATATTTGGCTTATCTGGATGTTTGATATCTGTGGAAGCCAAAAAACGGTTATTATTTAAGATGATGGGCATGTCATATTTTATTGAGTATCTGTGCTAATGTTCGCACCTACTCAAAACGACCGGCTCGAAGAATGCCCCCTGCCGCAAAAGTTCGACCATGTTAAGGTCGACCGAATGCCTGCCGATCGTTGGCCGAACTGCGCTATAGGCGGCGAACCGTGGCGATCACTTCACCAAGCGATTCGCCATAGGTTGCATTGCAGTGCCCACGAGCACGGCGAACGTAATCGTGCAACACGTGTAACCGATGCGAGGGAACGCCTGGATAAAGATGATGCTCAATATGATAGTTGTTGTGATTAATCAGGTAACGCCAAACCGAGTTAGCCTTGTATGACCTCGTGTTTCGGAGGATAGAGGGGCTCATCCTCTCACAGCCAATATGCTCGGGGATTTCGATCAAGAAGTGTAGCGGTTCAGCCACTAGCAGCCATGGTGCTAACCATAAGACGAGCACCAATGTGCTTTCGTACCACAGTGACAAAAATACCGCCGATCCGAACGCAAGCATGAGGAAGAGGTACTCGCGGGCGAACGTCGCGCGCTCCTTTGCCGGAATTTTTTCTGGATACTCGTTTTGAAGCGCCTTGAGAAACGTCACCATAAACGTTGGAATGCGTAGTAGATTCCACGCTCTCACGGCGAAGGCAACGGGATTGGTTAGCATGAAGGGCGCGTAGTTCACGATTTCTTCGTCGTCCGGCCCACCCACGGACCGGTGATGATGTAAATGATATGAGCGATAGTGCGTGTATGAAATGAGCAGGGGCATACCGAGCACCGTTCCGCATAAGCGATTTAGTCGCGACGATTGAAAGAGATTTCCGTGAAGCGCCTCGTGCTGCAGCTCTACACCATGAGCTAATGTCACGCCCAAACCAAAAATCGCCGAGAGAGCGGTCCAAGTATTAGAATGCGCAAGGTAAAGGCAGATGAAAAACGTCAACGAGCCAATATAGGCGCAAACTTTAAAGGTAGATAATGCTGGATTACGTCGAGAAATACGACGAACAAAATCTCTCGATGGCAGTACTCCATCGAAATTACCGGTAGAAATGTTGCGCTTGTACGTTGAATTAGAGTTGGCTATCGTCATGAAATATCTCCGGCCAATGACGATGATTCAACAGCACATAGATCTAGCATTGTCATGTAAGTGAATCACGTTATTCCGAAATCGGTGCCGAACTTCCGTACCGTTCGCAGCTCACCCGCGGTCTGCGCGTCACCGATCCATCGATATGCTGCGTCGAGGACAGATTGGTCGGGGGCAACCGTGCCGCATGCCTTTTCAAGCTCGCGCTCGATTTCGTTGAGCCAAGGCACATTGAGTAGCTCACCGCCATTCTGCTCAGGCCTAGCGCGCCGCAGGGAGGGATCGAGAAACGATTCAACCTGTTCGCTGGGATGTAACGCCAAGCCTAAAACTGCTTCAATGGACACCAATTCTGCTCGCCAGTCCTCCAACAAGCGTCGATAGGCCACGAATTTTCGCGGAAGATGTCGAGTTCCCCGCTCCGCAAGGAGATTGTACTTCAGCCAGAGCTCGGCTGAATGTTTCAGGGAAACGCCCTTCCAGTGATTCAGTGAAATGGCGACTTCGATTGGCGGCCTTACGGGAATAACGATGCGCGGGTCGAGCCCGGCAAGGGCAATGGCATCGAGCCAAATTGGCAAGAGATTGCTTATGCGGGGATCCTTTACGATAAGCGGACAAGAGTCGTTGTTCGCATCGCTATCGATGAGGAAATTGGTGATCTCCTCAACGAACTGCTCTCGGATTGAAGTATCCCCAATGTCGTCCACGCGCAAAGTTGTATCAAAGAAACTGGATCCGCTCGCCGCGAGGATCCGTGCATTGATTCGCACCGCCGCCGTCGGCTCCCAAAAGCCGGTTGGGTTGTGGCGGTTGGCCGGCAGCACATTCTTTGGCAATCTTGCGCCGCATTCGGCGAGTACCCGTGCAGTGGCAGATGTCCCGCTCCGAGCCATACCTAGGACAAGAACAATCGGTTTGCGCGCTTGTATGCGAGCAACCGCCGGTTCGGCTCTGACGCGTTCATCGCTGGGTTGCGTGAATCCGTGAGTACCATCAGTCTTGGGGCGCGCCGATGTCATGGCATCCTCCAACTACAAAGGTAGCGCATTTCCGTTCTAATTCTATCGTTTACTTGTCGTAGGCCACCAATATGACAAGAATGATAAGAAGAACAAAACGGGATTCGCGCTTTCAATATCGCCTAGAATCGCCGACATGCCAAGACAATTACGGTGGTTGACAGAACAATTATACAAAAGCATCTTCGCCATGTAAAAAAGGATGAGGGAATGTTGCATTCCGCCCGGACCGTCGCTGTCGAACAGAAAATTGCAGCGGCGAAGTGCGCGTCGCCGCGCTTCCTTCTTCTATATCCCCCTTTGCAGTTCTCGCATGGTGAGGTCGTCAAGCCCGACGGGTCGCTGAGCCTGGCCTACCTCGCCGCGGCGCTGAGAGAGGCGGGGTTTAATGTCGATATTCTCGACTGTACCGTCGGTTTTGATAGATCGCCGCTTAAGGAGAGCTTCCACAACGTCGTGGAGCAGGACAACGGGCTGCTCCGCGTTGGCCTAGCCGCCGAAAGCATCCTTAAAATCGTTGAAAAGTACGACGTCGTTGGGCTTTCGTCGATTTTCACGCCGCAAACGACGCCATGCCTCGAGCTGGTGTCGCAAATTCGCGCCTGTTTCCCTGACAAGCTTGTCATTGCGGGAGGTGTCAACGCACGCAACCTGCGCGGCAGATTCTTTGCTGCAGGGGTCGACATGATCGCAATGTCAGAGGCAGAGGTTACAGTGACGCAACTCGGCCGGGTGTTGCAAGGACAAGGATCGCTGGCAACAATACCTGGAATCGCCTTTCTCGACGAAGATGGTCACGAGCGAAAGACTGCGATGGCGCCAGCCATTAAGGACCTGGATGGGTTGCCGATGCCTGCGTGGGACCTTTTGCCGATGCAGCAATACTGGGCAATTTCTCGTCCCCACGGCGGCAATTTCCCCGAAGGTCAGACGATCCGCTACGCATCACTGCAGACTTCACGTGGATGCCCCTTCCGGTGCGCTTACTGTCACATTTCGAAGGAGCAGGCTGGGTCTGACTACGGGAATATCGGCGCTTTTCGGATGAAGTCGGTCGAGCGAGTTTTTAGAGAATTTCAGACGCTTAAGGACATGGGCGTAGAATACGTCTTCATTGAAGACGACAGCCTTTTCATGAAGAAGCGCCGCGCGATTGAGATATTTCGCATGGTGCGCGACCTAGGACTCAAGCTGCTTGACGTAAACGGTATAAACATATGCCATTTACATCGAGGCAAGCAAGGAACCGATAAACTTCAAGTAGATACCGAATTAATCGAAGTACTGGCTGAGGCGGGATTCAAGTCCCTGGCACTACCGTTTGAGTCGGCATCGCAACGTCTTGTTAATAAATATGCGTCGTCGAAGTGGAGGATTGCGGACACCAATACCGCAGATCTCATCAGAACGTTTAACGATCATGGCATCAGCGTGTCTGGGAATTACATGATTGGATATCCGGACGAGTCAATCGAGGAGGTGTTTGACACCATCACCATGGCCAAGCGGAATGTCGAGGAGGGACTAGACTACGCCCTATTTTTCGCGGTTGTGCCTTTTCCCGGGTCGGAATTATACGAAATCGCAGTACGGGACGGCCACATCGATCGTGAAATCAATCCAGACCAGATGCGATGGACTAAGTCCATCATGCGCAACATGAAAATAGATCCGTCGACGTTGGAACATTTGCGGCAGCTTGCGTGGTTACTCGTGAATCGCAGTGAATATGTTAATCGAAAGCGCAGTATGATTCCAGAGGTGTGAAAGGATCGACAAATGGTGCAGTATTGTGAGAGTGAAATCGCGCACCAGTCTACGTGCGCGGCGACGTCGCATTGTATTGCACAACGAGTAGCTGCCCATGAAACTAGAACGTGACGGCTCTTCGCCGCAGTCGACGAAAATTGCCCAGAGACGGGCGATCTTCTTCGTTTTCGACGGTGGTGTCGGGCTTGGCCACCTGCGCCGGTTGTGCCGGATCGCCGAGCGGATGCAGGGACCGTTCTCCTGTCTGATCGTGACCGGTCATCGCGATGCGGCAACATGGTTCGTGCCCGAGACGTGCGAGTACGTCCATCTTCCAGCTTGGGACGGGTTGATTGAGGAGAGGGCGCGCTACTGGTCTCGCAAGCCGTTTCTAGAAGTGAGCGTCAAGGAAGCGGTATCGATCCGGCGCACCATGATCGCAGGCATCATGAACGCTTTCCGGCCCGACGTGATATTCGTTGACCATCTGCCGCTGGGTGCACGAGACGAACTCGCCGACGTCATCGAGGGGGCGCCCGGCCTAAAATACCTAGTGACCCGCGGTGTGCTCAACGAAACCGAAGATCTCGACGCGCTGATCTTTGGCGGAAGGGCTGGCGCTGCGCTGGCGATGAAGTACGACCGGATTTTCGTTGCCGCCGATCGCAGGATTGTGCAATTCGGCGAAGGCCGCGATTTGCCCGCCGAAGTTCGTGCGAAGATCGTCGAAACCGGTTACGTCGCCCGGCCGATTTCGGGATGCGCGATCGCTGAGCGACGTGCGGCGAGGGGGCTGCATGGCAACGATGTCTGGGTCGTAGCCTCGGCGGGAGGTGGCCAGACCGGCGAGGAGACGATTCGCGCATCGGTCGCGTTGGTGAAAGACTATCCGAAATTCGCATTCGACATCGTGATTGGGCCCCGGTCAAACCTCCGACTAGATAACCGGGAGCTGGCGGCGAAATATGGATCGCGCGTACGAATCCATCGTACAGCGAATGACATGTCGATGCTTCATGCTGCTGCTGACATTGTAATAACGGCAGGCGGCTATAATTCGATTCTTGAGACGATTCAGGGCGATGCAGCGTTGATCTGCGTGCCGTTGCGTCGCAGCGAGCTTGATGAGCAAATTAAGCATGCACGTAAGCTGTCCGAGTTTATCGACATTCGCGTCGCGTCGACCGTTGCCGAGCTCCCTGGAGAGTTCGCGAAAAGTTTAGCCGGGAGATCGAAGCCAACCCGTGACCGCCGTGGCGAGATAGACATGAGCGGGGCCGAGGTAATAGCAAACATTGCAATGAGCGATTTGGCTTTGTTGCCAGCGTCCTCAAATGCTCGAAGTTAGGAAGCCCCATGTTATGGACCTAAAATTCCCGACCGTTGGCGTCGTTGGTGCTGGCTTGATGGGGCAAGGCCTGGCGCAGGTGCTGGCTGAAACTGGCCACGCAGTTACGCTCGTTGACATTGACGAGTGTGCTCTCGGTGAGGCAAAAACTCGGATAACCCGTTCGCTTAAGCTTGCCGCGATGATGAACCGTATCAGACCGAGTCTTGGAATATATGAAACGGTCGGCCGGATAACGTTTACCAGAGACTTAACGTTACTTGCATCTGCTAAGTTTATCGTTGAAAATGTAACAGAGGACCTTGTAATAAAGAGTAAGGTCTATCGTGCACTAGATAGATTAGTAGGCATCGATTGTGTTATCGCGGCGAATACCTCAGCAATACCGATTGGCAGCTTGGCCGCCTACCTCACCTGCCGTTCACGCTTAATAGGCATGCATTTCATGAACCCGGTCCCCCAGAAAGCCATTGTCGAGGTGATCCGCAGTTCCGATACCAGCGAGGATACGGTAAGGACTGCTCGCGCCTTTCTTGCGGAAATCGGCAAGGATGCGATCGTCGTTAATGACAGCCCTGGCTTTGTCACCAACCGGGTGCTCATGCTGACGATCAACGAAGCAATCGCTTTGGTCCATGAAGGCGTGGCGAGCGCAGCAGATATTGATCGAATTTTCGTCGGTTGCTTCGCCCATAAGATGGGGCCGTTGGCCACCGCCGACCTCATCGGACTCGACACGATAAAGCGGTCGCTCGAAGTGCTTCAGCAATACACAAGCGAATCCCGCTTTGCTCCTAACCCACTGCTAGCCGAAATGGTTGCTGCAGGTATACTTGGTCGCAAGTCAGGGATCGGCTTCTTCGAATACAAGGTAAGGGCTTGAAAGGTGTGCCGATGAACACTCGCGAAAGGATCAAAAGCTACATAGAAGGGGTGGTAATGCAGCTTCTGGATGATGACGAAGACATTTTTGAGCTTGGATTGGTCGATTCACTTTTTGGCCTACAGCTGGTTAGTTTTGTCGAGCAGGAGTTTGGTTTGGAGGTGGATGGAGACGATCTCGATATTGATAACTTCTGCTCTATTGCTGCGCTTGACAGATTTGTTAATAGCAAGATTATCCCGAGCGTTGAGAGATGAACGAAGTCGTTAGTTCTGCTTTCAACGAGGTTGCCGATCGGGCAAGACGCTTTGTCAAAGAACACGTCGAGCCGGAAGCCCGGAAAATCGATCGTGATCAATGCTTTCCCGAAGCCCTCAGTCGCTTAATTGGTAGTGAAGGCTGGCTCGGTATCGCGCTGCCGGTGCAGTGGGGTGGCGGCGGGATCGGACCAAGGGAATATGCCCGCGTAGTCGAGGAGTTCGGTTGGGGCTGCGCCTCCGCGCGGACGTTGCTCACGGTCCACAATATGTCGGCTCAAGCATTGCTCAAGCACGGCACCGAAGAACAGCGGGCGCGATTCCTGCCCGCCTTAGCGAACGGCACTTCGATCATAGCCTTCGCCCTGACGGAACCGAGCGCTGGCAGCGACGCCAACGCAATCAAGGCGAGAGTAGTCGAGGCAGGCGATGCGTATATTCTTGCCGGTGAGAAAGTCTGGTGCAGTTTCGGCGCGATCGCCGACCGCTTCCTCACCTTTGCGATGTGCGACGGCAAACCTTTGGCGCTCATCGTGGAGCGTGACAGCCCAGGATTCGAAATAGAGCGCACGGTCGACGTCTTCGGCACTCGCGGGAGCGAGATTGCGACGCTGCGCTTCAAAGATGTACGGGTTTCGGTAGCGAACCGCATTGGCACGGTAGGTGCAGGCATACGCTTCGTTGCTAATACAGCGCTCGACCACGGCCGCTTTTCAGTCGCTTGCGGATCAGTCGGAACGATCAGGGCGTGTCTCGATGCTTGCGCCGACTATACAACGCAGCGGCATCAGGGCGGCGGGCCAATTGCACAGCATCAGTTAGTACGCCGCATACTGACCGATGGGCTGGTTGCGGTGACCAGCGCTCGGGCGCTCTGTGAACGTGTTGCTGCGCTTCGTGCAACCAAGAATCCACGGGCGGCGGCCGAGACAGCACTCACAAAATATTACAATGCTACGGCGGCGATCAAGGTCGCGAACGATGCCGTTGCGCTCCTCGGCGCCAACGGCTGCTCACCCGATTTTCCAGTTTCGCGATACCTTCGCGATGCAACGGTCGCGGGAATCATTGAGGGTACGCGCGAAATTCACCAGGTTTCGCTCGCATCTTACGCGCTGCAAAGGCCATGGCTCCATGACTAGGGCGGACATTAAATGCCTTGTTTGGGACTTGGATAACACGTTGTGGCAGGGCACCTTGCTGGAAGGCGGCGGCGAGTGTCTATTGCCTGAAGCCGAACGGGTTGTGCGGAATCTCGACCGTCGTGGGATTCTACAGTCGGTCGCGAGCAAGAATGATCACGCGGTTGCTTGGCGGCGCCTGGAATGCCTAGGTATCGCGGACTACTTTCTACACCCGCAGATCAGCTGGCAAAGCAAGGCAAAGTCCATCGCAATAATCGCAGAAAAGCTTGGCCTCGGCCTCAATACGTTTGCTTTTATTGACGATCAACCCGCCGAACGCGCAGAGATCAGCTTCATGCTGCCCGAGGTCAGTGTCTACGATGCCGTTGAACTCCCAGGTATTCTCACGTTGCCCGAGTTTAATCCCAGGTTCGTCACCGTCGACTCGAGTAATAGACGGTCGATGTATCAGGCAGATGGAGCGCGGAAGGCCGCCGAAGAGTCATTCGAAGGCGCGCGGGATCGGTTTCTTGCGTCCCTTGATATGCGCTTGACTGTCCGCCGCGCCAGCCCGCAAGATCTTGCGCGCGCGTACGAACTCACGCTGAGAACCAACCAGCTCAATACCGGTGGACGGACTTATTCAATCGAAGAGTTGGAAACACTTTGCGCCTCGCCCTATCATATCGTCCTAGTTGCCGAGCTCAGCGATCGTTTTGGCAGCAGTGGAACGATCGGCTTGTCACTTATAGAAACGAGTGGAAAAGCCTGGACCATCCAGTTATTCATCATGTCATGCCGGGTACTATCGCGTGGAGTCGGATCGGTACTACTAGGATACGTACTGCGCTTTGCGCGATTACGGGGGGTAACCTTGCGCGCCGATTTTGTTCCTACTGGGCGCAATCAACCAATGCTCGTTACCTACAAGTTCGCGGGATTTCGCCAAGTCGGCGAAGAAGCGGGAGGCGTGTTGAAGCTTGAGCACGATTACAAACGTATGCCGCCAATCCCCATCTACATGACAGTCGTGGATCAGCTGCGTGCATTCCCCGACGAGTCTGGCTTCGCCATCACCAATTAATCGACGAGAGGTCGAACTGCTTGTGCACAGGTCGTGTCGCAAATCCCGCCATGAGATCGAACGCACTACCCATATCGATCGCGACCCCCCCCGCTTTGCGGGCATCGTTACAATAAACCTTTCCAAACAATCCCGCCCCTACCAACACGAGCGTGCCGCGCAGGTCTGCTCGTCTGAGTCTGTCTCGCACGCTGGGAAACATTGCGTAGTGCGAAGCTGCGAGCGATGGCGGGGCGAAGCCTTGGACTGGAACCGAGGCAAACCACGCCAAGCGCGAACCAAGGCGATCCTTAAACCGGGGAGCGAGTTCGCCTCGTCCCGAAATGATTACCACTTTCGCTGCATTCGCGATCAATTCGTCGAAGCGCTGCATCAGATCGAAGTGAATCCAAGCGTTCGTGAACCATTTCGAGCCAGAGTTGCCCGATCGAACTTGCCTCGCAAACAGCGAACGGGCGTAGGTTATACCCAGCGCTGGCGAGGTCTTGCCGCTAACGAGGCATTCGCAGGCAACTGCTCGTTCATCGAAGCGGCCGATCCGGTACCCCTGGATATCGGCAGCAATAATGGCATCGAACACGAGGCGCGAGAAGGGTACAGCGAGGTCAGGCGCAATCGAGCAGCCGTTCTGGCTGCCGAACTCAAAATCGAAGCCGTCGAAGAGAGTCGGAGAAGGTCTGCCCTCTATCAAAGCGATCGCGTTACCCTCGCCGTTTCCCACGCGGACAAGCGACAGCGGATCGCCAACCGCAAGCGCTGCGCTAATCCGCTCCAAGATGGGCGGAGCCGCACGTTCTCCGGACATCTCGAAGAATGCGCAGTCAGCTCCCGCGGCCGTGATCTCACAATCGTCAACGAACAGCCGCTTAAAAGCGGATTTCGCGATAGTTTGGCCATCAACCGTCATTGCCTTATTTGCCACCAAGTCCATCGCCTTGTCGATGATGAACGAATAAAATTGTCGAACCAAAGTTGCAGGCGGCACGATTATCAGCATTGCATAACGAGGAACACGCGATGACAGTTAGGTCGATATCAGGGACGGCAGCTTGGGAGGCGGCGGCACGGGCGCCAAATGCGCGGTGGAAACGGCAGATCGATCGGTTTGCTAAGCCGTTCGTTGAAGCCACAATTACGCCTAAGTTTTCGATGTCAGCTGACGATGCGGTATTCTGTCTCGGATCGTGCTTTGCGCGCAATATCGAGGAGCATCTCCTTCCCTACGGAATTGACGTGCTCAGCCGTGGGATCGTCAGTCCGCCTGAGGAATGGCCCAACCGCGTAAATGGCTTCGTCAACAAGTTCACAGTGCATTCAGTTCGCAACGAACTTGAATGGTCGCTCGAGCCTCCGACACTCGATGAATCCTATTTCGAGCATCATAATGGGGGGTGGCTCGACCTGCAACTCTCGCCGTTCGTCGCGCCGGTTTCACTCGCGCGCGCTATCGAGCGCCGTGATTATCTGATGCGGGACTATTTCGCGCGGCTGCGTAATGCTTCGTTGGTTGTCCTAACGCTGGGTCTTATCGAGGTGTGGTTCGATAATTTGTCTGGCCGGCATCTCAATGCCGCGCCTAGCTTTGCTAGTGTTCGTCGCGATCCGGGGCGTTACGAACTGTGTGTTACTGATGTCGTCGACAATATTGCCGAATTGGAGAAAGTAAGGCGGTTGGTTTTGTGTCATAACAGTCAAGCAAGAATGATCATCTCGGTATCGCCCGTGCCAATGTCGGAGACATTTTCTGGGAGCGACATCATCGTGGCGAACATGAATTCCAAGGCTACGCTCCGCGTAGCTGCGGAGATGTTCGCGCGAACGCATGACGATGTAGACTACTTCCCGAGTTACGACATGGTGGCGATGTCCCCGCGCGGTCAGGCCTACGAAGCCGATTGCCGGCACGTGTCAGATGAAATTGTCGGTCAGGTCGTCCGGACGTTCTTGACCGCGTATCTGGACTCCGAAGTCGCCACCCCCGAATTCTCCGAGCGGTCATACCTGGCCGCCAACCCCGACGTTGTCGACCAATTGCGTCGTGGTGAGTTGGCATCAGGATATGAGCACTGGCGGAAGATTGGCCGCGATCAGGGACGGCCTCTGCAAAATGCGGAGGGCGATGGCCCGCCATCAGTCACTCAAGATCCGGCGAAGACCGGTGTCATTAAGATTGAGGATTTTAAGCGCCAAGCGAAGGAACTGCTCGATCCAAAGTTGTTCGATTACATCGACGGCGGTGCAGGCGACGAAATTACATGCGCGTCGAACAGCAGGGACATAGATGCGATCCGCTTCGCGCCGTTCGCTTTCCGCAATGTGTCGGCGGTCGACATCCGTTGGCAAGGAGCGCTCGGCGAATTTTCGCTCCCTGTCGGCCTCAGCCCTTCGGCATTTCACGAGTTAGTCTGCCCCGAAGGCGAAGCGGCGACAGCTGCGGCGGCGGGGGAAGCAGGCATTCCGATGGTCGTCAGCATGTTGTCGAGCCGCAGTATCGAAGAACTTGCCAGCGCGCGAGGGAAGCGCTCGCTATGGTTGCAAACTTATCTGTTGGAAGATCGGACGCTGACTGAAAGCTTGATTCGCCGTGCCGAGCAAGCGGGTTTCCAAGCCATCGTTTTGAGCGCTGGATGCGCGGCGATGGGGCGGCGTGATCGCAATCTAACCAACGGCTTCACGCTACCGACATCAATTACCGCCGGTAACTTTACCAAAGGTCAGGCAGTCGATTACAATAATCCTATCCATTCGTTTCCAGGCGCCCGACCCGATCCTTCGGCAACTTGGCAAGAAGTTCGCGCGATCGTTGAGATGAGCCGATTGCCGGTAATAATCAAAGGTATCGTGAACCCGGCTGATGCCGCCTATGCGCTAGAGGCCGGTGTGACGGCGATCATAGTTTCAAATCACGGGGGCCGTCAGCTCGACGGAACGATTTCAACGATCGCTGCCCTGCCTTTCATCGTGCGGGCTGTGGGCGGACGCGTGCCGATCTTGGTCGACGGAGGATTCAGGCGCGGCACCGACGTCGTTAAAGCGCTAGCGCTCGGGGCGGACGCGGTGCTGTTCGGCCGTGCAACGTTGTGGGCGCTAGCAATCGGCGGGCAACGAGGCGTTACCAACGCGATCTCGCTCCTGCGCGCTGAGATCGTCAACACCCTGCAACTTCTGGGATGTTCTTCGCTATCAGATGTGAAGGCCAATGGCGAAGCCATACTCATTCGCGAACGCCGGAACCTTTGGGGCGAAACGGCTTAGCAATTGGTGGGTATCCGTCTAGTCTATTGACCAAGCGCTGGCGAACATTGATCCACTCGTTACAAACAATGCTAAACAGAATTGAATCTCTCACCCGGCCATCTTCATAAATTAAATGATTACGGATAATTCCTTCCTGCTTGGCACCTAGCAGTTTCATTGCCGCCCGCGAACTTAGATTGCGGGGGTCGGTTATCAGTTCGACTCGGTTTACGCTCCACACCTCGAAGGCGTGCATCAATGTCAATAACCGCACTTCGAAATTGACGAGGCTGCCACGGGCCTCGGGGACGTACCAGGTAGATCCGATCGCCAGCCGACGATGAATCGCCGCCATGTCGTAGTACCGTGTAGTGCCGATGATTTTCGCGTCTGCTTTACGCCTTACGGCGAAGGGATAATGTTCGGCAGCTTCGCTCCGTCGCAAGCTAGCATCGAACCACGGGTCGAAGTTGTCACCGGCGCCGTTGAACTGCTTGGGGAAGTAGGTCCAGATTGACGGGTCTATCGCCGCCGCCTCACGCAATTGATTACGGTGACTAGGCTCGAGTGGCTCCAACGTCAGCGTTGCGCCGTCTAGCACCTTCGGTCGCGGAAAGGGCCAGCCAGTAAAGTCGCTCGGCAAGTTACGCCGCTCTCGAGCGCACGAGCGAATCGGTCAGGTCGCCAATTGATAAGTTCCAACCTGGCTCGGCGATGTCGGGATATACGTAGAAAAGCGGTTGATCGCCTAGTCCAAAGATACCGGCTGCGTCTTGCACGATGACAGGTATAGCGCCCGCTCCTTCGAGGGCAATCACCGGTAGCGTGCATAGCTGAGTGCGGTTCTTCTTCGCGCGTTTGAAAACTGCCGATCCGGCCCAGGCCTGCACCGAAATCCCGAGTGTCGTGGGTGTGCAGATCGCGATTTGTCCTCGCTTCGCATGGATTGTCCAGCGAATCGCATCCGGAAAGCAAGTTGTAATTGGCTCGTGCGAAAGTTCACGGTCACTTTTGATCTCGGCCATGTAACGAATCGTGGCCTGCCATACTTCGCCCAGCATTGCCCGTCTCAGCGCTTCAAGCGCCGAACCTGATAGACCCCGTCCTGCGCGCGCTTGATACTGTACGTCCTCAAGCGTGCAGGGTGCTGTATTCGAGTAACATTCAAAGAAATGAGCAGCAAGTTTGTAATAGAGATTGTCATAGTTCGATAGTGCCGCCCCAGGCATCAGCGATGCAATGTCCTCAAGGCATTGGTAGCGAATCGTGTACATAAGCGACTGAAATAGCGAACTAAATCGCCCTTCCGGATTGAGCTTTTCCGGATCAGGCTCGAGAAACGAACTCATGCTTAGGCTCTGGCGCAATTGGCCCGGATCGAAGATGGGCCACATGAGATCGGCGTATGTGTCTTCTGCCGTGTCGCGGATTGCTACCTTCTCAGCCAAGAGATCGGGCGGTAGCCGGGTCTGAAGCAGGCCGCGGTAATCTACAATCTCGATGAAATTGGATATCCCTAACCGATCGATCCAAGCCTTGACCCGCTCTCCGTAGCGCCCCACGACTGCGTCGGATACGCCGACCAATGTGTTGAAGCGCCTGCCATCGCATATCACGTAGAATCGAGAGAGCGGCCCATATGATTCTGGTCGCATTTCGCGGTAGAGTAAGTCAATCCCGCAGGAAATCTCAAACAGCTGGAGAAGAAAGTTGACCTCTGCAAGATCTGGACTTGAACCACGGGACTTCAAAGGAGAGGGTAGTTTGAAAGGCAGCGCCGGTATGACGAGCGAAATCAGTTGCCCAGTGGCGATGCGCTGGGCGATCATGTCTGCCAGAAGACGGCGCGAATGGAACTTCACCGTCTTTCGAGAAAAATTGCGATCGAAAATGAATTCGGCCACAAAGTGCGCCGCATTTAGATCGCTTGGCCGCGCCACACCATATTCACGAAAATATTCCGCAGCGCGCAATTTCGCACGTGTCGCGCGGTGCTCTGAGAAAGATTTTGAGGCCTTGAGTAAAACTGCCAAAAATTGATCTACAAACTCCGGGGAAACTATCACCTTTTTCTTCTTGAAATCCTCGTCGCTATACAAATTGAAGTTTCTGTCGCTAGAAAATCTCTGCATAAAATGTGAGCTTATAACGGCCTCGTCGATTTTATCGAGACCGGCATTGTACTTCGAGCCATCGTAGGAATTTTGCTCTGGAGTTAGCATCGTATGAAGATCACCTTATAACAGGCAAGTCTCTATAATACCCACGTTATGCCAAGCATAACCTAGCGAGGGAGGGTGTCAAGGTGAAACTGATTGACTGTGGCACCAACTACTGCTGAATTCGCCGTTGGTCAAAAAAACGGTTGCGGATAGAGGAATTGTCGAGCAAAAACTGATGTATAACTATAGTGAAGTGTCGCGATCCCCGGCGTTCTGGCGATATCCGCCGGAATGTTAATTATTTGGCCGTTCACCCTAAATTGCGAGGTAAGATTGAGCCGTCGGTCAAAAAAACCGCTTGATCCAGGTGTTGCTCGGCGCATTCGGCCTTCGATCAGTGATTTCGGCTGGGCGAAAGTCTTGCGCGCATGACGGTTAAGGTCGTTCTCGCTCGCCGTGCTTCGCCCGCTTGGCAAGGCCTCGCGGTTGATTATGAAACGGATGGCTTCATAGCGGCGGAACGCTATTTCCCATTTCATGACACTCGTTTCGATCGAAGGATTCCGCAGTTCATCGAGCGCTGGAACGTACTTTCGCGGGTGTCGTACTTTGCCTGTCGCGCCGAGCTATGCGCTATCGCAAATGAAAACCTTGCCCGCGTCGAGGGCGCGGTTCGCGTTGATAGCTTGCAGATTAGTGATATTGTGAACAACCTGCCTCCGGATGACATGCTGCTCTTCTACCATGACGACGATGATTGGTTCTCCCCGGATTTGGGGGCGTATGTAGCATCAATTAATATCAACTTGGTCGACGCGGTAGTATTTCCATTTGTCCGGCTTGCGAGCAACGTCACGACCTTTACGGTCACCGGTTCCATGGCGGCAGATGGCGTCGGCAAAGCCGAGGCGTTTCGGTATCGCTATTGCACGAACAATCACGGTTTGACGCGCCGTGCCTTATTGAAATGCCCGGATCTCGTCGAGCATACTGATGCCTCGAGGGCTGCCGAAACCCTCGGCTTTGTGGATCTCCACCTCGATCGTATTATCAGTGTGACGAGTAAAACCCCGTGCTCTGCCAGCTGGCTTTCGCAACTTCCCGAGTCACGCACCGGTTTTGCCAAATATATCTCTCGCTATATAGAAATCCTTGAATCTATAGTAATACCTCCAGGCCTATGTTGGGCCGAGCAGCCATTAAGAAGAACGCTGGACCTATTTCGTAAGGTTAACCGGGCGTGAGGCGCATCATCGCCAGATCGGTCGGTTATTGACGATATCCACTATCTTATCTCGTTTGACGTAATAATATACCGCGAGCGACGCACGATACTGGTCCGGTGGGCATAGGTTCGGTCTTGGATGGCCGTGGAACGTTGTCCGATCTGTTTGGAAGACGATCAAGCGGTTGAAAAGGGGAGCGATTGAGGTCTCACATTGCTGGCAATCACGTGACCATAACTCAAGCTCACCGCCAAAATGCTCTTCCCAGTTCGGGTTGATGTAGAGAATGAGGTTGATCGCCTGATCATACGCGCCAGGATCCGGATGGCGAATTGGATCAGCGTGCACTCGTAGCGCGGCGCCTTGTCCTGAACAGTGCACTCCGCCGCCGCTGAAGCTTGGGTCAATGACAAGATCCCCGGTGCCCGTAAGCGCACTGAGCTCCGTGACGAAGCGATCACAAGTCAAGGTTGCAAACATGCGTCGAATTGGCTCGGGCATTCGCGCGACATCGGACAGGCCCCGCTTCTTGAATTTCACATTGCATGTTTCGGGTTTGCCACCGCCCCACCGAATCCAGGCTTCATCGCTCGCCTGCGGAATCTCGTCGTACAGCGACGAGACGACTTGCGGCGGAAAGATGTTGTCGAGAACGATGTGCGGGAAAGGTGTTGCACTGCGGAATCGTTGATGGAGGTCCGCAAAATCACTAGGCCAGTGCCAGCGCATTTCGTCGAAGACTGTCATAGTTAAATTCCGATCGTAAATTGCGCAATACGTCTTAGCATTGCGCAATTTTTAGTGCAATCGTAACGCGGCGGCTCTATAGGCTAAGCGCTCTTAACCGATAATATCTATCGAGCGCAGCCATGACTGGAGTAACGTCGGCCATGGGGCGGAGGCGTTCTTACCCTTGCGCAAATTGAACCCGTGTCCGCCCCGGGCGAAAAGATGGACTTCCGCAGGAACGCCTTCTTGGTCTAGAGCATTGGCATAAAGCAGAGCGTTACAGATATCGTCGACTTGGTCGTCCCACGCCTGCGCGAGGAAGGTCGGCGGGGCAGACCTACTTACGTGCAAGTCAGGGTCAATACGGCGGCCAGGACGGCAAATGTGGCCAGGATAGAGGGCTATGGCAAAATCGGGACGGCTACTCACTTGGTCAATCTTGTCAACGGGGCGGTACGCGAGCTTAAAAATGTTGCTAACCTGGGCCGTGAGATAGCCGCCAGCAGAAAAGCCCATCGCACCAATCTTTGTCGAATCGATTCCCAGTTCGGTCGCGCGCGACCGAACGAGGCGCAGCGTGCGCTGAGCGTCCTGCAGAGCATTGGGCGACGCTGGCACCACCCCGCAGTTGCAGTTCTCGTCCCAATGGTGCCCCGTGTAGGGCACTCGGTACTTAGAGAGAATGCAGGTGATACCCTGCTCAGCCAGCCATTTGCAAATCTCGGTACCTTCGGATGTGATGACGACGGCGGAAAAACCGCCACCCGGAAAGACCACTATCGCCGCACGGGTGCTGTGTCCCTTGGGCGGGAAGATCGTCATCGTTGGGATCGAGACATTGAAGACCGCTTGAGAGGTGTCGCCAGCCAGTGCCTCAGGCGTCCAGCGGGTCAGCACCGTCTCTGCCTTGCCGCGTTCGAGCGAGGAGTTGGGGGCGGCGCCTGGCCAAATTGGCTCCTGCACCAAGCCGGCGGGCGGGGTCCAAACGCCAACGAGCTGGCGATCCGGCTGGGCGGCGCTTGTCTGCTTTGATGGTAGGGCAGCCTCACGATGTTTGGGGGCGACGAAGGCCGCAAAGCCAACGCTGAAGATAAGCGCCAAGCCAGCGACAATATAACGGCGGAGCGAAATTGGGCAAACTCCCGAAAGGCGGATGTTGTTCACCTTTATTCTCGTTCGCATGAGTATACTGCCGTCTACCACGATGTCCATAGTCGGCGGGGGGCTGCGTGCAATTGGTTAATTACCCTAGGCGCCGTAATCTGGGAAACAAACGTGCTGGAGGCTTGACCGGATGATTCCATATTCGCAAAAGCCGGCACTTGAATCAAATTAAATATTTTACACTTGGAAATTTGGGCAAGTGATTTATAGATGTTCAGCGCATTAGGCTTCAAAAGTCTAAATAACGCCTTCAATTTGTGGGGATTTGTTGGTGTGCCGTTGCGTGACAAAAGGTATAAGTGCGCAATTACGTACGGAGCTTGGGCTTGGCTCTCATTCTCGGCTGTTTCCCAGGCCTGCGCGCAGGACGTTGCGCACAAACATGCCGAACCGGAAATCGTCGTCACTGGATCGACGCCTCCTGTCGTTCAGAAAGACGACCGAACGGTTTATAACTTAGATGCGAACCTTCAGGCAACAAGCGGTAGCGTAGCCGACGTTCTGGCGACATTGCCTTCAGTCAGCGTTGACGCCAACGGCGGGGTCAAACTTCACGGTGACGGCGTGCTCGTGCTCGTTAACGGTCGGCCGTCGCCAGCTATGCGCGGTGGGAATCTGGGCGCCGCCTTGCAATCAATGTCGGGCAGCACGATCGCGCGCATCGAGGTGATCACATCACCGGGGCCGGAATATAGATCAAGCGCGGCGACGGTAATCAACATCATCACTAAAAAACCGTCCGCCTCGGCTTCGAAAGCTGACCTTTCGGCCAATCTCGGGACGCCGCACAAGCGCAGAAATGCGTCTTTTGACGGTTCCATCGGTGCCGGTAAATGGACGTTTGGCGGGACCTTAAGCTATCGAGAAGATATCCGGGCCGATCTCATCGACGTCGATCTGCGCACTTTCGATATCGGCGGCACGCAGGTGGCAAGGCTGATCGAGCACCGATCGACCTTCTTTCCGTACCGTAACTTAACCGGAGGCCTCTCCGCTGATTACGCGCTCTCCGATCGCACCAAAGTGAGTGTGTCTGCGGAGGGAGCGCTGCGATACCGGCCTCGCCGCTATTCTTCGACAACGCTCATAAGCCGCCTAGCGGGTGATCCAGGGACAACCTTTCAGACCCACGATATTGCCGAGCAACATTATAATTACTATACTTTGACAGGTGAGTTTAGTCACGCGAGGCTGCTGACCGACGACAAACTTTCGATCAAAGCCTCCTACCAGAACCCTATCACTGACCGGGTTTCGTCAGACGTCACGGCCTACGATGGCGACGCGCCCTCGCGATTGATGCAATCGTGGCTGCAGGACGGTAAAGTGTATACGACGGCGCTCGACTATCAGGCCAACCTGTCATCTTCGTTGGAACTAAAAGCGGGAGCTGAAATAGAAAACTCGCGTGATGTTATCAAATTCTCTCAGTCTACCCTGTTAAGTAGTGAAAATATTGGTTTGGCCGTTGCATCTTTGACAGGCATTCGTGAGCACTACTTGGCTGCATATGCTGAGTTAAAGAAAGAGATCGGTCACTGGTCCATCCGTAGTGGAATGAGGTTCGAAGACGTTGACCGGAATATACGGCAGGTTGACGCAGGATCGTCTGTCACTAATGGTAGCACTTCATGGAGCCCGAGTGCGGTCGTTAGTTCTCACCTAGGCATTAACGATTCGATAGCGTTCGCTTACAACCGGCGCGTCAATCGTCCCGACGTCGACCAGCTCGCCCCAGTTCGATTGGTAGTCAATACGGTCACGAATGTCGGAAATCCTGCGCTCAAACCGGAAAACATTGATAAATATTCTGCTAAATACGAGCATAATTTCAATATTGTCGATTTTGTAGCCGAGGCCTACTTTAAAACGTCCCGCGATGAGATTGTAGACCTTCTAAAATTATCTGACCCAACGCAACCTTATCTTACCTCGACATTTCAGAATGCCTCTAAGGGTAGAAATTTCGGAGTTGATACATCGTTGAACATGCGACTATCGAAGAAAGTAAAGATTGACGTTGGCGCAGATGTATTTCATGAAATTAACTCAATAATAATAGATCGTTACATATATGATCTCCAGAGGAATAGTTTTATTATAAAAGGGGACTTGACGTGGAACTTCAAATCAAAAGGTAAGGTGCAGATCGGATCTCAATTATATAGTCGCTCGCTCAGCTCAAACGGAGTAAGCGATGCATATTCTTCCATTAATCTGTCGGCGAGCTACGATATTTTGCCTCGGAGTGAGCTCGTGGCCAACTTCACGAACATCTTTGGCCAGATAAATAATGGGGATACCATTACCTCGAATACGTTCGTTCGACGGACTGCGCTGATCGTTCCAGGTCAAATATTCTTCATCGGCTTAAAGTATAAGTTTGGACTCAGCTCAGGCGACAAGTGACCGCCACGTCGTTCATAAGCTCGGTACCGTGCTAGCGTTTCAGTCAGGTTTCCTGAAGCGTCGGTGTCAAGTTTAAGCGAAAAAGGCTGCTCGGGTCTGCTGCCTTAGGCGGAAGGCCGGAATCGACCTGATAGACAGTCCCGGAACAAGCCGGCCGTGCGTCGGGATGGAGGCGTTCGATGCCGAAAGGAACAGCATAGTCCCGCACGGGCTGCTTTGAGGTCGACCTGAGCCAATCACCAGCGGCAATTATGCTGTCGCGCTGCTGCTCGGCATTTAAAGCACTAATGCACTGATGGTCCCATCCATGGTTTCCTATCCGCACCCCCGCTTCGCATAGCTGGTCAAATTCGTCTCGCGACAAAGAGCGTGCGTGCTCGCCAGTTTGTGCCTCTCCTGCCCCGAGAACCGCCTCGACTTCGTCCAGCAGCCATTGCGCTTCAGCCTCAGTAGCAACCAGCAACTGCGGCCTTACTGCAAAGCGAAATGTGCGCAGTTCTTCTTTGTGATCGAGTTGATATGCGACGCCTTGGAAGTTGCACCTTCGGACCGTTCTTCCGTCGACTAGAGCGTCGAAACGGCTGAACCAATAGTCGTTCCCGGAAATAACTTGTGATGGGTTGACGAAGAGAGTGATCGCATGACCAAGTTCGCGCGCGATCATGCAGGTTTCATAGGCAGCCCGCGTTGAGTCATCAACTGTAAGGACATCGCCTCGGCGATCCGATTCGGGGTCAACGAACTTGGCTTTGCGAGCGGTTAGGTATTTGCGAAGCGCTCTCTCGGGTACGTAGTGTCGCATTGACTGCAGAGCCCTCGTCCAATGCGTGGAGCTACCGTGCAGGATGTAGGTCAAGCGGTTCATCTCGGTCCCATACCTTTTGGCTTTGAGCGTTCCGCATGCGCATGCGTCATGCCGCGTGAATCGTGCTACGAAACATGGTTCGGCTTTCCGAAGGATCGTGGCCGGTCGATGAATGAAGCATGCGCAGGTTGTCCCACACGATGATGTCAGACGGCGTCCATTCGTGAAAGTAGGCTAGCGTGTCGGCGAGTTGCCAAATCTCGTGTGCGATCGCGTCGAGTAGCGCATCGCCCTCCGGCTTCGGGCGCCCAGCGATCCCCGTAGCCATCCATGGTGAGAAATGGAGGATTGGCTCACCGGACGTACAGTACCGGATTGCTGGATGGCTGGCTACACGCGGGGTCGACGGTGGTTGTGCTGACTGTCTTTGAGGCAAACTCACGAGGCGAAATCCCGCAGGAACGCCGTAGCGAAGGTCGGCCACCGAAAGGTTGTGCTGGTACACGATCTCGCATTCGGCGATCGCTTCGCGCAACGGTTCCGTGAGGTGGCGATAGAGTTCGCGTCCGTCTAGAAATCCGGTCATTCCGCCTGATTTCGGCTGCTCGCCGCATCGCAAGGTTCGTGCACAATTTGGTTTATCATTGTAGCACTGATCGTAGTGCCAAGGCATCCACCCGGCGAGTCGCCGTCCTCCGAATTCGACTACTGTGGCGGCGCCGGGCGAGCTCGTCATTTTTCCGATCGCAGGGACCTGGCTCCCGCGAAATCTCACGCTTTCGGTCTCAGGGTAGGCTTTCACAAAGCCAAAAGCCTCGCTCAAACTAGCCTGCAGAATATGATCAGGCTCCACGTTATGGATTATCAGCAGACCTCTGTCGGCAAGCAGGTGCCGCAGTTGTTTGCGCGTGGTATCGTCTTGCAGACGAGCTATGTCGAGCCCTCCGACGCGGGCGCCGAAATCATGGGCATCAATGGGGCTGATGTGCATTGCCATCCTTTTCGTTCGTGCCTGAGCAGGCTCCCGATCGTTCGGCTTTCAATCCGGTCTTCGGTTC